>CALXPF010000001.1 GCA_944390205.1 uncultured Alphaproteobacteria bacterium
GGAGCGCTTTGTCATCCTCACCGCTATAAGCTTTACTGAACCACGCGTCTAACGCGTGGTTTTCTAGATACAATAAATCGACCGTACAATCGGTCGATTTATCTCAGAAAAACAAGATCGTTTTTCGTCTTTTAATAAGAATCCGCTCGTCGCTCGATAACCCCTCCGAAACCGGATCTTTGAGGGGTTGGTTGGATTTGTTGTTGCAAGGCCTGTGCATCAAACCGATTCACGTACAAATAGGCCTTTTCAATTTTGCGGTACGCCTCGGCGGCCGCCGCGACTATCTTCTCTCCCTGCTCTTGTGTCACATTTTGTTTCATCAATTGGTTTGCCTTTTGAATCGTTTCAATGTTTTTTTGAACGGCCGGAATTAACTTACCGATGATTTCAATTTCGGGAGCGACTTGATACATTTGTTGCATACGGCCCAGCATTTCCTGACTTTGTTTTTCATAAACCAACAACGTTTTGCGATCTTCAAAGAAAATATCTTTTTCGATTTCTTTCAAAGCCTCGTTTGCTTTTAAAACAGCCAATCTGGACTGTTCCATAATTTGAATGTATTGCGCATCCGTCAGATTTTCTTTGATGGCCATTTCATTCATAATCGTCACGGCATCTTTGGCATTTTGCAATAGATAAGAAGCCTTGTCATTTGAAACTTCCATCAATCTGTTTTCAACCGAACGAACCGCCTCATTGGCTGATTGAACGGCTTCCTTCATCTGGTTTTCACGCGTTTGTTGAGCCGCTTGAAGTGCTTGTGCCGTCATCTGCTCTTGTTGTCTTGCCTGTCTGGCCGTTCCCTGATCCACAATCTGGGCAATCGCCATCGATAAGTCCGTAAAGTTCGTCTCATACGTTTTTTTCGAAGGCGTTCCCTTAATCAATAAAGCAAACGGCGGTAAATGACTTAGCCCCTCCAAAGAAATCGGCATGGCGACATCTAAAGCTTGAGATGAGATTTTCCAAGACAACTGCATCGGATTGGAGTAAACGCCTTTCGCTTTTAAAGACATATCCACAAAGCGAACAACTCCTTCAGAAATCGAAAATTTACCCATTATCGTATCAATAGCCGTCTTTCCCGAGCTCAGTAAACGCTTCATTTGATTTTCGAATGAGGCTTGCGTATCCATATTCTGAATAACAGATTGAGCCATCAACGGAACGGCAGATAAATCTACCCCGATCCATTGGGCGTTATTAACGACAAGCTCTCCGCTTCCGTCTAACGAATTTAAAATCTCTGCCGGTGTTTTACCATGTCCGGAAGCATTTAATTTCAAAGAAGCAAAGCCGTTTCCGAAAGCCATTCTGTTTAACAACAAAAAGTCACTCCGAAGCGGAATATTCGTGATATCCGCTTCCACCTTTAAAATCGGCTCTTGAACAAAAGACAAGGAGCCGGAAACTTTAAACGGCGATGTTGCCTCACCCCGTTGTTCCCCCGACAAATCAACCAGTGTCAAAATTTTGTCCCGAACGGTTAAATAACAAGAGGCATTTCTCAAATCTATCGTTTGATATAAAAATTGATCCGTATCCAACTTCATATCAATATCCCATGTTGCAAGCGCACTTAAATCCAACGGTTTTTGAGAATCTAACGGAGATCCCGTAAAGCCAAAAAGACCGTCCGGTAAAAATTTACTTGCATCAACCGAGGGGCTTGTCAAATGAGCCACCAGTTTTTGTCCTCCCTTGTCCGTAAACGCAATATCTCCGTTCAAGCGCTGAATGCCGACAGAAGTCGAGACATCGCTTAACGTAAAATCTTGAGCGGTTCCGTTTAACGTCCCTTTCATTTTAAAAGATCCGTCCAGAGCCGGCAAGATCTTCTCTTGCGGATAAATCAATTGAAGCGCCGTTTGAAAATTCGGATGGGCGACATCCAAAACCAAGTTTTGATACAATGTCTGATTTTCACCCTCCACGATCGTTCCGTTTAAACGACCGTTAAAATCGGAAACCGTCGCCTGAGCCGAAACGTCCCACTTGTTATCGACCATATTAAGCCGTGTTGTTAAGAATGTTTCCTCTGCCTTATTTAGCCAGTTCCATGCACTTGTCAATCCGGCACGTTGCATAAACAAGGGGGTTTGTTTGGCGGCAAAATCCAAAGCGAAATCCGAAATTTTCAAATGAGATCCCATTCCGCTGACAGATCCGGCGGCATTTAATGTAGCGGTAGCCATATTTTGTAATTGCAACTTGTCAAAAGTTAAGACGCCCTTATTCAGTGTCGCCAATACTCCCGTTCTCGCAATCGGCAGATTCAAAAGAGTGGCTTCGGCTACTTCTAATCGAATTTGAGCATCAAAATCGTTTAACCGTGTTTCCTTTTCCAACTTTTGCTTCAACAACTTCGGAAGCTCTCCGATATCAATCGGCTGAGAGGGGGCTTTATACCCCAGATATGAGTCAAAATTTACATTTTTAGCTTTCAAATCAGCCACAAATGATACTCTTGGTTTTAAAGAGACCGAAATCGATCCGGAAACGGAGGAAGCATCAATTACCGCTTGATCCAACGCCAGTCGGAAAGTCGCTTCCGGCAGATAAACGACAGAGCCTTTAATCGTTGTTTTTTTTAAAAACTGATCCGGAACATGAGCAACGTCCAAACCGGACCACGTTAAAAGAGTCCTTAAATCCTTGGTGTCTAACCGAACAGCCAATTTTAAATTTTTCTGTTTTTCAATAAATCCCGTTTGCCCCGAGAAGGAAAAAGATGTTTTTCCGGGTAAAACGGCTTTTCCGTTTTGAACGCTGAACCGATTATCCGTGAAGATAATATCGGCAGATACGTCTTTAATTGTATCCTATCCGATTTTAAGATTCTGAATCGCCGTTTTTAACGTAAGCTCTTTATTTTTAAAATCTTCGGAAGGCGTCAACACGAGTTTTTCAAACCGATCAAAAAAAGGAGCCCACAACGCATAATCAATTTGATTAAGGGCCACCCCGCCTTTAAAAACTTCTTGTGTCCCTTGCAGGGTTCGAGATAAGCTACCCGTCAAAGCAACCGCATCATCACTGTCCCCCAACCGAACGGTAATACTTTTAAGAGCATCCGAAAGCGGTGTTAATTCAAGACCCAAATTCCCGACGGACGGTTTATTTAAACTCTCATGAATGGTCGGTAATTGAAGCGCACTTAACAAGGTATTCGGGGCAGTTAATGAAAACGATCCGTCTGCCGTCATAAAGCGGGTCCGATCATCCGGCGTGAAAGCGCCCGTTAAATCCATATTCAAGCCACTTTGTTTTTCTTTTAAGTTTAAAGAAAAATCTATCGGTGTATCATTTTTGAGCCGTTTCATATCAAAGGAGGCAAAAATAGTCTGCTTTAACAAATTACCCTGCCCGTTAAAACGATAAGGGCCCTTTAAAGAATCCAATGATAAATCGCCGTTTATTTTTTCAATCATCATTGAAACACCGGTTATCTCGTTAACATATTCTACCGAACCGTTTTCTATCGTGAGCTGATCGATTTTTGTCTGATTCACTTGCGTTGTCGTATTCATCAACATATTTTTATCGATCAGATCATCTTGAGCCGAAAAAAACGGGAAATTCCAGTTAGAGCGATTATCCGCCAATCGCTCCAAAACAAAATGAGGTTGCTCAACATGAATAGACTTGACGACAAGCGGTGTTTTGAATAAAGATTCCCACTCAATTTGAACCGAGACGGTCTTTGCCGTCATCATCATCTGACGCGGACTTCCCGTCTGATTGGTTAAACTGACATCAGACAACACAAGTGTCGGCAACGGGAACCATTTAAAGGACGTGTTTCCTCTGATCGAAAACGTTCGTCCGGTCAATTCGGATACCGTTTGAACGACTTGTTGTTGATAATTTCCGGCATTAAAAGAACGAATAAAGAAAAACGCGAGACCACCCAAAAGACATAAAACCAGAATAAAAAAAGTAGTTAAAAATTTTTTCATGCGCATCCTCTTTCAAACTATTTTTTTTACTTATAGCACACCCCCCCTTTTTTGAAAAGAGTTTTTTTCTCTTTTTTCTGCTTTCTCGACAAAAAAAACTTACATAAAAACAAAAAAATATTTAGGCGTTTTTCTTCCATAAAAACGGGAAGCAAACAACAATAATGGCGATAAATTCCAAGCGCCCCAACAACATCGCCACGGACAAGATCCATTTGGCCCCCTCGGGAAGTGCCGCAAAGCTTTGATCCGGACCGATTATATCACCCAGCGCCGGTCCGACATTTGAAATCGCCGTGATAGCTCCCGATAAAGACGTCACAAGATCCAAATCATAGAGCGACAATCCCAACGTCGTTAAAACAAGAGTGATAAAGAATAAGCCCAAATACACCAAAACACTCACGACAATTTCATCCGTCACCGGTTTTTCTCCGTATCTCGGCACAAAAACGCCATGGGGTTGAACATGACTTTTTAATTTTGCCACAATCGTCTTCCCCAAAATGGAAAAACGAAACATTTTTATTCCTCCCGACGTAGATCCCGTACAAGCCCCCAACGACATGAGGAACAAGAAGAAAACAACCGAAAAAGTTCCCCAATTTTCAAAATTTTCCGTCACAAATCCGGTAGAAGTCACAACCGAAACGACACTAAACGCCGTAGAGCGAATGACATCATGAATAGATCCCTGAAAAGAAGTTTCATAGAACCGAACACTTGACATAATAAAAACGGCAGTCAACAAAACAATCAGATATAATTTAATTTGTTCGTTATTTTTAACGGGTCGCCACTGTCTTTTAAACAAATAAAGTCCCAAAATCAACGGCAATCCCCCGATCACCATAAATATGATTAAAATCCATTCAATGAGGGGGTTTTTAAAATAAGCGATAGAAGCATCATGTGTGGAAAATCCGGCGGTTGATAGCGTGCTCATGGCATGATTCACGGAATCAAAAATACCCATTCCGGCTCCCCATAAGCACACGGCACACAAACCGGTCATTCCGACAAAATAAATAATGATCGGCCACATGCTTTTAGCAATCGTCGTTGTGTCCCGTTCCGATTCGGCCGATGATTCCGTTGCAAAGAACTGCATTCCGCCGATATGAAGTGTCGGCAAAATCAAAATAGCCACCATGATAATACCGATTCCGCCCATATACTCGGTTAAAGATCTCCAAAACAACAGCCCCGGAGACATATGATCTAAATTTGTTAGAACGGTTGCGCCCGTTGTCGTCAACCCCGAAACAGACTCAAAAAAGGAATCTCCGAATGAGAGCTGATAACCCGAAAAATAAATAGGCAACGCACAAAAAAAGGAGTATGCGAACCAAACGATTGTTGTCGTTAAAAACATCTCTTTGGTTCGAAGAGGGGTTTTGACCTGATCCGTAATCAGCAAAATAATCGATCCGACACACACGGTGACGGCGGATATAATGGAAAACCGAGAAGCCGAATCATACTGCTTATAAAAAAAATCAACGCCGGCCGGCAATATCATGCTTAAACCACAAACAACCGTGATAAACCCAACTATCGAAAAAATCAGTCGAAACCGCATTATTCCCTCATCTTTTTGGCCTATCTTATTTTTAATTCTTTTAAAATGCAATAAAAAAGTGTATACCTAAAATAAAGAGAGATGAATGGACGGGAAAACAGGATAAACCATGAAATATTTTGACGCACATATGCACGTTGTTGACGTTAAATTGATTTATGAGGCTCAGCGAAAAGACGTTAGCACGTTTATTTGCAACGCGACTTCTCAAAAAGATTGGAATGCCGTTTTGAGTCTATCGGATCAGATACCCGGCGTTTACGCCTGTTTGGGCATCCATCCGTGGTATGTTAATACGGTTTCCGATGATTGGCGATCCCGCTTAGAAGCCTATTTAAAGTATCGTCCCAATCTAATGATCGGAGAAATCGGATTGGATTTATTAAAACCGGACTTTGAGCGTCAAAAAGAGGTGTTTCGTTCTTCTTTGGAACTTGCGTCACAATACAATCGAACGGTTCATATTCATTGTGTTAAAGCGTGGGATGCCCTTTTTGAAATTTTATCCGAATTTAAAAATCTCAACTGTCTTTTCCATCGTTTTTCCGGCGATGCCGTTGTCGCTCAAAAATTAAGATTTACCAATTCGTTTTTTTCGGTTATGAATAAAAACGTGCTGGATATTCTGCCGGATAATCGTATTTTGGTTGAATCGGATTCACCGGACGGCATTCGATCTCCCGCTTTTATTCCGGAACTGGTCGAAAAGCTCCGGTTGGATCCCTCTTATTTGGCTGAGAATTTTGAAGAATTTATCACACGAATCGGATCATAAGGAAATAACGTTTATGTCGGAAACATTTTTATCGCGAACACAATTACTGCTGGGGGAAGACGCCGTTCAAAAATTTCAACAATCGTGCGTTATGGTGGTCGGATGCGGTGCCGTAGGCGGTTTTGCGGTTGAGGCGCTTGTCAGAGCCGGAATCGGATCTCTCATTTTGGTGGATTTCGATGTTGTCAAACCAAGCAACGCCAATCGTCAACTGGCTGCGACACAGGAAACGCTGGGACTAAAAAAAACGCATGTTTTAGCCCGACACGCCAAACAAATCAATTCCGACATTCAAATTAAAATTTTAGATATGCTCGTTAATGATGAGACTATTGATATTTTGCTGGCACATTCGACCGATTACATTATTGATGCCATTGACTCGCTCAATTCCAAAACGCTTTTGATCGAAAAATTGGTGAAGCGGAATCGCCCGTTTATTTCATCAATGGGAGCCGCCCTCCGAACCGATCCAAGCAAAATTCAGATTGTTCCGCTCAAAAAAACAATTGAATGCCCGTTGGCTGCCTTTTTACGAAAAAGATTAAGAAGACGCGGTGTTTCTTTAAATTTTCCGGTCGTCTACTCATCGGAACATTTAACGTCAACTATTGGGCTGGGTGAAATGGCAGAAAATGATCTACCGGGCGGAAGAAATCGTCATACGTTGGGATCTCTCTCCACCATTCCGGGGATTTTCGGCCTTTTATGCGCCCATTATGTTTTGATGGCTCTCAAAAATCAACCGCCTCAAAACTCGACAACAAACACAATTATTTCTGCTGAAGGATAAATAATGGATATTTTTGATTTAGAAGATCTCCCCACCATCAATCGGGAAACGGCTGAGACAGAACCACCTTTTTTAGCCGATTTAAATCCGGAACAACGACAAGCCGTTCTGACAACGGAAGGACCTTTATTGGTTTTATCCGGCGCCGGAACCGGAAAAACAAAAGTTTTAACAACACGAATTGCATTTCTCATTTACCAAAAGCTGGCAAGACCATGGCAAATTTTGGCGGTCACCTTTACCAATAAAGCTTCTCGAGAAATGAAAGAACGATTAGAAGCGATGATCGGCGCAGACGCTCGATCGGTTTGGCTCGGAACTTTTCATTCGATCGGTGTCAAAATTATTAACAAATACGCCCCGTTGTTAGGACTGGAATCTAATTTTATCGTTCTGGGAACGGATGATCAAGAGCGTCTTTTAAAACAAATTTTATCAGATGCCGGCGTTGATACAAAAAAATATCCCCCCGCCACTTTATTGGATATCATTCAACGCTGGAAGGATAAAGGCCTTCCCCCCGAATCCGTCACATCGGCATACAACACAACCTTTTGTGATGGACGGGCATTAGAATTTTATCAAACGTATCAACGCCGTTTAAAAGCGTTAAATGCGGTTGATTTCGGTGATTTATTACTGCTGCCACTTCTCCTTTTTCAAAGCCATCCCGACATTTTAGAAACATATCAAAATCAATTTAAATATATCTTAGTGGACGAATATCAAGACACAAATATCGCACAGTATCTTTTACTCAGATTGCTCGCTCAAAAAAACAGAAATATTTGTTGTGTCGGAGATGATGATCAATCCATCTATTCGTGGCGTGGGGCGGAAGTGGAAAATATTTTAAGTTTTCAAACAATTTTTAAAGACGCTCTTCTTATTCGATTGGAACGAAATTATCGATCCACATCCCATATTTTGGGAGCGGCTTCCGGCCTCATCAGCCATAATGCGGGGCGATTGGGAAAAACGTTAAGAGTTGCCGACGCCCAAATAGATTCGGGAGAAAAGGTTATTGTTCATGGCTTTTGGAACGGAGAACAAGAGGCCGAAACAATCGTGGAAGAAATCGAAAATGCTCACCGCTTGGGAACGCCCTTGTCGCATATGGCCATTTTAGTCAGAGCCGGTTTTCAAACACGTGCTTTTGAAGAAGTCTTAATGCGCTACGGCGTCCCTTATAAAATTATCGGGGGCTTTAAATTCTATGAACGGGAAGAAATTAAAGATGCCATTGCTTATCTGCGACTGATTTCCAATACAAATGATGATTTAGCGTTTATGAGAATCATCAACAAACCCAGACGAGGAGTCGGTGATCAAGCCATGCAATCATTGACGAGCACGGCAAAAGAAAAGCATATCAGCCTTTATAACGCTATTGCTTGGTCCGCTTTAAGACCCACTCTTCGAAAAACATTGGACGCTTTTATTGAACAAGTTAAAAACTGGCAACAACAGTCTCAGACATTGGAACCGAAAATCCTTTTACAACAAATTTTAGAAGAATCCGGATATCTAACACTTTGGCGTCAAGAAAAATCAATTGATTCCGAAACACGTTTGGAAAACTTAACAGAACTTTATAATGTATTGGGTGAATTTCAAAACATTCGTGACTTTATAGAATATGCTTCTTTAGTGACGGACACGGATGAAAAAACGGATGGAGATCAACTCGTCGTCATGACGCTTCATGCCTCAAAGGGACTTGAATTTGATCAGGTTTATCTCCCCGGTTGGGAGGAAGGCCTTTTCCCGCATCAAAAAGCAATAGACGAATCCGGCGATTTCGGATTGGAGGAAGAACGACGTTTGGCCTATGTCGGATTAACAAGAGCCAGAAAACGAGCCTTTATTTCATTTGCCCAAAACAGACGCGTGTACGGACAATGGCAATCGGCCGTTGCCAGTCGCTTCATTGATGAATTACCCCCTGAGCATATCAACAACGAAACACAAGCGGAAATGGGCGGATATCACATGAAGCTGACGGATATAGAGGTCTCTCGTTCACGCTCTGAAACAACATCATGGGGAAAAAGCTCTTTCCAAATATCCGGCAATCGTTTCAAAAAAGATCTTCCCATCTTTGGATCTCGACATCGTCTCAAACAAAACAATTTATTTTGGAGCAAAAATTCTTCATTGAATGATGATGACACCGCAGAGATCGACTCGATGTGGGAAACTGATTTCAATCAAAATTCTGTTTTAACCGCCTCTCGCCCCCCAAAATCTCGTCGCCTCGGGAAAAGAGTCTATCACGAAAATTTCGGATACGGAACGGTTGTTAAAGAAGAAGGAAACCGTCTTGACGTTCGATTTGATTCTGTCGGAATCAAAAAAGTATTGGCTCGTTATCTGGAAGAAATTACATAAACCTATATATCACAAAAATTCAAATTGCAAGAATCCGGCGTTTTATAAAATTCAAATGTCATTTCATTTTTTTCTTCGGAACAAGCCTCTGCAACGGATATAGCATCCACCCCCGGAATTCCGTCAAAAATGACCTGCTTTCCATTCACGCGAATATAACGAGGCGTTGTCCAATCCGAGTTCAAAACCTGCTCACAAACACCTTTTGTCACATCACTCACCGTAAATCCGAAAAAATCGACCCCTACAACCTGATAAGTCGTTAATCCATTTCCATTTCGAATATGATCGGGAATACTACTGACATCCAAATCACCCCCTCGAATCATTTGAGAGCTTAAATCCACCACATAGTAATTCAATTCTGCAATTAAATCATTCGCTTTTAATTTATTCATTCCCCATTGATATCCGGCAATTCCAACCAAAGACAATACTCCCATGATAACCAAAACACCTAACATTTCCGTCATGGTCCGACCTTGTTCTTCTGCAAGAGGGTGAGTTTGAAAGTGTTTCATGTCAAATCTCCTTATCCATCCATAGAGGGAAGTTTACAAAAAGATTCAAAAAAATACAACAAAAAATTATGAAGAGTCGATTTCTCGCATCGTCTTATGATTTTCCCAAATAAACGCTTGCGTCTTTTGGAAAAATTCGATACACTCTAAGTCAATTTATCAAAAAGGCTTCAAATGATTTTTTCAAAGACAGAACGACTTTTGGCATTCAGATATTTAAAATCTCGCAAGAGAACAGGCTTTGTTTCCGTGATCACGGGTTTTTCGTTTTTGGGAATTATGCTCGGCGTTGCAACGCTGATTATCGTGATGAGTGTTATGAACGGATTCAGAGCAGAGTTAATGGGACGTGTTTTGGGGTTAAACGGCGAATTCGGTATTTATCCCTCTTGGGGATCTCAATTATCCGATTCGGAGGTTTATTTACAACGACTCAAAACCCTTCCCAATATTGAACAAGTCGTTCCGGTCATTGACGGGCAAGTGATGGCCTCTTCACCGGAAACCTCTGCCGGTGTTATGGTTCGAGGAATCAGACAAGCCGATTTTCAAAAAAGATCTTTATTGATAGACAAATATCAAGGACTTCCGATTGAAGAGCTGGCCGATGACGGGATTGTCGTGGGATGGCGACTGGCACGCAAGTTGGGCGTTCGTGCCGGAGACACGCTCACGCTTGTTTCTCCGAAAGGGAACATTACGGCGTTTGGCACCATTCCCAAAATGAAAGCGTTTACGGTTATCGGGACAT
This sequence comes from uncultured Alphaproteobacteria bacterium, assembly GCA_944390205.1. Taxonomy (GTDB): domain Bacteria; phylum Pseudomonadota; class Alphaproteobacteria; order CAAHEQ01; family UBA3637; genus CALXPF01. The sequence continues at coordinate 10,779 of CALXPF010000001.1, forward strand.
TTGATACCGGCATGTTTGAATATGACGGGAACTTTATTTTTATGCCGCTTTTACAAGCCCAACGTTTTTTTGCCTATGGAGATAAAATTTCCCATTTGGAGGTCTTTGTCAAGGATCGTGACCAATTAACAAACACAATCGAATCTGCTTTTCCGCTAATCGGCAATAATGCACAAATACACGACTGGCGCTATACCAATCAAGCCTTTTTTAATGCCATTGAAGTCGAACGAAACGTAATGTTTTTAATTTTAACCTTAATCATTATCGTGGCAGCATTCAACATGATTTCGGGATTGGTTATGCTGGTTCAGGACAAGACAAAAGATATCGCGGTTTTACGAACGATGGGGATGAAAAAAGGGGCGATTCAACGTATTTTTCTGATGTCCGGCTTAACGGTCGGGCTGATGGGGACGATTGCGGGAGTTATTTTAGGACTTTTGTTCTCTTATAATATTGATGCTATTAAAGAAGCATTGGAAAACTTATCCGGAACCGAATTATTTGCCGCAGAAATTTATTTTCTCTCTCATTTGCCGGCCAAGGTTGATTTAACGGAAGTTTCTCTCATCGGAGGCATGTCACTTTTGCTCTCCCTTTTGGCAACGCTTTATCCTTCTTGGAAGGCCAGCAAGACAGATCCCGTGGAGGCTTTACGTTATGAATAGAACTATTTTAAAAGCACCCTGTTTGGAGCTCAATAAAATTGCACGTATTTACGGGAAAGGCGAAACAAAGCTGACGGTATTGAAAGAAGTCGATTTAACCATCCGTTCCGGAGAAATTGTTGCATTGGTCGGCCCGTCCGGCTCGGGAAAATCAACACTCTTACATATTGCGGGTCTTTTAGACACCCCCACAAAAGGTAAAATTTTTATTCAAGGAATGGATATGTCAAAAGCCAGAGACGGCCTGCGAACACAAATGAGACAAAAAGCAATCGGCTTTGTTTATCAATCCCATTTATTGCTCCCTGATTTTAACGCATTAGAAAATGTAATGTTGCCACAACTCATTGCCGGTGTATCGTTCAAGCAAGCACGTCAAAAGGCAGAAGCCTTACTGGATCGCGTAGGTCTTAAAAATCGATTAACGCACCGATCCGGTCAATTATCGGGCGGAGAACAACAACGCGTCGCCATTGCCAGAGCTTTAGCAAACGATCCCGCCCTTTTATTGGCAGACGAACCAACCGGTAATTTGGATCCTCAAACATCCGAATCCGTTTTTGAAATGCTCTTATCCATGGTTCGGGAGACAGGCTTATCCGCATTAATTGCAACCCACAATCCCGATTTAGCCCATCGAATGGATCGACAAGTGAGTGTCGTGGATGGGTGTCTGATCGAAAGAGGTCAAGATGCTTGAACCCGAGTTTATTCATTTACGTGTTCACACGGCTTATTCCATTCTGGAAGGGGCTATCAAAGTTAAAAACTTGGCAAAAAAAATGGCAGAGGATAAAATTCCGGCCGTCGGTATTGCCGATACGAACAATATCTTCGGAGCCATGGATTTTGCAATCGAATGTACAAAACAGGGTGTTCAACCTATTTTAGGATGCCAATTACTGATTAAATCACCCGTTCGGGAGCCTCATCCGATGGGAGATGAAAAACCCCGCTTTGATAAAATGGCGCTCATTGTTCAAAATGAGCAAGGATACCAAAATCTACTTCTTCATTTTCGAAATTTTTATATGGGAGAGGGTCGTGAAACCACCCCTCATTTAACGTTTGAAGAACTGCTAACACATACGGAGGGGCTTATTCTACTAACCGGTGGGGCAGAAGGATTATTAGGTCGACCGATTTTAGAGGGACATCCCGAATTTGCACGAGATCTGTTAATTAAAATGCAAGGAGCCTTTCCCAATCGACTTTATGTGGAAATTCAACGGCACGGACTGGAAAATGAAACCGCAACGGAGCCGTTTTTCTTAAAATGGGCTTATGAATTAAATATTCCGTTGGTTGCGGTTAACGAGCCTTATTTTTTAACACCGGATATGTATGAAGCGCAAGACGCCCTGTTGTGTATTGCGGAAAAAACCTATGTGGACGAACAAAACAGGAGGCACTTAACACCGGAGCACTATTTAAAGTCTCCCGAAGAGATGAAAGCCTTGTTTTCTGATTTGCCGGAAGCCGTTCAAAACACGGTCCAAATAGCCAAACGCTCATTCTTTTTAGCCGGAAAGAAAAAACCGGCTTTTCCGAATTATGACTGCAAAGGAAAAACGGAAGACGAGGTTTTAAAAGAAATGGCGGAAACCGGTTTTGAGATGCGGATGAAAGGACGCTCCGAAGAAGAGAGAAAACGCTATCATGACCGCTTGGAATATGAATTGGGAATCATTAAGCAGATGGGGTTCCCCGGCTATTTTCTCATTGTGGCCGATTTTATTCAATGGTCTAAGGCACACGGTGTTCCGGTAGGGCCGGGACGGGGTTCGGGAGCGGGATCCGTTGTTGCGTGGTGCTTAACGATTACAAATATTGATCCACTTCGTTTCAATTTGCTTTTTGAACGTTTTCTCAATCCGGAACGTGTTTCCATGCCTGATTTTGACGTAGATTTTTGTCAGGAGAACCGCTACAAAACCATAGAATATGTTCAACGACGCTACGGAGCGGACCATGTGGCTCAGATTTTGGCCATTGGACAGCTTCAAGCCAAGGCGGTCATTCGAGATGTCGGACGTGTTTTACAAATTCCATATCCGGTTGTTGATCGGCTGAGTAAATTGGTTCCGAATGAATTGGGAATTTCACTTCAAGAAGCCCTTGATAAAGAGCCGGAATTTCAAAAAGAAGCAAACGCAGATGAAGCCATTAAACGCCTTTTAGAGATTGCTCTTAAACTGGAGGGATTATATCGAAACATTTCTATGCATGCGGCTGGTGTTGTCATCGGAAATAAACCGCTTGAACAAATTGTTCCGATCTACAAAGATCCGTCTTCCGATATGCCAATCACACAATACGACAAACATTTTGTGGAAGATGCAAGTTTAATTAAATTTGACTTTTTGGGTCTTAAAACGCTTACCACCATCGAAAAAACGATGGAATTGGTTCGACAACGCATCAAAGATCTACCGGACATCAATGATTTGCCTTTGGATGATCCCGAAACATATGCGTTATTAAAGACAGGGAACACAACCGGTGTTTTCCAATTGGAAAGTACGGGGATGCGTAAAATTCTCCATGATTTACAACCGGACAAAATTGAAGACATTGTGGCGTTGGTCTCATTGTACAGACCGGGGCCGATGGATAGTATTCCCAGTTATATTGCGCGTAAAAAAGGGGAAGAAGAACCTGATTATATGCACCCGATGCTTGAGGGGATTTTAAAAGAGACTTATGGCATTATGATTTACCAAGAACAGGTGATGCAAATTTCACAGGTGATGGCCGGATATACGTTAGGCGGAGCGGATCTGTTGAGACGAGCCATGGGGAAAAAGATCAAATCCGAAATGGACAAGCAACGATCTATTTTTATTGAGGGGGCGATTAAGAATAACGTCAAAAAAGAGACGGCCGAGCTTGTTTTTGACAAAATGGCCAAGTTTGCCGAATATGGCTTTAATAAATCGCACGCAGCCGCTTACGCTTATATTGCCTATCAAACGGCTTATTTAAAAGCCCATTATCCGTTGGAATTTATGGCGGCAACGATGACCCTTGATAAAACAAATACGGATAAACTGGCCTTTTTTAAAGCTGACGTTGAAAAGATGGGTTTTAAAATTCTACCGCCTGACATCAACAGATCGGGAATTAATTTTACGGTTGAAAACGGCTCTTTACGCTACGCTTTATCGGCAATCAAAAATGTTGGGGAAGCCGGCATGGCTGCCATTGTTGCCGAACGAGACAAAAACGGTCCGTTTCGATCTCTTCAAGATTTTTTCACGCGAGTGGATGTCAGCGCTTTAAACAAGCGATACATTGAAAATTTAGCTAAAGCCGGTGCCTTTGAATCCATAGAAAAAAACAGAGCTAAGATTTTTGAAAATATTGAAACGTGTCTAGCTTATGCCTCTCAAGCAACCGAAAGTCGTAAGAGTTCTCAAATCAGTTTATTTGGTCAAGACAGTTCGTTTACAGCACTCAAGCTCAAAGAAATTCCGGACTGGGGGCATCTGGAAAAATTAGAAAAGGAAATGGAGGCGTTAGGGTTTTACTTATCCGCCCATCCGTTGGATTCCTATGAATCTGTTTTTGAAAGACTTCGAGTGGTTTCCTCAGCCGATCTGCCGGATATGATTCGAGCAACCGGAAGTATTCGGGTTCAAGTGGCAGGAATCGTCTCATCCGTACGAGAGCGAATCAGCCAAAAAGGAAATAAGTTTGCCTTTATAACCGCATCGGATAAATCCGGCACTTATGAATTTATGTGTTTTTCAGATCTCCTGGCATTATCTCGAGAAAAATTAAAATCAGGTCAACCTCTTTTATTAACATTGACAGGTGATAAAAAACCGGATGATGATAATATTCGTTTATCCGTGCAAAGTGTTGAATATCTTTCCGAAGTCATGTCCAAAACAGTCTCCAGCTTATTGATCACTCTCGATTCCCCCCTTCCCCTTCAAGAAATAAAACAAATACTGGAGAAAGATCAACGAGGAAAAAGCTCGGTTTTCATTATTGCCAAAACAGAGGAATATGATGTTGAAATTGTTCTTACACAAAAATATACTCTTTTGCCACACACAATAGAGGCTCTCCAAAAATTGTCAGGCCCCCTTGATATTAAGCAGGTTTAAAATGACTATAAACGATTCTACTTTTGTATCATAAAAAAAGGACTAAAATGAAAAAAGTACTGTTTTGCTTATTATTGATTTTTTCTTCCTTAACCTTACAAGCCGAAGAAATAAAATTGTTTTTAAATCATCCAAACTGGCAGCATCCTTATTTATTAAAAAACAACCGTCTTTACAGTGAAGATCGTAAAAACAATGCGGATGTTTTGTTCTATGATGAGAAAACACTGGTCGTCAAATGGGATCAATACGGGACGGAGTTATTTAAAAAAACAGGAGATTCATTTTCCTTGGGAGATATTGGGGAAAAAACGATTGAAGAAGAGTATCAAAAACTGGAATATTCTTTTCAAAATCCCTTTATTTTAGTCAATCCCTATGAAAGAAATCCTTTGGTAGCCCTTATTCGTTTTCCGACAGAACAAGAAGCTAAAATCAGTATTCGAATTAAAGGGATCTCACCGGCTCCCGATATTACGCATACGTTTGAGACGTATGAAACCGAACATTTCATTCCTGTTTTAGGTCTTTATCCGAATTATAAAAACACTGTTGAAATCACCGCATTATATAAAGACGGAACACAAGAGACTGCCACACATACCATCCAAACACAGCCACTTAAAACAAACATCTTTTATAGGGTGACGGACAAAAAAGACACACAAAATCATTATTATTTCGGAAATGCCGGAGAAAATAATGTTTATGATGAATTCGGATATATTCGTTTTGCGTTTCAATCTGCTCGATTTACTTATTGGTTTGATGACTACCTAATCAAGGAATTGCCGAGTAAAGGAATTTCCGTCTATAATAAACTCGGTAAATTTATTCGATTTATTCCTTTTAACGCTTTGGCGGATCAAAAAACATTTAAAAGTTATGAACATGCCGTCTCTCAGATTTCCAAAAATCATCACTTAATTATCGGCACCTTACAAAATACCTTTTATCAGGACAGCGACGGTCCTAAAAAAACCGCCTATGATATGATATTGGATCTGGATCAAACGGGAGAAAGAAAAATCTTCGACATGGGTCATATTTTGAACCCGTTTCGCAGAGTGGCCTTTAAAATCGAACCGGATGTGTTGGATTGGGCTCACACCAATTCCGTTCGATATCTTCCCCAAGATCAATCTCTCCTTATTTCACTCAAATACATCGGATTTATTAAAATCGACTATCCTTCCGGACAATTAAAATGGATTGCTGCTCCACACCTTCAATGGGATCGCTCTCAAAGAGACGGGACGGGTTCGGCATTAACCGATAAATTACTTACCGCCGTTGATTCTCAAGGGAATCCTCTTCCGGATCCCGTTCAAAAAGGATATATTCGGTCTAAAGAATTTATGTGGCCGATCAACAACCATGATGCTCGCTCCCTCGGGAACGGATTATACAGTATCTATTCCAACAACGGATTGATATATGACAAAACCGTTCAGACACAAAATAAAAGCGCCGTTTTAATTTATAAAATAGATGAAAACAAAAAAACAATTCAAATGGTTGATTACTATCCGTTAGATCATTTGGCTCCGTGGGCGTCCAGTGCTGTTTATATGCCGGAGACAAATGACTTTTTTATCTATAGCGCCAGCATAGAAGATAAAAATCAAAAATACTATAACCAACTTCAGCGCGTTGACACACAAACAAAGGAAGTCCTTTTCAGTGCCCTGTTATTTATCCCGCACAATAAGATTGATGGCAGCTACCACTATCATATGTATCCGATTTCATTTTATGAGGGGATGAAAACAGACAAGGTACCGGACTAGAAAATAAAGAGCGGATAAATAATTAAAAATTAAAGCTCATATTGATTCCGTATCCCAATTGACCGTTTTGTGTCAACATCGGTTGAGAATGGAAAGCCAGAGAAGAATTGATCGGTTTTTCCTCAGGCCAAATCATTTGTGTCACCTCTGTCATCGGGTCCATTAAAAAGAGTGCCGTTGTCCCAAGTGCTTCAGAGTCCCACAATTCACCGTCATTTTCCAAAATATTTCTTTTTGTGACATAAAACCACTCGCCCAATACGGCTCCGCCGACAGGTGTCACGATTAAATCTTGAATGGAGGGACGTTCCGCAAACGACTCAATTCCGTATTCCCAAAAAAATGTCGATAACGCAAAAGAATACATAAAAGAAGAAAAAGCATTTGCACCGGCCGATCGAGCGCCCATATAATAGATGGCACCGACATAAGGATGTGCAATATAATTTAAAAACAGATCGTCTTTATCCCAAACGGGAGCATGAGAAACATTATCCCACCATTTTGAAAACGGGCTCTGTCCATCATCTTCCCAATTTGTAAAACTGGAGGGCATCATATATAAAATCGCCATGGTTCCGACACCGGCCCCCACCAAAAGTCCCGTATTTTTAAGTAATAAATCACGATCAATTTGTTGTTCATCCAACGAATACGGTCTGTCATAGATACTTAAAGAGGAGTTCCCCTCGGTATCGGCAAAAATAAAATCCGAAGGAAGAGAGGTATTCACCTGTTGAGACATATAAAAATCGGCTTTTTTTTCAGAAAAAATCTGTTGAGAGAATTTGTTTTCCACCGGCAATTGTTGGTTGGAAGAAGAGCGGATCTCATTATTTTTTTGCATCTGTATTTGATACCATGTCTTACAAAAATTAACACCTTGATCTTCCTTTATTTCTGAGAAATCGGCTGGTTGTGACGCCTTTACCACACCGGCATCAACCGTCTCACCCCAACAACATCCGATTACAATAAAAGAAAAACCCAAAAAATATCTAATAAATAAACATGGTCTCATTCGATATTCCCATAATCAACGTGTTGACAAAATTTTTCTAAAAGACGGAAAATACAATTATATGTTTGCATACCATACCTGTTTTTTACAAAATTAACAATAAAAAAACAACTTCATGTAAATTTTTCTTGATAAATCATCACATTTTTTTTAAAACAAAAGAGTAATCGGCTATGGAGGGTTTCGTGCGTTTTTGGGGTTGTCTTCTGTTCTTGTTTATATGTGTGTTTCAAAGTCATCCGATGTTTGCCTACACAATTCATCTCATGCACACGAATGATTTACACGCCCATTTTTTACCAAGTGATCAAAACAGTCAAGTATGTACGGACCAATCGCCGAATTGTGCCGGCGGATTAAGCCGGATCAAAACACTTATTGATCAAGAACGGGATAAATACAAAGATCTGATCTTATTGGATGCCGGCGATCGATTTTCCGGAACAATTTTTTATACCCTTCGAAAAAGTCAAGACTTGGCTCCCATTTTAAAAACATTTCGTTACGATGCTCTCACCATTGGCAATCATGAATTAGATGACGGAACGGGAGAATTTCGTTCTTTTTTTGATAAGGTAGATACATCGGTCGTTGTCTCAAACGTTCGTTTTTTAAAAGATTCCGCTTTGGACAAACAAATTACCCCCTCCAAAATCATCACACGAAACGGGAAAAAAATCGGAATTATCGGCGTTCTGACGGAAGAGACACAAACCGCCTGTGAACACGCCGATGAAATTGAGATTGAAAATGTTCAACGGGCCGTCGCTCGTGAAATTCAACACTTAAAAAGACAAGGTGTTCACGTTATCATTGTATTATCGCATATCGGATATGAAGCGGATCAAAAATTAGCGCAAACCGTTCCGGGAATTCATATCATTGTCGGCGGACACTCTCATACCGTTTTATCGAATGATCCCGATAATAAAGAAGCGGTCGGAGACTATCCGACTGTTGTCATCAATTCCGAACAAAAACCCGTTTTAATCGTCACCGCCGGTGTCTTTGGCCGTTATGTCGGTCGATTAGATGTTGAATTTAATGAACAAAATATCCCCGTTTCATGGAGTGGAAACGCCCTCTTCGTTCACTCATCCATCAAGCCGGATCCGGCCATCGAAAGACGGGTCAATTATGCGTATCAGCTGGTTGAACGACAGGGGCAAGAAAAAATCACAACGTTAAAAGAGGATCTTTTAATGACTCCTCAAAAAAGTTTCTGTTCCGAATCGTGTCATATCGGCGAGGTTCTTTCAAACGCTCTCCTTCAAGGAGCGAGTGACGCCGATATGGCATTATTAAACGCGGGTGGAATTCGCGCCGGTCTCTCTAAGGGCGAGGTGACGCTTTCCGATCTTATTGATGTTTTCCCGTTTGATTCAAAAGCCGTTCTCATTCAAATGACGGGACAACAACTGATCGACTATCTGTCATACGCACTGAAATCGTACTCATCAACGGATCGAACCAACACCTTTTTACAATCTGCCGGTCTTTCATATTCGTTTGACGCAGAAACACGACAGCCCTTTAACATTTTAATTCATGGGAAACCCCTTCAAAAAAATAGAATATACACGATTGTCACCGCCTCTTTTTTAGCAAACGGGGGCGATGGTTTTCCCGCCTTTAAGCCGATTAAAACGTTTCCGCAAACACTTCGTGGTATTTTGCATCAACAATTAAAAAAGAATCCGATTCCCAGTTTTAAAAACAATATTCAAAAAGAAGAAGCGTCCACACTTAAAAAAGCGGCATAATTCTCCAATGTTTGCAAAAACAATTTAATTGCGGTAAAAAAATAATTTTTTAAGCCGGTTTCCCTCGATATTCAACCGGATAGACCGTTTCTTTTTGAGAAACTTCTATTTTCTTTTGGCGAAAAGAAATCAAGTAGAAACCATTGGAGGCAAACGCAAGACTGTATCCGATTAACATTGCCCAGAACGGAGAAAATTGATCTCCGAGCCATCCGATAAATAACGAACACATGGAATACATGCCCCCGTTCAATAAAGAGGACAGAGACAAAATGGTTCCTCTTTCACCCAAAGAAGCCTCACCTTGCAAAAAGACGCCGGAGGCCGGACTATAGATACCGAAACAACCGGAAGCCCCCGTCTTTAAAAATAAAGTTCCGATATTGGAAAGAGAAATACCGATTATGTTTAAAAGATTATCCAATAAGGCCCCCGCCAAAATCGTTCGTTCAATTCCGATCCATTTTCCGATTCGAGCCGAAAAATAACTGGTTAAACTATTCATTAAATGGCCTAAAAACCGCCAAATACTCAAAGACCATTCGGGAACAAGCGTTTTGTAAAAATTAGCACTAAACGTAAAGGAGGCTTCATTTAATCCGAAATAAGAGGCCTCCGCCAAAGAAAACCATAAAAGACGTTTGTTATTAAACAGATATACAACTGCTTTTTTGATATGCTTAAACGGATTGATGGTTGTTGCTTTTTGTTTGAGGGGATCTTTCAAAAAAAGTGTTGTCACAAAAGCAACCGTAATCGGAAACAAAGTTGCAATCATCGCGGTTTTTAAAGAAATAAAAACAAAAATACTTCCCACCAACGCGCCCAACGCAAGCCCTAAGGCAGACAGGGATTTACATCGGGAAATAATCCGGTGATATTCCTCTTTACGATGAAGATCAATTAAACTCTCATACACCAAAGAATCATTATTGGTTGTTCCCATGGAGCGGTAAATTCCCATAAACAACGCCCCCACAACCAAAACCTCATAAGAACCGGCAAAAGCATATAAAAAGGCGGCGATCAATCGAGCCAATGTACAATAAATCGTAACCATTCTTCGCCCGAATTTATCTGATAAAAATCCGACCGGAACACCTAAACAAGCCCCTGTCATATAGCCGATTGCATATAAACTCATGGCACGCATATAACTGCCGGTGACGGACGCAAAATAAATCACTTCGATCGGAAGAGAAAATTGCATTTTCCAAAACAATTGATACAGGTACATCAGCGGAATATTCCGCTCCAAGCGATTATTCGTTTGGAGAGCATGAATAAATTTTTTAAAAAAAGTAAACGATGTTAACAATCCCTGCATGGTTTATATCATATATCTTGTTTCTTTTTAAAAATCAATTTTTTTTACAAGATCGAATCAAATAAAATAAGGAATCAAGAAAAAAGGATACATTATATCTCCATACAAAAAAGAAGCGTTTTTTTATGATTGATTTTTGCATAAAAATGTATGATAATCCGTTTCAATCGGAGAAAACATGACTCATCAGCAGAATAACTCAGATATTGACATTCCCAAATTTCTCATTTTTTTAGAGAATCTTCTCAATGAGCCCATTTGGGATGTCTACCGATTTTCCAAAGGATCTTCCTCTTATAATTTTAAGATCACGACATCTCGTCGAACCATTCTTGTTAAATTACTCAAAAAACATTCGATGGTTGGGTTTAACCGTATTTATCAAATTATGAATCGATTAGAAAAAAATCCCGAGTTAAAATATGCCCATTTACAAAAAATAAACGGGGAGCCTTATTTTGTTTATCAAAATTATTATGGTATCATCCTAGATTACATTCAAGGAGAAGCTCTTTCTTCTTATGAAATCGCCCGCCGTCATTTCAGGCAAATTCTCCACCTGTATGCCCTTTTTCAAAAAACGGATTTTTCAAACTGCCAAGCCCTCCTCCCTCCTTATGATTTGGAAAAAATATGGCAAGAGGCTTTTGATTCTCTTCAAGAGCAAGAGGCTCAAATAAAAACTCACGGCGGATTTCAAAAAATAATATTTCAAAGATTGTTTTCTCTTATAAAAAAGCATCTTCTTCAATTAAAAAATGAACCGCTTCAACGAAAGCCCGATCGAATGGCCGTTATTCACGGAGATTTTCATAATAATAATTTATTGTTTCAAAAAGAAAAACTGGTTGCCTTAATTGATTTTGAAGAGGTCGGATACGGTTATCCAACCGAAGATCTGATGCGTTTTATCTTATGCCTCATCGAACGACTTCCCATCTGGATTACCCCTTTTTCCTATGTTGGAGAATGGATTGAATTATCACAAAAACGGTTTTCGTTTACCGAAGAAGAGTGGGTACTGGGACTCAATTCTTTTTCTGTTCAAAAAATTCAAAAAATACTGCGTGGCAAGTACAAACTTTTTTCACTCAAACATTTAAAAAAAATGATCCAACTCGTCTTTTATTTCCACCTGCATAAAAAAATAGGCGGGCTCATCAAAGAGAAAATAAGGTAATTTTTTATTTTAAAATATCTCTTGAAATTTCGACTCAAATAAGACTTTTTTGCGGTAAAACATCCGGATGAGACAACTGCGCCAAAATGAGAATGGTATGAATTACGTCTTGACTGTTGTATGGTTTTTCCAAGCCGGCCTCAAGACGAGCCTCCCCGCCTTGAAGCGTGTTTATATACTCTTGAGAACACCACAATAAAAACGGAATTTCCGTCATGGGTTTATTCGCCAGCTGGGAATGTCCCAAAATTTTCTTGGTATCCGTATCGAAAATATCTTCGCCATGGTCACTTAAATACAATAAAAATCTTTCACCCGAAACGGCTTTTAACAGGGTTATCATTTGCGCCAACACATAATCCGTATACCTGATACTGTCATCATAAGCATTTAACAGAGCATGCCCTTCTTTTGAAAGATTTTTTCCGGAAAACGGTTCCTTAAAATGTTTAAAAGAGGCCGGATACCGATTGGCATATGCGGAATGAGATCCGATCAAATGGACAAAAATAACTTTTTTAAGAACGGTTTGATCCGATAAAACTTTTTGAAAATCGGGCAACATATCGCCGTCAAATCCCGTTTTTTCAAATCGTTTCATCCCGCTGAAATTAAATGATTTTTCCCAAGAGGCTTGCTTTGAAACGGCGGTGATTAGCGTATCGGACAAAGCATATTGATTTGAAAACCAATATGTTTTAAATCCTGCCTGATTAAAGAACTCCACAATAGACCCTTTTTGATATAAGTATTCGGGATGTTCGGAATCCATAAACGTCAACACCCGCTCCAAAACCGGCAGGGTCTGAGCAAACGGGGAGATCACGTTTTTAAACGTATAAATTTTTTCTCCCGTTTTTTTCAAGAACTCATTTGTGTCCCGCGGGTATCCGTACAACGAAAAATGGGATCGATTGGCAGATTCCCCGATAACAATCACATATGTTTCCGGTTCTTTCGGATCGACTTTTGAAACGATACCTTGAAAAGGAGGCGCTTTTTTCTGATTCACCCAATTTTTCAATTCGGAATACGTTTTATGATACGCATACAAATGATAAAAAACGTTACTGTACGGATTTAAAATATAGCCATCTTTAAATTTAAATCCCGTTTTAAATAAATTACGCACAAAAGGAACGGCACAAACGACACACAGGACACCGCCGATTATTTGTTGCATCAAGGATAATTCGAGTGGTTGTAAAAGCAAAAGAAAGACAAGTGGAACCCCCAAAAAAAGAGGGGCTAAAATAAACAGAATCGTCGGAACATTTTGGCTCATAAACTCCTTTGTTTCTTTCATATTAGAAACAAATAACGTAAAAAACGTATTTAATCCGATTCGTGTTTTAAACAGGTAAATATGACTGATTTCAATAAACATGAGCGGGACAAAACAAAAATGGATAAAAAGCATATAGGCCTTTGCAAATGTCGGAAAAACAAACAACGGAAGAGCCACCAAAAAACAAACCGGAAATGTCCGGACAACATCTTTTAAAAACAATTTAAAAAAGAGAGGATCTTTTAAAGAGGCTTCCGACAAACTCCGAAAAAACGTATAAAGAAGCGGTAAAAAGCCAATCCATAAAATATATCCGAAACATAAAAATAAATTTGACATAGAGCTCATCCGGTCTTAAATTAAAATATCCCGTCAGTATAGAAAAATGTCTTTTATTTGTCAAGGAACCGAAAACTTTTTAAGGAATACCCATGTCTCTTCTCATTAAAAATGCTCTTATCAACGGAAAAAAACAAGATTTATACGTCTATCAAAATCGCATTCAACACATTTCTCCTAACATTTCAAAACAGGCAGATGATGTTATCGATGCCTCTCAAAAAGCCCTTCTTCCGGCATTTTACAATACGCATACGCATGCGGCCATGGTTGCATTAAGAGGATTGGGAGAAGACAAAGAGCTCAATGAGTGGCTCACTCAAGATATTTGGCCGAGAGAAGCCAAAATGACGCCTGAGCTCATTTATCAAGCCTCTCGATTGGCCATTTTGGAAATGATTAAAAGCGGAACCGTTTTTTTCTCAGATATGTATTTTTATATGCCGGAAACAATCAAAGCGGTTGATGAAATGGGCGTGCGAGCCGCCATATCGGTTGTCGGAATGGATCTGTTTGACCCCCGACAAACGCAAGAGAAAAAAAAGCAAATGCGCTCCTTTTTTGAAACACCCGTACCAACCGACAGAATTATCAAAACAGTCGCCTGTCACGGACTGTATACTGTTTCGGAGGAGCTGTTTTTATTTGCAATCAACTTAATGAAAGAACAAAAAACATTTTTACACATCCATGCTGCCGAAACAAAGCAAGAAACAGAAGACTGTTCGCAAAGATATGGTATATCAATCGTGGAACAACTGAATAAATGGCATGCTTTGGGACCTAAAACCATTTTGGCTCATGCGGTTCATTTATCCGAGAAGGAGCGTGAAATCATTGCGGACACTCAAACAGTTATCGCTCATTGTCCGATATCAAATTTAAAATTAAATTCCGGTCAAATGCCTCTTGATGATTATCTGGAAAGAGGCATAACCGTCACCTTGGGAACGGATGGCGCCGCTTCCAATAACAGCCTCAGTATGCTCGGTGAAATGAAAATAGCAGCCCTGTCTGCTAAAAATCAAGCGAACAATATCAAAGCCGGTAAGGTTTCCGACATTTTTCGAATGGCCACACGTTCCGGAGCAACCGCTTTTGGATTGGACGCCGGTGACATTCGAGAAGGAGCTTTGGCCGATTTTATTTTGGTTGACTTGACAAATCCTCTTTTAATGCCTCCATACGATTTAACGGCAAATTTAGTTTATTCGGCGGATTCTTCTTGTATTACGGATGTTTGTTGCAACGGGAAAATGATTATGAAAGAAAGAACCGTTAACCAAGAAAAAGAAATAAAAAAGGCGTTTACGGAGGCTCTTGAAAAAAGCATTCAATAAAAGCCATAACTAAGGGGGGGATTTGATGACATTTCAAAAGAGCTTAACTGTTTTTGAAAAAACTTTTAGTCCGTTTTTTTTGTTGGGAATTTTTATTTTGTCTTTTTTTGAACCCCTTGTTCAATCTTATGCAAAGTCGGATCATGAGATAATTTTCTATGGCGTTATTCCGCTTTTAAATGCCTTTTTAACCCTCCTAAGCGTTAAAATCGGTTTTTATTTTATCTTAAAATACATTCCACACTCAGGATTCCTCTCCTTAGAGAAAAGAACGATTTATCTCACTTCTTTCTTGGCCGGATTAAGCTCTCCATTCATCGGAACTGCTTATGGGATTTATCCCTTAGGCATTTTTATTCTTTTTTTAATACTTTGTCGCATCCGATCCTTTTTGCTTCAAGCCAAACGTCTTTTACAAAGAAATGATGTCAACAGTCGACAAGATGTTATTGACTTTTTAAGTTTCTTTTTACACTTAATCATCGCTTTTTCGGTCATTAATTTATTGCTTCAAAACATTGATCATCGAATGGACGGCGGTCATGAATTTAATTTTGGATTGGGAATTTATGAAATTTTCAATACGATTTATTTTACGATTGCAACCGTCACGACAG
Source organism: uncultured Alphaproteobacteria bacterium (assembly GCA_944390205.1). Taxonomy (GTDB): domain Bacteria; phylum Pseudomonadota; class Alphaproteobacteria; order CAAHEQ01; family UBA3637; genus CALXPF01. The sequence goes on from CALXPF010000001.1 coordinate 26,230, forward strand.
TCGGCTACGGAGATATTGTTCCCCAAACATATCTGTCAAAAATGATCATCGCCTTTGAATGTTTGATCAGCTATGTCACCTTTGGTTTAATGATCGGCATCATCACAAAAGGCGTTAATTTCCATCGCCGATAAATTAAAAAATTATTTTTGACTTCGGTTGTCGTCATTTGTCATTTTTTGTTTCATTTTGCCGTGTCGCGTTTTGGAGAAAAGTTTGATATAATATCTCTATAATCGATTTAGTCTACTTTCTTTTTCTTTCTAAATTGATTAAATCCGAATCTTTTAAGCCGTCCCGCGAACAGGTCGGTTTTTTATTTTATCATCTATTCGGGCTCACTCATTTTTTATTGATAAAAATCATCACATGACGAAAGGACAAGACATGCAAATAAACACCATTACACTCACGGGGGGAACAAAAGCAAGGGCCAAAGATGTTAACGACAACATCAACATTTTAAAAAATGCGATTTATTCTTTGGAAGAAACCGTCAACGAATATAAACAAGCCATTGAAGAGCTCAAAAAAAAACCGACACGAGAAATGTTTGACATCTATTTTTCACTAGACGGGAATGCCCCCACGGGAGCCTATCCGCTTTGGACGGGGGAATGGATCAGCCATTGTTCATCCATTTATCCCGATTTTTGGACAGAGCTTGGAAACCGGATTCAAAACAATGCCGTTCAAGCCATTACGGAAGAAGAATATGAAGAAGCCCTAGAAGAGTTTGGTCAATGCGCTTCTTTTGTTTATGACGAATTAAACGACCGTGTTCGACTTCCCAAAATCACACGGTTTATTTCATCCATTGAAGAGATAACCGACTTGGCAAGCATTGAAAATGACGCCATGCAAAACATTACCGGAAAATTCGGAGGAACCATTTGCGGAGATCCGGACGGCGCGTTTGAAACGGAAGCAGATTTTGTGGGTGGCATTCGAACAGGGGGATATCAAGGGAGATATTATCGTTTCGATGCCTCTTTACAAGTCAGAACGGCCGATGAAACACGCCCTAAAAACGTTCGATTAGCGTTGTTTTTACAAGTTGCCAATAATACCGGCGAAATAGCGTCCATGAACACACAGCTGATTGCGGAAGAATTATCCTCATCCTTAGACAGTTTAAAAGAAGCCGAAACAACCGCCCTCACAGCGATTCAAACAGCTACGGATGAAGCATTAAAACGTCTTGAAAGCACATCTTCTCTAAACGATATCCAAGAGGCGCTGGAAACAATCAACGGATCTTTTTGATAATCTTCAAAAGCCAAAAGGTCCTCTGTCATCTGCCCGATAAACGGGCGGATGATGGGTTTTTTATTTTTGGCTCTTTTTGTTAATCTCTTTTTGTTTGTAAAAAATCCCGAACGGTCGGCATCATTTTTTCAACCATCACTCGAACCCCTTTGGCGGACGGATGGGCATGATCCGATAAGAAATAATCCGACTGCATATTAAGGGTAATCGGCGTTAAGTCAAACAATCCATCCATGAAAAAAGGATACAGCATCAAATCATATTTTTGTGCCAAATCCCGATACATTTGTTGAAACGCGTTCCGATATGAGATCGGAGCGGTTGGCGGTGCCTGCATACCGATTAACAAAACGGGAATATGATTTTGTTGAAACGTTTCGATCATTGTTTCCAGATTTTTTTGAGTTTCTTCGATCGGTCTTTGTCTCAACGCATCATTGATTCCCAACTCAAGCAAAACGGCTGACGGCTTTTTTTTGAGAGCCTGATTTTGACGCCGAACGCCCCCTGCCGTTGTCTCTCCGCTTTTGCTGGCATTAAGCACTTTAATATTTGAAAATTCTTGCTTTAAAGCCTCTTCTAAACGATTATAAAAAGAATCCTCTTTCGGCAACCGATATCCGGCGGCCAAACTGTCTCCGTAAACCATCAATACAAACGGCTCTTGAGACGAGGCCGGAAAAATATAAAAACACATCCATAAAAAACTAAATAACTTTATAAAAAAGCGCATTCTTTCCCCTTTCTTTTTATACCTTTTAAAAACCGATTTATTATACCATGCTTCAACCGAAAAAAAAGATTTTTTTATTATTGTTTCTTGAGTGTTGAACCATTTATTTAAAAAAAGATTGAAATTCCGATAATTTTTTTTATAATGACAAAATCCATGAAAAGAGTGGGTTCTGCTTTTCAACTCATCTGCTTTTACCCGATCCGCTTCTTCAAAATCGTTATTCTTCAAAAAGCGGACACAAAAGAGGAAAATAAAATGTATGAAGAATTAGATCTTATTCAAAAAGAAGTTTCGACATGTACAAAATGCCCCCTATGTCAATCTCGTCACACGGTTGTTTTTTCGGATGGTGTCCCGAACAATAAATTGATGTTGATCGGAGAAGCCCCCGGCTATAATGAAGATATGCAAGGGAAACCTTTTGTCGGCAGAGCCGGACAGTTATTGGATAAGATTTTAGAATCGGTCGGTCTTTCTCGAGAAAAAGATATTTATATCTGTAATACGATTAAGTGCCGTCCACCCGAAAACAGAGACCCGTCTCCGAGTGAAAAAGAAGCCTGTCGATCTTATTTAGACGCCCAAATTCGCATTTTAAAACCTAAAATTATTCTCTTATGCGGAAAAGTTGCCCTCACTTCCTTTATGAATACCCCTTTGGGTATTTCCAAATTAAGGGGACAATGGTTCGATGGACCGTATGGTTCTAAAATGATGCCTATTTTTCATCCCTCCTATTTACTGCGAAATCCGTCTAAAGAAGTCGGTTCTCCCAAATGGTTGATGTGGCAAGATATGAAAGAGATCAAAAAAGCCTACGATTTGCTTAATGAAACGGAACACACCGAATAAAAGTAGATAGCCCCATACAAGCGATTCAAAAAAATAAAAAACAAAACCGATTTTAAAAATGAGAAAAGAAACAGACCGGTGTCAACAGGACGAATGAGAATAGAAATGAGAGCAGAAACGGAAATTGGATCGGGAACGGGACTCAGAACAAAAAAGGGCAAAAGAAAAATCCTGACACATAAAAAATCGGAGGCATAAAACAAATGTTTTTTTTCATGATTATGATATCCGGCTTGATCGGAACGGGATATACCTCATTTCGTCTTTTACATCGTCAACCGCTCCGTTTCGGATATAAGGTTCTGATAACCGTTTTTATTTTAGCCTGTTGGTTTATGCCGGCCTTTATCAGGGACAGAGGGGTGTTAAGCGGTGTTCCGTTTATTGCTCTTTCTTATATCGGATATTTTTTATTTGTTTTTTTCTTTTTATTATTTATCTTTTTAATCACACGAGACATCATCTGGTTTTGTATTCGTTTTATTCAAAAGAGAATCAATCCTGATTTAAAACCTGTTTCCAGTCATTTTCTCCGACAAGCAAACTTAATCACATTGATTATCACATTGACCCTTACGACATACAGTCTTTACGAAGGAACAAAAGTTCCCGATCTAAAAGAAATAACGCTTTACTCTGATAAAATTCAAGAACCTGTTCAAATTGTTTTGTTAACAGATTTACATTTATCGAGATCCCTCTCTCAGACAAAACTGGACGGGATTATTGATCGAGTCAATAATCTTCATCCCGACATTATTTTGCTGGCAGGAGATATTATTGACGATCAAGAAAAGCACATTCAAAATTTAGTACAAAGCATGTCAGGACTCAAAGCAAAAAACGGTGTTTTTGCCACCTCGGGGAATCATGAATTTTATGTCGGGCATGATCAAGTTCTTAAAAATTTCAAAAAAATGAACGTTATTTATTTATTCAACGAAGGACATCTCACTCAAAAAAATGTTTTTATTGCCGGTATTCCGGATCATAAACAAGTTCGCCGAATTCAAAAAAAAGCGGATATCCGACAAGCGTTAACAAATGCTCCGTCAACCGCATATAAAATTCTTTTATCACACACCCCCTCGTTTATTGATCAATTAACTCCTCATCAAATTGATTTGCAAGTTTCGGGACACACGCATGGCGGACAGATTTTTCCGTTTCATTATTTAGCTTGGCTTTTTAACGGATATTTAAACGGTCTTTATACCGTTAACGGAATGAAGCTTTATGTGTCTCGCGGATCGGGACAATGGGGTCCGCAAATGCGTTTTTTGGCCCCGTCTGAAATAACTCTGATAAGACTCTCTCCTTTTAAACATTAAGTGAACTAAAAAGATCATCCCCTCTCATGAGAATATCTCAGCAAAATAACAACGCCTATACGCACAAAAAAATCTGCTTTTTTCTCATACAAACAAAGCCATTTCTATTTTGAACCCTCTACTCCTCGTTTCAAAACCACTTAATACACCTCACTTCAACTATTCACACCAAACACCTCTTTAATCATAAAAAAGAGGCACCTGTCATGTCACAAGTACCTCTCTCGGAATAAAGACTCCGCCACTCAACTCAGCTTGACCGCTTAGCGCCGGACTTGACATCCATCCAGACAAAAGTCATCTGTTTATGAGATGATCCCTTTTCCGAATGTTGATGGCTTAATTTCTCTCCGATCTGAATTGAGTCATCTTTTTTTGTAATGCCGGATTGCTCTTTGTCTTTCCGAGCAATAAGTTAACAGCTTTAACATCCCCTCGCTCGGAAGCCATCATAAGAGCCGTTTTACCCTCATTGTCCTTAAGATTTACATCAGCACCGGCTTTCAAAAGAATTTCTATGGAATCGGTGTATCCGTTAGATACGGCGTCCATTAAAGGCGTCACACCCCGTTTATCTTGCCGATTCACATCAGCTCCATGCTCTATAATCGCTTGCACAACTTCGGCATCGTACATAAGAGCATACTCCAAAGCCGTCTTACCAAAGCAATCTACGGCTTTAACATCCGCCCCTCGTTCCAACAACGCCGGAACATATTCCTTCACATGCTCACCGCGACGCAATGCCCACATCAACGGGGTCCGTGCTCCCTTATCCCGATAATTAACATCCGCCCCTTTCTCAATTAAGTCATCAATCTTTTGAGTGGCAACCGCTCGTTTTTCCGGATGACCGGTCCACACAAACTCAAGCAATCGCTTGGAATATAAATCTACATATACTTCATACAAGCTTTTTTTTGCTTTATAATCGGGTTCGTTTAATGTTTCATGTTGTTTCATTTTTATCTCCTTCTGGTTAAAAATCCTCTTGTTACGTCTATACCCTCTTTTTTAAGAGTATCACATCTCAATATTTTGTCAACTGTTTTTAGCACGCTCAATCAACTTAACTAAAGGAGTCGTTTCCGCCGAATAAGTTTCAAAAAAATCCTCGCAAACTTTTTAACACACGTCACTCTGTTTTTCAAACCAAGTCGATACTTTCACCCCGCTTGTTCACATAAAAACCTTCCGATTTAATCATAAAAAACCCTCCTTGAAACAGGAAGGTTTTTTTATGGGCCTTTTTTGCTTTATACCGAAATCAATCCGTGTGAAAAAGCGTAAAGAGCAACGAGAGCCGTCACAATAATAAAAATTGCCAAGGCTTTTTCGGGATCGGAAAAAATCGGCTCTTTCGGCGCATATTCTTTTCGGGCCAGAATATAGAACGGTATTCCGATTGCAATAAAGACAACAGCCATCAAAAGGTAGCTGAGGCCGGCTGCATAAATTAACCAAACGGCATAAACAGCCCCTAAAACAGCCGTCATCAAAGCGCTAAATCGACTAATTCCGATACGGGTCGGAAACTCATGATCCTCACAAATTTTCCAAAGATACAAGCACGACATAAAATACGCCGGCAAAACCATCACACCCGTAATGGAGAGCATTGTATTCCATGCATTATTGGCAAAATAAACAAAGATCATGGCAATTTGCATTAAAATGCTGGTCGTCCAAAGAGAGACATTCGGAGATCCGGCCTTGTTCTCCCGTGCAAACACTTTCGGAAAGGATTGATTTTGAGCCATGGCAAAGGGCATTTCCGCAACAATCATTGTCCAAGAAAGCCAACTGGCCAAAATAGCAATAATCACACCGACATTCATCAACCAAGCTCCCCAAGGACCGACAATATGTTCCAAAACACCGGCGGTTGACGGATTGGGAATAGCGGCGAGCTCTGCTCTTGTCATATATCCGAACGGCAAAATAGACAATAAAACATAAATGGCCAAACACCCTAAAAATCCGATCAACGTGGCACGCCCGACATCCGACTGACTTTGTGCTCGTCCCGATAACACAACGGCGCCCTCAATACCGATAAAAGCCCATAATGTCACCAACATTGTGTTTTTCACCTGTGTTTCCAATCCGCCTAATTTATGTTCACTGAGTTTTCCCCAAAAATCAAAATCAAACTGATCCGTGTTAAAAACAGCGCCAACAATAATAATGAATAAAACCAACGGAACAATTTTGGCAATCGTTACGACCAAGTTAATAAAAGCTGCTTGCTGAACGCCTCTTAAAACCAAAAAGTTGAAAAACCAGATCAAAAAAGACCCACCGATAATGGAGTATAAATTATTTCCGCCCGTAAAAACACCCGGAAAAAAATAATTAAAAGCATCCATGGTAATAACGGCGTATCCGACATTTCCGAAGATCTGACAAAGCCAATAACTCCATCCGATATTAAACCCCATGTAGGGGCCGAATCCGGAACGGGCATACATATAAATTCCCGACGTTAAATCCGGTTTTGCATTTGATAAGATCCGAAACGTATTTGCAATAAAATACATTCCGAATCCCGTCACCAACCAAGCGATCATAACGGCTCCGGCGGCGGCACTTTGCGACATGTTTTGAGGCAGAGAAAAAATCCCGCCTCCGATCATTGAACTGACGACAATGGCGGCTAAACCGAATACACCCAATTTATCGCCCGTTGACATTTGCTTTTTTTGCTCTGCCATGTGATATCCTTTCTCTATAAAAGACACAAAAAGGGAATCCAACCAGATTCCCCTTGCCTAACAGCCTCTATTTTTTGGGAACGGCAACCGGAGCCGTTTCAAAATTCAAAAATCCAAGACACGTTAAAGAATATCCGAAGGCTTGTGTAATATTGACATAATTGTGATAAAATTGAAAATCACTGTGTTGTTTCACTCCTCGAATATCCAATTCATGATTAAGCGATTTAGTCAACCACATTTCGGCATGTGCTTTTGCAATATCATCATCAATAAACGTATCAAAGAACTCTACATACTCAGCAGCCCAACCGCCAATGAACCGACCGGATTTATCTTCACCCCAGACAACACCGACACCGGTTGCGATTGCTTTGTGATCTTGTTGCCGTGCTCCATGACCGGCCATAATTACCTCTAATACGGCTCCGTGTTTAAATTGATCTTGAACTTGTTCGACCGGAACAATATTTCCGAACAATTCCGGCGGTAAAACAGACGTATACGGAATTACGTTAAAATCTTGAATTTTCGCTTCCAATAACGCCGAGTCATAACAAAATGTTTCAAAGGGTTGAGGGGGAATACCGTCTTCCGACAAACCGGCTCCGCCCGTGTGAAACGCTAATGTGGGATATCTTGTTCCTACTTGCATAATAAACCTCCATAAAATAAAATTGCACAATTGCAACCAATGGTTGATATAAAATAAAAATACACGCGTTTCAATATATCCTTTAGTTGAAACTCTCTTGATTCGGATCAAAATTGATTTTATATCCACAATGCATATTGAAAGGGAGAAAAACAATGAAACATTTATTACTATCCGGCACAATGGCCATCGGGATTATGATGGCAGGTTCGGTTTCAGCCTCGACCATGTCAACAAGCGGAACCGTCACCGCCACACAAAACGGTGTTTTGGAAATTAAACAAGGAGACGGTGAAGTCAAAACATTCTCCATCACACCGGAGACACGCTATCGTCAAAAGAAGATGACAGAGAGCACACAAGCTTCCACCGAAAATGAAACACAAGATGACAGCTATTTTGAACCGATTGTCGAAGAAGACGAATGGGTTGAAGTATATTATACCCCCAACGGAGACACACTCGTTGTGGAAGATGTCATTATTTATGAAGATTAAAGAAAAAAACACTTTTAAGACATTAAAGGAAGGGGAGAGCCATTTTTTCTCTCCTTTCTTTTTTTTGCTTCAAATGAGTTTATTGACCTGTTTTTCTAAAAATTATTATAATATTTAGAAAATGAGTTTAAAAATAAAATAAAATCGTCTCAATTTCATATAAAATTCTTGCCTTTAAAGACCTGTTTGTTGTATAAAAGAGAAAAGCGTTTAAAAGAAAAGGGGAAACCATGCGTATATTTAACCGATTGATTCATTCATTTCACAAAGATCGTTTACAACCCGCTCGTGCCGAATCAGGCCGAACAATGGTTGAAATGATCGGTGTCATCGGCTTGATCGGACTGATCAGTATTATCGGTATCGGTGGTTATAACTATGCCTTAAATTCATATCGGGCCAATACCCTTAAAACAGAAATTAATATGTATGCCGTTGATACGAGTATGCAACTCAAAAAACGAGGATCTAAGGTTTCCTCTCTTCAAGACTTACCGACACAAACCCGATCCGGATATCCCATGACAATTCGAGATTCGGATAAATCAAGATTTTTTATTGTTGAAGTAGGATCGATTCGTCCAAGTGTCTGCTCTAAAATTTTTTCCACCGGTTGGCCTTTGGTGACGGCAATTTCGCTTAACGGGGCTCCCTTGACACAAGATCAAATCGAAAACGGGGCCAATATCGGTGATTTGTGTACGGATGAAAATGCCGTTGCTCTGGAATTTCATGTTTCATTAAAACCATGCGCCGGAGACAATTGTGAAATTTCTTCCGAAACGGGTGATGGAGGGACAACACCGGAAGAACCGGACAATCCGGAAGAACCGCTTCCGGATGGGGAATGTCCGGAGGGACAAGTTTATTATGAAGGCGGATTAACGGCTAAATGCGTGGATGCATGCCCCGGAAACAAAGTTATGGGATATGAGGGAAATTGTTATTCCTGTGACAATGTGGTTGTTGATTATGCCGAAAATATAGATTCTGTTTGTTCCAAATGCGGAATGAATTCATTTTATTCCGAAGAGATTGATTCATATATGTGTTGCCCGACTTCCGCAGGGAGCAATGAAGAAGTCAACCGTCTGTGCGGATATGGCGTGGAAGAAGAGGATGAACCATGCCCCGGAGAAAACGAGTATCGAGATCTCAACACGGGCGAGTGTGTCGAGGATTCTTGTCCGGCAGGAACGTTTGTGATTGATCGGAATGGAACGTGTGCCCCCTGTCCAACCGAAGGCAATCCGATCTCGGATGCTATAAACTCCGATGTGCCGGACACCTGCCGAAAATGCTCAAACGCCGCATTAACATCTTCAAATGATGTCGATTTGTGGATTAGCAATCAATTGTATTGCATGTATTGCCCCTCCCCCCGTGTCGTCTGTGGGACTCAGTGTTGTGCGGAAGGAGAAAAATGCCAAATCAACTTTACAGGCGATCCAATTAACTCGTGGTGGCAATATACATATTCTTGCGTCTCTCAAGGATGTCAGACAGATGCAGACTGTTCAGGGGATAAACCGAGATGTAATAAGGAAACGGGACAGTGTATGGGCTGTCTGACAAACGCTGATTGCAATAATGGATCAGAAACGGGAGATTATTTCTGCAACCTATATGGAACAAGGTCCACCCTTTTGAGCTATGGTACATGTGATCCGGCCACACCTACTCACGTTATATCTTCACCCAACGACTATTCCAGTGTTAACGATCAATCCTATACATATGTTATTTCAGGAAACCTTCTTACTTGGTGGGGTGGAGAAAACTTCTGCAAGGCTCACGGGATGAGTTTAGCGCCCATTTATGATTTTTGTGATGAAAACACCGAATATGGGAATACCGTTTCCACATCTTCATATGTTCCGGATGGCGATGGAAAACTTTTGACATGTTGGGAAACGGGAATTATACCTTTTTGTGCTGGTAATGGATGTAGAACCGGCACAAGGCGCGGCCAAGGCTCTAATTATGTAATCGGACAATATACTCAAGTCATACAACTTGCCGAACCCCATCCCGTTATCTGTCGATAAGGCCCTATCATTTATCAAAAAGGAAAGAGAGATCATCGGCGATGATCTCTCGTAAAGATAGGTGATTGCCGTCTAAAAGCGCCTAGCTTTTCTACAACATCACAGCACACAAATGTTTTGAGCAAAAACAATCTTTGTCAAAACACAAAAAATATCTATTGAAAGGATCCTTTATAAAAATACGGATACAATTAACTTAAATATCTTGTCTTATGCCTCAATTACATAAAAAATTTCATCTATATCCATTTCGATAAAAACTCTTGATTTTCTCCGCTTTTTAGGGCAAACTCATCTCATGAAAAATAAATATTTTTTAAAACGTCTTCTCCTCATTCCGATCACCCTTTTCGGAATTATGGCTCTTAATTTTTTATTCGCTCAACTGGCACCGGGCGGTCTGGTAGAGCAAATGATGATTCGTTTGGAGACAGGACAACCCTTAGACGCAACCGCTCGTTTTTCCGGAACAACCGCCGGCGATATTGCCACCGGATCACAACAAGAAATTTCTTCTTCGTACCGCGGGGCTCAAGGTCTCAGAGAAGAACTCAGAAAGGAATTGGAAAAACAATTCGGTTTTGATCAACCGGCGTGGAAACGCTTTTTTATCATGATGAAAAATTATCTGTTATTCGATTTCGGAACCAGTTTCTATCAAGATAAAAAAGTAATTGATCTAATCTTAGAAAAAATGCCCGTTTCTATTTCTCTCGGGGTGTTAAGTACCCTTTTAATCTATTTGATTGCCATTCCGCTCGGAATTCGAAAAGCCGTCAAACAAGGGTCTGCTTTTGACGTCACAACCAGTTGGATTTTGACAATCGGTTATGCCATTCCCTCTTTTTTATTTGCTATTTTTTTAATCATTGTTTTTGCCGGCGGGAGATATTTGGATTGGTTTCCATTAAAAGGTCTTGTCTCGGATAACTGGGAAACATTTTCGTCTTTCCATAAAATAACCGATTTTTTGTGGCATATGACCCTCCCCGTGATTGCCCTGACAGTCGGCGGTCTTGCCGGATTAACCTTTTTAACCAAAAACGCTTTCTTAGAGGAGCTCAGTAAACAATACTGCAAAACCGCCAAAGCAAAAGGGGTTTCCGTAAATGGTATTTTATACGGCCATGTTTTTCGAAACGCCATGCTGATTGTTATAGCCGGCTTTCCGGCCATGCTGATCGGCATGTTGTTTACCGGCTCCGTCTTAATAGAAGTGATTTTTTCTTTAGACGGCCTCGGCCTGCTCGGTTTTGAAGCCGTCCAAAACAGAGATTATCCCGTCGTATTCGGAACGCTTTATTTATTTGCACTTTTAGGATTGGTTTTAAACTTAATCAGTGACTTTATGTATACGCTCGTAGATCCGCGCATTCATTTTGATAAAAGGATGTCCTAATGATGATTCATCCGCTTTTAAAATATCGTTGGAATATCTTTAAAAAAAACAAACGAGCCTATCTGTCTCTGTGGCTTTTGATTGCCATCGTCCTTGTTTCTTTTTGGGCCCCGCTTATCGCTAATGACAAGCCTCTGATATTGTCTTATAAGAACAATATTTATTTTCCCCATTTTTCTTTGGTGACGGATCAAATGTTGGGCGGACAACTTCCGACCGAAGCGGACTACACCGATTCTTATACCCTTAATCAAATCAATCAAAACGGATGGATGGTTATGCCTCTCATTCCCTATCATGCCAATACGGTTGACTACTTTAGTGTATCTCCCTTTCCGGATGCCCCTTCCGAAAAACATTTGTTGGGAACGGATGATCAGGGTCGTGATGTTTTGGCGCGCCTCTTATACGCTCTTCGCCTTAGTCTTTTATTTGGCTTTTTATTAACTTTTTTCGCCTCCGTCATCGGTGTTTCGGTGGGTGCCATACAAGGGTATTTCGGTGGGAAAACGGACTTGATCATCGGTCGCTTTTTAGAAATATGGACATCTTTGCCACAACTCTTTATTCTGATTATCATATCAAGTCTGATAACTCCCGGATTTTTTTCTTTATTGTTTATTTTATTATTATTCAGCTGGTCCTCTTTAACCGGCGTTGTCAGAGCCGAATTTTTAAAAACAAGGGGCCTTGATTACGTTAAATCCGCCAAGGCATTAGGTGTCAGTGATTTTCGCATTATCATACGACACATTTTGCCAAATGCACTCGTCGCAACCATTACCTACATTCCCTTTATGCTGTCGGGAGCCATCGTCGCTTTATCTGCCTTGGATTTTTTGGGGTTGGGACTCCCACCCGGAACACCCAGTTTGGGAGAAATGATCCGACAAGGAAAAGAAAACTTACAAGCACCGTGGTTGGGATTGACCGCTTTTTCTGTCTTAACTGTTTTACTCTCTCTTTTGATTTTTATCGGAGAGGGCATTCGAGATGCTTTTGATCCCCATAAGCGAGGTGCCGTATGAATCTGCTGGAAATATCAAAATTATGGATTCATTTTCCCACCTTTGCACCGGTCAAAGGTGTCTCTTTGGCCGTCAAATCGGGCGAGTTTGTCGCTCTGGTCGGAAATAGCGGATCCGGCAAATCCACTCTGGCTCAAGCAATTTTACAATTACAAGATCATGCCGTCTATAAAGGGTCTATCTTGTTTAAACGACAAAATTTACTGTCTCTCAATAATGATCAAATGAATCAAATCCGAGGATCAAAAATCAGCATGATCTTTCAAGAGCCGATGAGCAGTCTTAATCCCCTTCATAAAGTCGGTAATCAAGTGTTGGAGGCCCTAAAATTACATACAAACCACGCTTCTCAAAAAAAAGTTTTAGAGCTTTTCCGCCTCGTTGAATTAAAAGATAAAGAACGTATCTATCATTCTTTCCCCCATGAGCTTTCGGGCGGACAACGGCAACGAATCATGATCGCAATGGCCTTGGCCGGTCAACCGGATCTTCTCATTGCAGACGAGCCGACGACGGCTTTGGATGTTTGCGTCCAAGCCCAAATCTTAAAATTACTGAAAACACTTCAACAAAAATTAGGATTGGCCATTTTGTTTATTACACACGATCTGTCCATTGTTCGTCAAATGGCCGATCGAATTTATGTGATGAAAAGCGGACGAATTATCTCGACACGCATTCCGCCCGAAGAAATCATTCAAATTAAACAAGCTCCTCACCCAAAGACACAAATGAAACCGGTTTTAGCGGTCCATAATCTGACCGTCAAATACGGAAACAGGATAGCGGTTGATCAAATTTCTTTTTCATTATATGCGGGACAGACCATCGGAATTGTCGGTGAAAGCGGATCCGGAAAATCTTCTTTAGGGCACGGGATTCTTCGCCTCGTTCAAGCACAGGGAGAAGTCCTTCTCGATAATAAAAATTTTCTGGCCCTATCCGGTCACGATCTTATGAGGGCTCGATCCAAAATTCAAATGGTTCTCCAAGATCCCGCCGGATCCTTAAACCCACGCATGAGCGTTTTTGATATTATCTGCGAAGGATTAAAAATTCATTACCCGCAATTATCACAAAAACAAGTTCTTTCTCGTGTTAAAAATATTTTAAGAGAAGTAGATTTAAAGCCCGATATCATGGCCCGCTATCCGCACGAATTATCCGGCGGACAAAAAACACGTGTCGCCTTAGCTCGTGTTTTAATTTTAAAACCCGCCGTTATTATTTTTGATGAAGTGACAACCTCACTGGATATCATGACACAACAACAGTTAATTTCACTTCTCAATTACCTTCAACAAACATACCAAATGGCTTATGTTTTTATTACTCACGATCTCAAGGTGTTATGCGAAATTGCAGATCACATTTTGGTAATGAAAGACGGGCGTATGATAGAATTTAATGAAACACGTCACATTTTAACAAATCCTCAGAAATCATATACAAAACAGCTTCTCAGCTCATCTCTGCTCAAGTTTTCGGAGACGGCACCGAAAACATCTTGATCCTTTAATCATCCCTCTTTGATCATCCCCGTAAACCGCCATATTCTAACGCAAGCGGTGTTATCCGTGCGTGGTTCCGAACAACGCTCACCCCTCCAAGGGTATCATAAAACAAACAACAGGTAGCCTGCACTCACCTGCCGGCACAAGTACCCTTTTCTCTCTTCCGAACAACGCTCGCCCCCGCCAAGGGCGTCATAAACCAAACAGCCAACAGGTATGCCTGCACTCACCTGCCGGCACAAGTACCCTTTTCTCTCTTCCGAACAACGCTCGCCCCCGCCAAAAGCTTCCGAGCCAACTGACGAAACGGATATGTTTTCATTTTTTTGCCGATGCCGAGAGTGTTCCGCTCAAATCATAAAAAAACCGCTTCTTTTCAGAAACGGTTTTTTTGGCTTGTTTGAAACTTTATTCTGCTTCGTCAGCATATTTTTCTTTATCTTCGGCAATACGAGCAGCTTTACCGAACAATTGACGCAAATAGTAAATTTTAGAGCGTTTTACTTTACCGCGACGAACAACTTCAATATTGGCGATATTCGGAGAATAGAGCGGGAAAATACGCTCAATCCCTTCACCAAAAGAAATCTTACGAACCGTAAAAGTCGAGTTAAGACCGTCATTACTTCTGGCAATACAAACACCTTCATAAGCCTGTAAACGTTCCCGACCCTTATCTTCAATAATTTTACACATGACTTTAACCGTATCACCGGCCTTAAAATCAGGAATCTTTTTTCCCAATTTATCGATTTGTTCTTGTTCCAATGTTTTAATTAAATTCATTTTAAGATCCTTTCTTAATATTTTTCTGATCCAGATATTTTGCCCACAAGTCTGGTCTTCTTGTTTGTGTTATACTTTCTGATTGTGCCAACCGCCATTCTTGAATAAGACGATGATGCCCCGACAATAAAACAGGCGGAACTTCCCGTCCCTCCCAATTTTGCGGTTTGGTATACTGCGGATACTCTAAAAGCCCGTTCGAAAAACTCTCTTCCGATAATGATTCTTGATTCCCCATAACGGTCGGTAAAAGACGAATAACGGCATCCAATAATGTTAAAAGAGCCGGCTCACCGCCCGATAAAACAAAATCTCCGATACTGATTTCTTGAATCTTCCACTTTTCAATAATGCGTTCATCAATTCCTTCAAATCGACCACACAAAAACGTCATTTCCGAAAATAAAGAAAATTCTTGCGCCGCTTTTTGATCAAAAAGACGACCCCGAGGCGATAAATAATATAAAGGGCCCTCTTTATAAACAGCCGACAAAGCCGCATCCAAAACAGCAGGCTTCATCACCATTCCGGCACCTCCGCCAAACGGTGTATCATCAACCGATTGATAATGATCTGTTGCAAAATCACGAATATTAACGACATTGAGTGTCCACTTTTTCTCCGCCAATGCCTTACCGGCAAGAGAATATCCCAAGCACCCCGGAAACATTTCAGGAAAAAGTGTTAATACGTTAATCTTCATGAACAACCTCTTTCATGCCATCCGGCACAACAATTTCAATCGTTCCCTTTTCAATATCAACGACCGGAAAAGTGGCTTGAGAAAAATCAAACGGCAACACCTTCCCGTTCTTTAATTGTATTTCCAAGATATCACCGGCTCCAAAATTTTCGACCGCTTTGACAACCCCGAAATCACGAGTCCCTTCCATCACTTTTAATCCGATTAAATCAAAGTAATAGAACTCATCCGTTTCTTTTTGGGGTAAACGATTTTTGGGAATATACAAATTAACCCCCTTCAATCGTTCGGCCGATGTTCTGTCCGAAACACCTTTAACGGTTGCCAGCAAGAGATCTTTATGCGGATTCAATACGTGAATCTCAAAGAGTTGCTTTTCTTGTTTATCTGTAAACGGCCCCAGCACGGATAAATCCATCGGATTTGTCAAAAACGGTTTGATTTTGACGGCACCTTTAATACCATGCACATTTACAATTTGACCGACACAGACAAGATGGGACATTTTTATTCCTTATTCGGCAGAAGATGAAGCTTCCGATGATCCTTGAGCCGCTTCTTCGGCAGCTTTTTTAGCTTCTTCAGCCGCTAAACGAGCAGCTTCCGCTTTTTCTTGAGCTTCTTTTAAGCGTTCTTGAGCCTTTGCTTTCGGAGCGGATTTTTTCGGTTGTTCACGAACAGCCGGTTTTTCCGCCAATCCGACCAAAGCAAACAACTTTTGAACTCTCTCCGTCAATTCGGCACCTTGAGCCATCCATTTTTTGGCGATGTCTTCATGAATACGAAGAGCATCTGCGTGATCTTTCGGCAATAACGGATTATAAAAACCGACAACTTCGATAAAGCGACCATCTCTCGGAGAGCGTTTATCTGCAACAACTATTTTATGAAACGGACGTTTTTTAGATCCGCCCCGAGCTAAACGAATACGAACTGACATTTATTTTTTTTCCTTTCTTTTTTGTCTTTTCCATTTACCTGTCAAAAAACCGTATACAAAAATTGCACCAATGTATGCACCCGCACAGATTGATGTATCTCCTCAGAGACTGAATAATTCAGCTTTTTGAAAGATATGCTTTTTTAGCATAAAAAAAAGCCGATGTCAAGCAAAAACAAACCTATTCAAATAACATTAAACGCTTATTTTAAAAATCAGGCTATTTAAGGTTAAAAAAGTCACATTATAAAAACACAACTCACATGATGATTATTTAAACGGCGGAAGCCCCCCAAAAGGATTATGTCCGCCCCCGAAAGGATTTGCCCCACCCATCAGCTGACCAGCCTTTTTCATCATGGACATCATTCCGAACGGACCCATTTTCTTGAACTTTTTCATAACCATCGCCATTTGTTCGTACTGCTTCAACAATCTGTTAACGTCATTAACGGTGACACCGGCTCCGTTGGCGATCCGTTGTTTGCGAGAGGCTTTTAATAAATCGGGATTTTTTCTTTCTCGAGGCGTCATGGATAAAATAATGGCTTGTTGTCTTTTTAACAGTTGATTATTTAAATCCGAGTCTTTGATCTTATCTTGTATTTTAGACAGCCCCGGAATCATTTTCATAATTCCTTGAATATCACCCATCTTTTCAATTTGACGCAATTGATCCAACAAATCATTCAAATTGAATTGCCCCGACAACATTCTTTCTGCCGTCTTTTGGGCGTCTTCCTGATTGATTTTTTCAATGGCCGTCTCAACCAATCCGACAACATCTCCCATTCCCAAAATACGATCTGCAACCCGTTTGGCATCAAAAGCTTCAAGGGCATCTGCTTTTTCACCCACTCCCAAAAACTGGATCGGGCACCCCGTCACGGCTCTCATGGATAAAGCGGCTCCGCCTCTGGAATCACCGTCAACTCGTGTCAAAACAATCCCCGTAATTCCAACCTTCTCCGAAAAGGATTTTGCCAAATGAACGGCATCTTGCCCCATCAAAGAATCAACAACCAACAGGGTTTCACTCGGATGAGACATATCTCGAACAGAAGCCACCTCTGCCATCATGTCCGTGTCAATATGCAACCGACCGGCCGTATCCAAAATCAAAATATCGTACAAGCCGGCTTTAGCTTCCCGCAGGGCCCGTTCCGTAATCTGAAGCGGCTTTTGACCCGCGACAATCGGCAAAACGGATAGATTGTTTTTGACCCCCAATTCTGCCAATTGATCCTGTGCGGCCGGACGGTATGTATCCAAGCTGGCCAATAAAACTTTCTTGCCTTTTTTTTGAAATCGAACCGCTAATTTGGCAGAAGACGTTGTTTTTCCGGATCCTTGCAACCCGACCATTAAAATGACGGACGGCAACTGTTTTAAGTTTAACTCGGTTGATTCACCCAACAACTTCACCAATTCATCATGGACAATCTTAACAACCATTTGAGCAGGAGAAATAGATTTAATCACCTGCTCCCCAATGGCCTTTTCCCGAACAGACGCAATAAACGATTTAACAACGGGCAAAGCCACATCCGCTTCCAAGAGAGCGATTTTAATCTCGCGCATCGTTTCATCAACAGATGATTCCGTTAAAATTCCGCGCCGTGTCAATTTGTCAAAAACGGAAGAGAGTCTTTCTGATAATCCCGCAAACATTTTATAATCCTCAATTTAATTATCGTTTTTTTCAAAAATATACAAAACATCTCCGATAAAGTCAAGGGGAAGCCCTTATTTCCTGATCGAGAGCGAGACATTTCGACCAATACGGCATTCAAAGAAGATCGAGTATCGGCATCCCATATGCCGATGATCGGCGAGCTCTACTGTCTAACGCGGGAAGAGTTGTTTTTTGACAGTAAAGAGACCGCACGGCCTTTGCGAACACATCTTGCATTTACTATTGCCAAACACTCCATATAATCGGAAAACGTCACCAATTCTTTATTTTGAGCCGTTGCCACCATTAACACCTTTTTGGCTAACTTAATGCCATCCGTCAATCCGGCCAATCCCGCCTCATCAACATCCGCTTTTTTGTGATTCACACTTAAATTCATCGGTTTTTTTAATTGTGTGATGACCGCACTGTAAAGAGTCATCAAATGTCTCATCGTCTCCTCGTTGCTTGACAACAGCTCCTGCGCATGACGATCAAACAATCGGGACCGCAAACAAAATCCGACAAAACCGATTTGATCGTACGCTCCGTTTTTGCTTTTAATCATATCTAAAAAATTTTCAGACAATCGCCGAACAGCCGAACGACCATTTTTTGTTTTTTTTTCTTACTGTTCGGGTTTTTGGGCCATACGGGACAAAATACAAAAAGAGACCATGGATTCCGAAAAAAAATCTTGTGCAAAATCATTCATCGCCGAACCTCCGCCGTTATATGATTGGAAAACAATTAAAAAAATTGGGAATGATTATATACCTTTTTTTAAAAAAAATCAATTTTTTTTATGACAGATCACAAAATGATCGTTCACACTTTCAAACCCCACATATTATCTCGTTTCTCTCAAATGACAAGAAATGTCCGACACATAAAAAAAGCGTTGTGTTTTAAAAAAAAATCAGATATACTGACTTCATTCTAAAAACAGAACAATAAAGGAACAAAATATGGAAAAAGATAAAGCATTGGAAGCGGCGCTCAGCCAAATCGAACGAGCCTTCGGCAAAGGATCCATCATGCGTTTGGGTCAAAAAGACAACGCTATTGAAATACCGTCCATTTCAACCGGATCATTGGGGTTGGATCTGGCTTTGGGGATCGGCGGATTGCCTCGAGGTCGTATTGTTGAAATTTATGGTCCGGAGAGCTCCGGTAAAACGACATTAGCCTTACATGTTGTTGCCGAATCTCAAAAAAAAGGAGGCGTATGCGCTTATATTGACGCAGAACACGCTTTAGACCCGATTTATGCCGGAAAATTAGGTGTTAAAATTGACGATTTATTAATCTCACAACCGGACACGGGAGAGCAAGCACTTGAAATTGCGGATACACTTGTTCGATCGGGAACGATTGATGTTTTGGTCGTGGATTCGGTGGCAGCCTTAGTTCCGAAAGCCGAACTGGAAGGAGAAATGGGCGATTCTCACATGGGTCTTCAAGCTCGCTTGATGAGTCAGGCTTTGCGTAAGATTACAGCTTCGGTTGCAAGAGCCAACACCCTTGTTATTTTTATTAACCAAATTCGTATGAAAATCGGCGTAATGTTTGGCAATCCCGAAACAACAACGGGCGGAAACGCACTTAAATTTTATGCCTCCGTCCGCTTGGATATTCGTCGTATCGGAGCCATCAAAGACAAAGAAAATACCGTTGGAAATCAGACACGGGTTAAAATTGTTAAAAACAAAGTGGCCCCCCCGTTTAAAACGGTTGATTTTGACATTTTGTACGGCGAAGGAATCTCTAAAACGGGAGAGCTGTTGGATTTAGGAATTAAAGCCGGCATTGTCGAAAAAGCGGGTTCTTGGTTCTCGGCAAAAGGAGAGCGAATCGGTCAGGGGCGTGAATCGGCAAGAGCGTATTTAAAAGCGCACCCGGAATTGGCAAATGAGATTGAAAAAACGGTTCGAGAACACGCCAAAGATATTTCACAAAAATTAATTGTGGCCGATGAAGCCGCCTCAACGGAAGCGGAATAAGTCGGCTATTTCCCGAAATGTCCGGCGTCCGCCGGACATTTTTTATTGACAAAACCGTTAAAAAAGCTTAAAAAAACACAGAATTTTTTAATCAGAACAGATGTGAGGACACATGAGTAAAAACATCACGGCACAAATCAGAAAACAGTTTATCGATTACTTTCAAAGACAAGACCATACCATTGTTCCGGCCAGTTCGTTGGTTCCCAAAAACGATCCGACTTTAATGTTTACCAATTCGGGAATGGTGCAGTTTAAAAATTATTTAACCGGTGCCGAAAATCCCCCGTTTCCGAGAGCCGCAACCATTCAAAAATCGGTTCGAGCCGGCGGAAAGCACAACGATTTGGATAATGTCGGATATACAAAACGACACCATACTTTTTTTGAAATGTTGGGAAATTTTTCGTTCGGAGATTATTTTAAAGAAAAGGCCATATACTATGCATGGGAGTTATTAACCAAAGAAATCGGTTTGGATAAATCCAAATTATTGGTGACGATTTTTCACACGGATGATGAAGCTTATAAATTGTGGAAATCCATCGCCGGTTTAAAAGATGAGGACATTATTCGTATCGCTACCAAAGACAATTTTTGGCAAATGGGCGATACGGGCCCTTGCGGTCCCTGTTCCGAGATTTTTTACGATCACGGCGAGCAGTATTGGGGCGGTCGCCCCGGCACACCGGAAGAAGACGGTGATCGGTTTATTGAAATTTGGAATCTCGTTTTTGATCAATACGAGGATTTGCCGGATGGTCGTCGCATTGAGCTTCCTAAAAAATGTATTGATACCGGTTCCGGATTGGAACGGATCAGTGCCATTTTACAAGGGACGAATGATAATTATGAAATTGACATTTTTAAAACCTTGATCGGCAATGCCGCCGCTTTAACGGGTGTGGATCCGAACGGCGAATATAAAACCTCGCTCCGTGTTATAGCCGATCACTTGCGATCTACTTCTTTCTTGTTGGCCGATGGTGTCATGCCTTCAAACGAGGGACGCGGATACGTTTTGCGACGAATCATGCGCAGAGCCATGCGTCACGCTCATTTAATCGGATACAAAAAACCGCTCATGTACCAATTGGTTCCGTCTTTGATTGAAACGATGGGTGAGGCCTATCCGGAATTGATAAAACATCAAAAACTCATTACGGAAGCCCTAAAACTTGAAGAAGAAAAATTCAAACAAACATTGGACAAAGGACTTAAGTTATTAGATGAAGAAACAGCCTTGTTAAAAGAGGGAGATTCTTTATCCGGAGAGGTTGCCTTCAAACTATATGACACATACGGTTTCCCATTGGATTTGACACAAGACGCCCTTCGCAATAAAAACATGACCGTTGATACACGCGGATTTGAATTGGCCATGAGCAAACAACGAGCGGATGCACGGCGATCATGGGTGGGATCCGGAGATAACGCGGATGAAAAAATATGGTTCCGAATAGCGGAAAAGACGGGATCAACGGAATTTTTAGGCTATGAAACGGATGAGGCAGAAGCTCAAATTTTGAGCTTGGTGCATGACAATAAAGAAGTTGAAAAAGCACAAGCCGGCGAAACAATTTACCTTGTCGCCAATCAAACCCCTTTTTACGGAGAAATGGGCGGACAAGTCGGTGACACGGGAACAATCACGACAAAAAATGCACGGATTTCAGTCTCCGATACCGTTCGAAAAGCCGATTCAAAATTAATTGTTCATATCGGAACGGTAGAACAAGGAGAAGTATTAAACGGAGAAACGGGAGTCTTCCAAATTGATTCAAGCCGTCGTTTCAACATTCGGGCACATCACTCGGCAACTCACCTGTTGCAAGCGGCTCTTCAAAAAGTTCTGGGCCCTCAGGTTCATCAAAAGGGATCATTGGTGACACCCACCGGATTCCGGTTTGATTTTACCTATCACAAAGCCATGACTCAAGAGGAGATTTTACAGGTTGAGACTCTTGTGAATCAAATGATTTTATCCAATCGTCCCGTTATAACCGAATTGATGACACCGGAAGCCGCCATTCAACAGGGGGCCATGGCTCTTTTCGATGAGAAATACGGAGAAACGGTTCGAGTCGTCTCCATGGGAAGCGGAAAAGAGAGATTATCTTGTGAATTATGTGGCGGAACACACGTACAGGCGACCGGAGATATCGGATTGTTTCATATTCTCTCCGAAAGCGGTATTTCCTCGGGAGTCAGACGAATTGAGGCAATTGTCGGCTTGCCGGCCCTTCAAAAAGAGCAAGAACAAACGGCCTTAATCTCTGAATTAATTCAAACGCTTAAAACAACGGGGGAATCCGAGATTTTAAGTAAAATTCACACCTTAATGGACGATAAGAAACAACTGGAAAAAGAGGTTTCCGATTTACGGCAAAAAGTTGCCATGAGCGGATCCGGATCGGCAGAAGAGCAATCAGAAACAATCAACGGCGTTGCTTTTGTCGGACGTTTATTGTCACAAACGCCGGCAAAAGAGCTCAAGCCACTGGCAGATGCTTTCAAGAAGAAAATCGGTTCCGGTGTTATTGCGTTAATTTCAACGGACTCAAATAAAGTATCCATTGTTGTTGCGGTCACACCCGATTTAACAGACCGATATAACGCCATTACATTTGTTCAAAAGGCTTCTGAGCTGGTTGGCGGTAAGGGCGGAGGCGGTCGACCCGATATGGCACAAGCCGGCGGATCGGATATCAGTAAAGCCTCACAGATTTTACCTCTTTTACGAACGTTTTTATAAGAGAAAATCTCATCAACGGAGCCAACTGATCGTTGGCTCTTTTTATGGCCGAAATCAAACGACTGTCAGAAGACTGTTGTACGTGGCGTTCCCTCTTTGGGGGCTTAGCATATCTCTTTTAAAAGACCGCACATTATAAGAAATACACACCTCCTTGGGGCTTGTCGTTCTTCTTTATCAAGTCAGATTTTTTGAGTGCCCCCCTTAGAGCTCGTCATGTCTCTTTTAAAAGACCGACCGTTGTAAGAAATACACACCCTCTTGGGGCTTGTCGTTTTTCTTTGTCAAGTCAGATTTTTTGAGTGCCCCCCTTAGAGCTCGTCATGTCTCTTTTAAAAGACCGACCGTTGTAAGAAATACACACCCCCTTAGGGCTTGTCGTTTTTCTTTGTCAAGTCAGATCCTTTTTGGGTGTCCCGCCCCCTTTGGGGCTCGTCATGTCTCTTTTAAAAGACCGACCGTTGTGAGAAATAAACGCCCCTTAGGACTTCTCGTTCTTCTTTATCAAGTCAGATCCTTTTTGGGTGTCCCGCCCCCTTTGGGGCTCGTCATGTCTCTTTTCAAAGACCGACCGTTGTAAGAAATAAACGCCCCTTTAGGGCTTGTCGTTCTTCTTTATCAAGTCAGATTTTTGAACACCGCCAATTGGGGCTCTCTTTTTTGAAGTCTCCTTTCTATGCAAAAGGCCCCGCCGAAAGTGGGGCCCTTTTTGTATTCTGAAAACCACGCGTTAGACGCGTGGTTCAGTAAAGCTTATAGCGGTGAGGATGACAAAACGCTCCA
>CALXPF010000002.1 GCA_944390205.1 uncultured Alphaproteobacteria bacterium
TTTTAAAGATGGGGTGGAAACTCCCTGTTTTGATGAAAGCCAACGAGATTGTGTATGGGGGAAACGACTTGATCTGTGAACCGAGCGAGATGGATAACAGAGAAACGGCCACTATGGTGTTTTTGTTTGATGAGGATCTGGACGAGACGGCACTGCCCAACTGGTATTGTGAGGAAGATTCGGATTGTAATGCTTGCCAACGGTGTCAAGAGAACATTTGTGTGTCCTCCTGCGAAGGGTATGAGCGATGTGCTCAAGATACGGAGACAGGGGAACAGATCTGTTGCCCGAAAGAGAGAGGCTCAGGCCCCTATTGTTGTGCGAAAGCGGTGAACGGGATGTGCTGTAATGAGGACGATCAGTGTTGTCCGTGGCATAAACCGTTGATTAATAGAAACGGAACGTGTTATTCATGTGACAATGAAGCAGGTGTGGATGTGACCGGCGTAGAAGGGAACTGTAGCGTTTGTACGAATAGAGAGGTGTGGGAATTAGATAGTGCAAATATTCAATGTGTAATTCCGTGTCCTTTTGATAAACCGCTGAGAGGTCACGATGGTAAATGCTATTCTTGTGATTATCCGAACCCGATTACCGTGAATCAAGATGTTTGTGAGCGTGTTTGTCCTAATCGAATTGGGAATGGCAATGTAAACTCACATTGTTCACTCCCTTGCGGAGAGGGGACATTTACGGGGCAGGATGGGAACTGCTATTCTTGTGATGAAGAAAAGAATGTGAATGTATCTGGGGTTTCTCATGAGGGATGTGAACAGTGCCCAAACCGAACTCAATATGGATCTCATTGTGTGGAAGATTGCCCTCAGGGGGAGTTTAAAGGGATAGATGGTATTTGCCATCCTTGTGATTATCCAAACCCTGTTGATTTCTTTTATCCCTCTTCACCATACTGTCATACGGTATGTCCTAATCGTGTTTCTAATGGTTGGAGTGAACGCTGGTGTTCTTTACCCTGTGGAGAAGGAACTTTTACGGGGAGTGACGGAAAGTGTTACTCGTGTGATGAAGAAAAAAATATCTATATGTTAGGGGTTACACACGATGGTTGTGAACGATGCCCCAATCGTCGATTAACGGGAAACGCCTGTATTTTAGATTGCCCTATGGGAGAAATAAAGGGAGATAATGGAATTTGCTATGATTGTGATTACTCTGAACCAATTGCCGTATTTAATTTGTCGAAAGAAGAATGTACTGCTAAATGTCCCAATCGCATTGCCAATGGAACTTTAAATAGGTATTGTTCTATTCCCTGTGGAGAAGGAACATTTACGGGAGGTAATGGGAAATGCTATACTTGCGATGAAGAAAAAAATATTGATGTAAATAGTGTTTCTCATGAAGGCTGTGAACAATGTCCCGATTCAAGGAATTTATATAATCTCATGTGTGTTCCAAAATGTTCCGGAGATACCCCGCTCAGGGGCTTGGATAACAAGTGCTATCCGTGTGATACCGAAACGAGGGTTCCGGTCACGAATATGACGGATGCGTGTTATGAATGTGCCGATCAGCGAAAACTCGATGGAAACTATTGCGTTTTAAAATAATCTTTGAAAAGATTCGTTCCTTTTGAGAGATTGATTTTGAGATGATTGCTTGATTTGTACTTTTCAATAGTCTGTTGTGGATTGTTTTGAAGATGAGCTAGAAAAACTTTTTAATTCCTATTTTAAATGTGTTTTGGCTGTGGTATTTTTGATCCTGAAACTGATAACTCGTGATCAGATCAAAGTTGTGTTTAAGATGTATGGATAGGTTCCCCGAGAATCTTGTTTGATTCATCCATTCATTATCCGAAAAATCTCGCGCCGTTTCTATTTGAGCGGATATTTTATGGCCGGTATAAAGCCATCCAAACGATGGTCCGATCATACCACCAAAATTATGAGGCATAATTCCGCCCCCGTTAATCCCCGTGTTGAGAAAGGCGTAAATCGATTGCGTGGGTGTCAGACGAAAAGTGAGCCCGCTCCCGCCTTTGATTTCATAAACCAAACCGTCTTTTTGTGTTTTGGGATTCCAAATTCGATGAATGCCGGTTTTAATTTGAAATGACGGAGGATGAAAAAGAGCATTCCATGGAGAAAGCGATGTAATTTTAACCAAATCCAAATCTTGAAAAACAAAACGATGTGTTCGATTTTTATAGCGAACCGTTGTGTTTAAAAAGTTAATCTCCGCTCCCGAAAGCAATCCCTCAACCGGATCCGTTAAGGAATGATAGGCCGGTCTTATGGAGATTTCTTCAAAAGTTTCACCGTTATGAGCGCCGGTCTCAATGGATATCGCTGATGAATCATGAGCCGTTAACGGTGAAGAACCGATCATTTTAGGCGGTGTTGACACATATCCTAAATCTCTTCGCTCCTTTAAAAGAGAAAATGTTTGAGGACGATATTCCTTTAAGGAAATGTCTTGATTGATCCATTGGTACTGAACGTATTCGTAGGCGGTTTCCAAAACAAGGGCTTTTTCTTCCGTGGATAAATCGCTTTGAATCGGCTCCGGTTTTTCCAAGCGCTTTTTTAACAGTTGTCGTTGTGTTGGGGTCATTGCATAATAGGCTTCTTGAATCCTTTTTTGACGAGACGGCCGATAAGTCGTATCTAAAATGAAATGATCTTGATTTGAAACAGCCTTAAGCGTGTCTAACGGAATGGCTTGTACCGGAAATTGATCTGCTAATTTTAATGAGGGCCTGACGGCATCTAAAACTTCCATCAGTAAATAGGAACAGTTTCGAGTGAAAAAATAATAGCGGGCACGGGTATGACCAAGTTCCCAGAGGTGAGCAACCATCCATTCTTGTTCCGTTTTAGTTAAATTGAGTTTAAATTCCCAAATATCTCGATTTTCTATGTTGTTGTACATGTTGATGACGGCATAATAGGGTTTGACCGTAAATCCGCCCCAGTATCCGCCGGTGAGCCCCAAAACAGCAAACAAAATACCATTATCGTCCGGATTGATAAAGGCCCCGTAATTCATTCCGTGAGCAACCAATTGGGTTCGTCCCTCCGGAATATCAATTCTAAAAAGCGTATGTCCGAACAAAGAAGATGGGTTATTCATGTAGGCGTCCGTATACAGGAGCGTGACGCCTGCCGGATTTAGATCTTTTTGAAATTGCTCATATTCAGGACAGGAGGGAAAATCTTTTTGAATAAGATCTCGCTGTTTTAAATAGGTATATCGAGCGGGAAATAAACATTGCTTGTCACGATCCGATCCTTCAAACAGTTGAATGGTCGCTTTCAGTTCCTGTTGCGGATCTGTCCTCCCTGATTCGGATAAAAAGAAATTATCTCCATCTATCGTACTGCGGAATCCTCCCGTTATTGTCGGTCGGTAATGAACCAATGCCAGCCAAAGCGGATCTGAACCAGCTTCTTTCTCTCTTGAAAAATGTGTTGAACCGGTGTCTTGATTTGATATATTCGGAGATTTATTTTCAAGTAAAACGGCGTGTCCGATTGTAATCCCCGTGAAAAAGAATAAAAAAAAGGTCATACAGAAAATATGTACAACCCTTTTTAATCTCATGACCAAAACCTTAGGCCGCTTGAATTTCTAATAAGTCTAATAATTTTGTCGCAACGGCGATCACTTGAACATTCTCGTCCGGAAACAACTCGTTAAAGTGCTCTTGTGATACGGCGGCAACCTGTTCTTCCGGAACATTTAAAATGCCGGCAATGGTTGTCAATGTCTCACCGCTTCCGCGAGAAGCGTCAAAAGCATATTGATCCATATTATTCTCTAAAAACGCAAAGAACATTTTTTGAGTGCCTCCCGTGATACGACCGTTCGGATCACATCCCGATGTTCCGGATGAAATACCAAATGTTTGGTTTCCAAAGATACCGTTTGTCGTAACAGCCAATACCTGCGGAATGGCACCGGATTGACCGCGCCATGCCATACTGCCCAGTCCGCAACCCGTACTATCATGAGCGGAAGCCATGTGAGACATCCCGATAACAGCTAAAACAGCAACCGAAGTGAAAATAAGTTTTTTCATTGTCTATCCTTTCTTTCTAAATAGCATAGACCATCGTACAGGGATCTTTTCAGAAAATCAAGCGTGTTTTTGCATAAGACCCGATAGAGACGCTTATTTTTTTTATAACCGTATGGTAGGATAAATAAATTTATAAAAAAAAAGAACCGTAGAGATATTTCAGATCTTAAAATTTATGAGTTGTATTTCGATAGAAACCTTTATCTCAACGAGCCGGCGGAATAACATCAATTAATGCCAGTCGATTCTTGTCTTTCTCGACAATTGTAAATGTAAAACCGTTAATGACAAAAGATTGACCGACTGTCGGAATGCGTTCCGTCTCATACATAATGTATCCGGCTAAAGTGGCGGCATTGTCATCCGGTAATTCCCATTTGAAGTGACGATTGATATCTCGAATGGTCGCAGATCCTTCCAGTCGAAAGGCCCCCGAATCGGTTTTGTGAATCTGTAGGGTCGATTCTTCCGGCGGATCGTTTTCATCCGAAATATCACCAACGATTTCTTCCAGAACGTCTTCCAGTGTCACAAGGCCCTCTAGCACACCATATTCATCCACAACCAATGCAAAATGTTCTCGTCTCTTTTTAAAAGCATGTAGTTGATCCAAAAGAGATCGTGTATTGAGAACAAACCACGGCTTGGAAGTATAATCTTGAATATGAATGTTTTTATACCCTTTGTAGTAGGTATTCATGATTCTTAAAAGAGCTTTAGAATGTAAAATGCCGATAATGTTATCCCTTTTTCCTCGCCACAAAGGAATGCGACTAAACGGACTTCGGGAAACAAAATCAAATATCTCCGAAAGAGGTAAATCGGCATTCAGAGAAATAATTTGACTGCGATGGATCATAATATCTTCAACCGTCACATCTCCTAAATCCAAAACACTTTTAAGCATACCGCTTTCCTGACATATATCCGGATCATCCGTTTGCAAGTCTAACGCTCCTCGAATTTCCGCTTTAATTTCATCGGCAGAAGTTTTCCCTTGATCTGATTTGGGTAAAAGTTTCATGATTTGACGAGAGAGCAAATTTAATAAATTAACAATCGGAGTCATAACCGTCACAAAAACGGATAAAAACGGTGCCGCAGACATGGCAAATGAAAAAGCATTGTTGATCGCATAGGTCTTTGGCAATATTTCCGAAAAAACCAAAACGACGGTACTGACGACAAAAGTGGAAATTAAAACCCCGTAATGATCCCCGAAAACTTCTATTAACATACTTGTCGATAAAGCGGTGATGGCAATATTAACCACATTGTTTCCCAATAAAAGAGATCCCAATAATCGAGCAGAATCATTTTTTAGAAGATTTAATCGATAGGCTCGAACGCTTCCTTGTTTGGCGTGTTCATGTAAAAGCGGTTTTGAAACGGCCGTGACGGCTGTCTCCGTTCCGGAAAAGAAAAAGGATAATCCCAGTAGAAAAAGAAGAATGAGGTATTCTGTCATTTTAAACTAAATTAGGTCTCTTTTTTTTTGAAGCTGATTTATAAAATTTACATCGGTTGTTTGTCGATCGGTTTGAAGAGGAACCAGACGTCGTCGGTATGGGTTTAATCACTTGCCGTCTCTCCAATTCCTTTAAAACACGATTAGCCGTTTTAAAGGGGGGCTCATTAAACGATTCGACCATAATATCCGCTTTTGCGTAAATCGGGTATCGTTCTCGGACAAGACGTTCAATGGCGCGTTGGTTGTCTGCAGCCGGAACAAAAGGCCTGTGTGTGCGCCCTTGTGTTCTTTTTGATATAATCTCCGTTTCTGCCTTGAGCCAGACGGATATGGCTGATCTTGAGGCAGCTTCTCTTGTTTTTTCCGATAAAAACGCTCCGCCTCCCGATGATAAAATACAGGGCTTTCCGGATAAAAGACGGGCCATGATTTTTTCTTCCCCCGTTCGAAATTCTTGCTCCCCGTATCGTGCAAACAAATCCGAAATGGTAAAGCCCGTAATTCGTTCAATTTCCTTGTCACTATCAATGAAAGGTAAGTTCAGACGCTTCGATAAAATCCGACCCAAGCTGGTCTTCCCGACTCCCATCATGCCGACAAGCAAAATAATCTTTGGTTCCAATAACCGGTGTTTCATGTTCTCTTCTTGACAAATAACCAATAAAATTGTACACTCCTTCGTATCATATCAATTTTTAGGACTTTTGTCCAGTAAAGGATCAAAAAAATGCGTAACAGAGAAGAAAAAAAGCATTACTTTATTAAAATCTTGTTTGTTTTGGTTGTCATCTTCCTTGCCGTTGTCGGTTTTATGGATTTTAATCCCCATGTTCAACAAATTGAAAAATCCGTTCCAATTGAAACCAATTCCTGATTTTTTGAAAAGGATTTGTTTGTGCCTCGCTCTTCTTTTGGCTGAAAACGTTTCGGCAAGCGAGGTTGTGATTGAAACACTCCCTAAACTCTCTTTCAATACGGTGGGAACAGAGACAACGACGGATCCTCACTTGTTTGATCAATCGGATCCGCAAGTCATTCAAAACCTGATACAAAAGATGGGCTCAAAAAGTTTTTCACCCGCTCTTTTAAGGACGGTACGCCATATGTTGATTATGGATACGGAGGGGACAAACTTTGGAAATCAGGTCTTTCAACAGGACTCTTTTTTGCAAACGAGATTAAACGCCCTTTTGGACTTGGGATTGTTTGAAGAGGCCGTCGCATTGACCGAAAAAATCCCCGTTTCTCAAATGAATGATTCCGTTTTTCAACTGGCCGTTCGTGCTCTTTTGTTGAAGGGGGACACAAAAAAAGCCTGTGATCTATCTCAACAAAGAGAGTTGGGAGCTTTTTCCGAAAAAATACGCATGAATTGCTTTTTAATACAAGACGACAAGGAAAAGGCCGGTTTAACGTTTGATGTATACGCAGAGCAACCGTCTGATGATGATCCGTTGTTTTTGGCTCTCGGCAGGCAAGTCTTTCATGAAGAAAATGTTTCGATCCCCTCGGAAAAAATTGATCCGGAAGACGTCTTTTTGTTGTCTTTTGTGTCAGAAAAATATCCACACTTATCCTCTCAAAACAGAGGTGTTTTGAGAGTTTTGAGCGCTTTGCCCACAACGCCTCTTCCCCTTCGCTTGAAATACGGAGAACAAGCCGGATTATCACAAGAAGAAATGATTAAATTATATCAAATCCCGTTGTTGAAAACCCCTTTGACGGAAGAGCCTCTCAAACGAGCCGACCTGTATCAAAAAATTCAAAAAACATCACCGGAAAAAAGAGTATCGATGGTTGCCGAATTTATTCGATCGGTTCGAAAGTCCGATTTGTTCCTTGCGTTAACTCCCGTTATAAAAACATTGTTGGATGATATAGAGCCCAATCAAAAAGCAACCGCTCTTGCTTTTGACGCCGTTCAGATCTATGCGTTGGAATCCGATTTCTCACTGGCTGAAAAATGGTATGCTGTCCTTGAACATAATGATGGTGTGGAAAATCGTAAAAATCAATTGCTCTTAATGCCGTTGATGGCTCATATTTCCCAAAATCAATTTTCATCATTTCAAAAACTTGTGGGGTTATGCGTCACCGGTGCGGATGATCGGAAATGCCAACGTTTTTGGGAAATATTACCCCCCGATTTTCAGGCCTTTTCATCCGATTTTTTGGATATAATCGTTCCGTATGAAATGACAAAATTACCCGATGTTTTTGTGCGTGAACCGGCTTATTTATATGCTTTGGGAAAACGAGGAGAGGCGTTGCTTTTGGCTCTTCTGTTGTTGGAAAAATCAACCGGTTTTGAAAAGGAATTGATCGGGCTTCTCAAACAAAGCGGACCGGAGTGGAATGCTTTTTATATAGAAACGGAGCGGTTGATTTATCCATGAAAGAAGATACCTTGATTAACTCGTTTTTGGAAATGATGACGGCCGAACGAGGGTCCAGTCAACGAACGATAGAAGCCTATAGAAATGATTTGTCGGATTTGTTTTCTTTTTTAAAAATGAGGGGAATTCACCCTGTCAAAGCCAAAAGAAGTGACTTGAGGGCGTTTGTGCAAACACTTTCTGAAAACGGATTGTCCGCCAAGACGCAAAGTCGTAGGTTATCTGCCATTCATGAATTTTATCGGTTTTTATATTCGGAAGATCAAATTCAAAAAAATCCGGCGGATTATTTACAATCTCCCAAAATAGGAAAAGCATTACCGAAATATTTGTCTGAAACGGAAATTACACAATTAATCGCGGTGGCGGAGCGAAAGAATCTTCGAATGAAAACATTGCTGGAGATTTTATATGCTACCGGAATGCGCGTGAGTGAATTGGTCTCTTTGCCACTCTTGTCAATAACCGCCGATAACAAAATGGTTATGGTGCGCGGAAAGGGAAATAAAGAGCGAATAATCCCTTTAAATGAACCGGCCTCCAAGGCATTGGAACAGTGGCTTATTCAACGGGAATTTTTTTTGAAAAAGGGGCGAACATCAAAGTGGCTGTTCCCCTCTGCCGCTAAAGAGGGACATTTGACCCGAGACGGCTTTTTTAAAGCCCTTAAAGAGATTGCATCAGAGGCCGGAATTGATCCGGCTCGTGTTTCTCCCCACGTTTTTAGACATTCTTTCGCCAGTCATTTAATCGCACATGACGCTGATTTACGGTCTGTTCAAAAAATGTTGGGACATGCCGATATCGCAACAACCGAAATCTATACTCACATTTTGGAAGAAAGATTGAAAAAGACGGTTGAAAAATCTCATCCTTTATCGTATAGTGGCGGAAAAGGGTAAAGAATGAAACTTTTAAACAAATATATCTTAAAACAAATTTTTGTCGGCTTCGTCTTGGTTTTGGCAAGTATGACTGTTTTGGTGTGGTTGACACAATCTTTAAAAATGATTGATATGATCGTCACCAACGGAGTCCCCGTGCGTATTTTTTTGAAAATGACGCTGTTGGTTTTGCCGAATTTTTTGCAAGTATTATCCCCGTTGGCCCTGTTCGCCGTTGTTTTGTTTGTTTTTTCCAGAATGCAGTCCGATAAAGAATTGATGGTTATGCAGGCAATCGGTATGTCTCCGAAACAAATTATGAAACCGGCGTTGATGTTTGCTTTTGTCTTGACGATTTTGGGATTTGTGTTGACATTGGTCCTTGTTCCCGAAGCAACGACCGCTCTTCGTGAAATGAAGTGGCAAGTCAAGAATGACTTGTCTCATTTGCTGTTGCAAGAGGGGCAGTTCAATTCTTTTAAAAACGGATTGACCCTTTATGTTAAAGAACGATTGCCGGACGGTTCTGTTAAAGGCGTGATGGCTTATGAAGCAAAAGATCCCGAAAAAACCTCCGTTCTTATTGCAAAAGAAGGTGTTGTTCTTCAAGAAGAAAAAGGTGTTCGCGTTATTTTTCAAGATGGCATGCGCCAAGAACTGAATCCCAAAACAAAACAATTTTCTGTTTTGAAGTTTGATCAATATACCATGTGGTTCAATGATAAAAAGAATGAGGGAGTAACAAGGTCCAGTGATGTAGGCGAATATGATTTGAAAACGCTTATTTTATCACAACCGAAAGATGCCGAAAATGATGTTGTTTATCGAAAAATGAAAGTTGAGGCGGTAAAGCGTATTTTACAGCCGTTTTATAATTTTACGTTTGCCTTTTTGGCCATGTTCGGTGTTCTTTCGGCTCACTACAATCGTCGTGGCCAAATGGGAAGAATTAATCTGGTTGTCGTATTGGCCTTGATCATTCAGTCTCTGGCGTTGGCGTTTGAAAATATTTCCGGTAAAAATTTGGTCTTTTTACCTTTGATGGCGGTTAATGTGTTTTTACCGATCATTGTTTTGTATTTGATTATGATACGAGGTTATTCGGTCAAAATCAAAGGGGTGCGAATTGAAATGATTTTGATTGCCCTGATTACCTCTTTGATCGCCTCAACGGCGGTCGCTCAAGTGAAGGCTGATTTTGAACATGCCGTGGATAAGGACAAGCCTGTCGATTTTGAATCCGATACGGTTTTTTATGATAAAAAAAATGATACGGTTATCGCTTCCGGAGATGTTGTTGCCATACAGGAAAAAACAATTTTAAAGGCGGATAAACTGGTTTATAACCGCCAAAAAAATCAAATGACGGCTCAAGGAAACGTTGTCTTAACAATACCGGACGGAACAACAACAAAAACACAAGAATTAACCTTGTCGGGAGATATGAAAGAGGCGGTCTCCGGAGCCATGATCATGAAATTGGTCGATGGGACG
The DNA here is from genome assembly GCA_944390205.1 of uncultured Alphaproteobacteria bacterium. Lineage (GTDB taxonomy): Bacteria > Pseudomonadota > Alphaproteobacteria > CAAHEQ01 > UBA3637 > CALXPF01. Next base: position 10,291 of record CALXPF010000002.1, read on the forward strand.
CATATAACGGCCTCTCGCTTAAAGCGAACCCACGCCGGAACGGCTCTTTATTTGAAAGATGTGACATATACCCCTTGCGATTTTTGTGAGGGAAGTGCTCCCCTTTGGTCTTTAAGGGCCAATGATGTTAAACACGATGCCGTTGATAAAACAATGACATATAAACATTCTTTTTTAGAAGTTAAAGATATTCCGATTTTTTATTTTCCGTATTTGCAAACACCTGATTTTACCGTCAAAAGAAAAACAGGATTTTTGGCCCCCAGTTTGTCACACGGAGAGGAAATGAAGGGCGGAATTACAACTCCTTTTTTTGTGAATTTATCAGATAATCAAAATTTACTTTTAACGCCAACGTTTTCTCCGACGCATGACCCCCTTGTGATTGCTGATTACAGGGGCTTGTATAAAGAAGGGTTTTTGAATGTTCAGGCCAGTGGAACGCGGGATAATGATGATGATAAAAAGCAAGGCCATATTAAAGCGGATTTTCGTTATGATGTCTCGGATTTGTGGCGTATTCAGGGACAATATTTCAGAACTTCCAGCGATACTTATTTCAGGCGATACAGCATTCCGGGGATTGATGATTCACGCTCTTTTTTAAGATCTTATATTGCAGCAGAGCGATTTGGAACACAAAATTATTTTGCCGTTCAAGGGTTATCGTTTCAAAGTTTGCAAGATCGCGTTTCCAGTGATTCAATCCCGATCATTATCCCTATGATGTTTTATAAAATAAGCACAGATCCGTTGACGGATAATGGGTTGTATGCTTTTACCGAGGTTGATTCGGCTATTTATCAAACCAGACAACGCTTTAAATCTAATCGATTATCTGTGACGCAGGGTGTTCATTTGCCTTATGTCAGCACATGGGGGGCCGCTTTTGATATTATCGGAACGGTTCGTGCGGATGGATATCAAATTGATACGGGAGAATATGCATTCGGTGAGCAGAAAACGGATGATACATATACGACGGGGCGTATTTATCCGGTCGGGTCCGTTAAAATGAGTTATCCGATGGCCATGTCTACCGAAAACACCAGTCAGGTTTTAGAGCCGATCGTTATGTTGGTTTCAGCGCCGAACAGCGGAAATAAAGATAAAATTCCGGATGTTGACAGTATTGATTTCGATTTTGACGATACAAACCTTTTTTCCAGAAACCGATTCGCGGGATATGATCGTGTAGAAACGGGAACTCGTGTTAATTACGGGGTACAGTGGTCTTTGTATGATACGAATGATCGATCTGTTTCGACCATGTTCGGGCAATCTTATCGGTTGACGGATGATGATGAAATGAATGCCCTTATGGGAAATGCCGATTCAAATGCATCTGATTATGTCGGACGAGTTCAAGTAAATTATCACACAATTTCTTTGGCCTATCGGTTCCGGTTGGATGAGCAAAACATGCAGCCCAAAAAGAATGAAATTACATTGTCGGGCGGGTCGGATCCTTTGCGCCTAGGGATTGATTATGTTTATTTAAAACCGGTTCAAATCGCAGATAACTATTATTCATCTCGAGAGGAATTACTCTTTTTCGGTTCTTCTAAGTTTTCAAAAAATTGGTCTGTTTCCGGTTATTATCGCTATGATTTGGCTAAAGAGGGAGGGCCTGTTGAGGCGGGTCTTATTACACAATATGACAACGAGTGTATCACGATTGCATTTGATGTGGAACGCTCTTTTACCAGTGATCGTGATTACAGCGGCGGGACATCGATGACCGTTAAATTCATTTTGAAATCTTTGGGGGGTATGTAATGAAATATTTTATTTGTTTGCTTCTTTTTATGTGGAGCAGTGTTTCTTATGCGGGGGAAATTATTGCCACCGTTAATGATGAACCGATTTCATCGTTTGATGTCGATATGCGTGCTCGATTGATGAATTTGCAAAAAGGCATAACTTCTCCGATGAATAAGCAAATGAAAAAGCAAATTTTGAATGCCCTTATCGATGAAAAAATTAAAGTTCAATATGCTCAAAAAAACGGAATTGTCGTTCGAGATGAAGATGTCCAAAATGCAATTGCTCATCTGGAACAACAAAATGGGATGAAAACAGGGCAATTGGTTCGTGTCCTCAAACAAAATAATGTTCCGCTTGATTTTTTAAAAGATCAAATTCGTTCGGATCTTATGTGGTTGCAACTTGTTCAACGCCAAAAACAAAATATTCAGCCCGTACAGCCTGCCGAAATTAGCGCAAGAAAAAACAAAATACGACGGAGTCTGAGAGAAGAGGGATATTTGTTGGCGGAAATATTAATTCCCAACGAGGCGGAAGCTTTAAAATGTGAAGAAGAAATTCGCTCCGGAAAAATCGCTTTTGATCAGGCGGCTCGTCAGTATTCAAAAGCTCCTTCCGCTTCTCGAGGCGGACAGATCGGCTGGGTTAAAAAGAATCATTACGAATCAGTTGTCCAACCTATTTTGGAGCAAATGGTACCGGGTCAGTTGTCACGCCCAATCGAAACAAAAAATGGTTTTTTAATTTTGGCCATGTTGGATAAAAAGAAAGCTTTAACAGGTGATACAATTCAAATTTGGGAGCTTGTTCAACAAGCGTTAACACCCAATAAAACGGTTGCTCTCATGCCGACCATTATCGGTGACTTGCATTCTTGTCAGGATTTTATGACTTTTGCTCGTAAAGAGGCTATTCCGGAATCCATTCAAAAGGGGATGGTTTCGCCTGATCAATTACCACCCGAGTTAAAGGATTTATTGTCTCCGGCCGATGCCAATACGGTAATCGGTCCCTTGCAAATGAATGGTGCAAATGTTTTCTTTATGAAGTGTTCCGTTTCTCAAAAGAACGTTCTTCCCTCTGATGATGAAATTCGAACTCAAATAGAGTTGGAAAGATTGGAGCACTTGTCCGATAAAATTTTGGAAAATGCCAAACGGTTTGTCGTTGTTGAGTATAAATGAAAGGAAGTATTATGGTTTCAACGGTCTTGATTGATGGGAAAAAACAAGCTGACGAGCTTTGCTTGCAAATGAAAGAAAAAATAAAAAATTTTTCTCGTCCCCCTTGTCTGGCCGTTATTTTGGTGGGAGATAATCCGGCCAGCTTAATTTATATCAAACATAAAAGAAAATATGCGGAAAGACTTGGTGTCAGCGTTAAGTTTTATCAGTTATCGCCCGTTATGACGGAAGATTCTCTCTGCTCTTTTATTAAGGAGTTAAATGAAAACCCGCTCATTGACGGAATTTTGGTTCAGTTGCCGTTGCCGTTTCCGTTCGATTCCTATAAAATTATAGATACAATTGATCCCCATAAAGATGTTGATGGCCTTTCAAGTACAAACTTGGGGTATCTATTTGTAGGTCAGCCACGTATTATTCCGTGTACACCGTTGGCTTGTATGGCCTTGTTGAAAACGGTTGTTTCCGATTTTTCCGGCCTGAATGCGGTTGTTATCGGACGATCTCGTTTGGTGGGAAAGCCTTTGGGACAATTATTGTTGGATGCAGGATGTACATTGATACAGGCTCACTCCCAAACAAAAAATTTGTCGGAACATTGTAAAAATGCTGATATTGTTGTTTCGGCAACCGGGCATACCGGCTTAATCAAAAAAGATTTTATAAAGGCGGGAGCCGTTGTTATCGATGTCGGTATATCAAGAACACCGGAGGGTAAAATAGTCGGAGATGCCTGTGCGGACGAGCTCATGGGAATTGCAGGGGCAATTACTCCGGTTCCGGGGGGTGTCGGACCTATGACAGTCAGTATGATTTTTCAAAACCTTATTTCCATATGTGAAAAAAACTTGTATAATCGGTAATTTATGTTAAAATATAAGTATATACAGATACTAAACGGAGGCAGAGATGAGGAAACAACTTTTGTCAGGAATTGGGATATTTCTTTTAGGGACAAGCCTTTTGCTGACCTCGACTAAAGAATGTTATGCAGGGCAACCGGTTAAGTATATTGATAATATCCAGCCGATGATTATTGCCGTTTTGTCTACGTTAATTGCGGATGTTATCAATAATCTTGCCACGCTCTCCGAAGAAACGCTTCAAAACCTTATTATGGGTCCTTCCGGAGATATGTCCGGCGGTAAAAAGGTGGCTTCATCGGGAGGTGGATCATCGGGAGGTTCTTCATCGAATGCTTCTTCATCAAATGGATCCTCATCGGGGAACTCTTCATCAACATCAACCGGTTCTGCGTCCACGGGTTCTTCAACAGGTGGTTCTGCTTCCGGAACAACCGCCGGCAGTACGACGATCGAGACGGGTTCTTCTGTTCCGGGTGAGGGCTTTGTCACCGCCGAAACGGCTTCCAGTGTGTCCCCGACGGGTTATTTGTTTGGAAATGTGGCAGAAGCGGGAACGCCTCAAAAGCCTCTTGTTGATTTAACTTCTTATGGCTTATCGGAAGATCAATTGGGCAATCCGTCCGCAGCTAAAAACCTTTTGAATAAAAATTTTGTTATCAGCAACGAGAAGGGGGGAAACGCCGCTTCGCAAACGTCATTGAAAAAGGTGTATGATAATTTGGTTCAGGTGATTTATGATGCCGGTAGCTCCGCCATGTCCGATTCGTTGAACATGATGGCCGTTTCAACCGAATATAACAAAACGAAGGAAGAGGCGGTTGAGTTGATTAAAAAGCCGATCAATATTCGTGAAGATATTCAGGTTTGGACGGGAATGACATTGGGAATGAACACCAACATGAATTTGTTGTTGGCGTCTGAGGCAACATCCGCCGGTTTGAATTCTGCAATAGTATTGCAGGATGCTACATCGGCCAAAGCGTTTGGGGAGGAATTAAAATGATACTAAAAAAGATTTTAATAATCGGCTTTTCTTGCCTCTTGACATCTTCGGTTTTCGCACAAGGAACGGCGTTTATTACCGGACCGCAGTTGAGTGTTGAAAAGGTATTGGATAATATTAAGACAGAACTCCAAAAGCAAGTGGGATTGGATCAAAACTTATTATCTCAATGGGAAAATTTATCGTTGGGTAATATTGTTTCTTCTCAATTAAAGACGCTTCAAAGCTCGGCTATTTCAAAGGGGCGTCAGATGAGTGACTCTCTATGGAATGCCATTAACGGGAAAAAACCGAACGGATCCAGTGCTTCTTCCGGCGGTAAAACGTCGGGTGGCAGATCTTCGGCATCGAGCTCTTCCGGCGGAACATCGAATGCATCCACTGCTTCTTCAAGTGCTTCTTCAAGTGCTTCTTCAAGTGCTTCGTCGACCGGAACGGCGTCTTCCGGAAAACCAAACACCGGTACGGCAACGGCAGTTGCAAATTCTACCTCATCCGCTGCTCAGGAGGCAACACAAGCGGCAAGCGGTACGACCGCAGCGACAACTTCCGGTGTTGTAGACGGCTCTTCATTGATGGAGGTGAACGGATCAACAAATTACGGCAATTTGGAGAAGTATAAAAATGCGGAACAAAATAAAAAGTTAATTCAACAAAATCTTCAATTTAAAGCGGGGAGGACCTCTTCTGTCGGAGATTTTAATACCATTGTTCAAAATTTAGAGAATGCCATTAAGTCAACGGCAACAAATTCAACGGCTGTTTCGTTGGTCCATCAGGCAACGGCACCGAAATATTTGGATTGGGTTGAAGAGGCTGAAAAGCAGTTAGAAACGGCTCAAGATGAAAGAACGGCCATTCAATGGAATTCATTTATCACAATTTCCGGTTTGGATTTTTGGAACAAGCTATTGATTACCAAATCGGGCGCTTTGAATCTGGAAGGCATTCTTGCCAATCAAAAGGCGGGATCTCAATTTTAGGAGGTTGAAATGAAGTTAGGGCGAAATATATTGATTGTTGGGGGACTCCTCATTTTACCCATGATGGGATGGGCTAATTCAACCTTTGATATCCCCGGTGTTGCTCAGTCAATTGAGCAAATTGCGGCAACGGTTAATACGACTGTCTCAGATCTTCAAGCCGTGGAAGATGCACGCCAGAAATTGCAAAATATCGGGATGCCGGGAGTTCAAAAAAGTGAAACGGTAGAAGAGCAGGCAAGTATCCTTGTGAACGAGGAAATTTTGCCGATTGTTCCGAAAGAATTAAAAAGCTTGTTAGAGGAAAAAGATCCGGACGTTGTTAAGGTGGAAGAAAAATTGAGAGAATTGATTTATTTTGATCCAAAGACAATGATCGCCACCACAGAAACGGTTGAAGGACAATCCAATAAGAATCAGGATAAACCGGGAGAATTGGCGTATCAGCAAAAATATTATGTGCTAAACTTATTGCATGCAAAGGCCGTTGCAACGATTTCACAACAAAACTCCGAAAAGACAACTGAGGATTTTAAAAAATTAAAAGAAGATTTGGAAAAAAGAGAATCAATCATTGATTTGTATAAGGGGTTGGGCATTTTGACCATACAAATGGCGGGAAAAATGACAGAGTTAAATGTTCTGGCCTCAGAGAGAGCTCGAATTGATGCGTTGAGAGCTCTACAAGGTGCTCGTGTTGATGAAGATAATACTTCTGCTTCAACGGGTCAGAAGGGGTTATTTTAGAAAGGAAAGGGTAGAACATGAAAAAACATCTTCTTTTTTTGGCTGTGTCGGTTGTATCCTTTTCACTTTTAGCAGAAGGATCCTTTGCGGCAATTACCCCGATAGAGGATGAACCGTTTGATTTGTTTTTGCCGGGGTCGGATACATTGGGAACGGTTCAAGATACGGTTCAGCAGGTTGGGAGTGCCGTGGATAGTGTCAGTGGGGTTGTCGGAAATGTCTCCGGCGTTGCGGATAAGGTTGTCGATGGGGCCGTGAATAGCGTGACGGGTTCTGTTTCAAATGTTGTCGGCGGAGCCGTGAATAGCGTGACGGGTTCCGTTTCGAACGCCGTCAGTGGTGCTATCGGTGGGGTGACGGGCTCTGTTTCGAACGTCGTCAGTGGTACCGTGAGTGGTGTGACGGGTTCCGTTTCGAACGCCGTCAGTGGTGCTATCGGTGGGGTGACGGGCTCTGTTTCGAACGTTGTTAGCGGTACCGTGAGTGGTGTGACGGGTTCCGTTTCGAACGCCGTTGGCGGTGTCGTGGATAGTGTGACGGGCTCCGTTTCGGGTAGCATCGGCGGTGTCGTGGATAGTGTGACAGGCTCCGTTTCGGGTAGCATCGGCGGTGTCGTGGATAGTGTGACGGGCTCTGTTTCGGGTAGTATCGGCGGTGTCGTGGATAGTGTGACGGGCTCCGTTTCGGGTAGTATCGGTGGCGCTGTGGATAGTGTGACGGAGGGTATTACCGGCTCGTTGGGAAGTTTGGATCCATCGGGTGTTATGGATAGTATTGATGAGGTTGTTCCGATCTCTGATGTTTACAAGGACTTCTCGGCGGTTTTGGAAGAAATTGGTCCGATGGAGTTTTCTGCCGTCTCAACGGGTATTCCGACAACGGATAGCGAGGGTACGGTGAAAACCGAAGCACAACAGGTTCAGACGGAAAGTAATAAGGAGGCTCAACTTCAGACGGATGAAGAAGTTCTCAAACAAAATGAGGCTCTGGCCGGAGACGGTGGATGTGGTACAATTCAAGGAGCCACTCCCACTTCATCGGATGGCAAGACAAAAACTTATACAAAGGTTGAGAGCAACGCATATGACTATGTTGAGGAAGAAATACTGAAAAAAGCTGGCGAATCAAAGTTTGCGCCCCCTCAAAAAGATTTTAAAACGGCGAATTCTTTTGTTCAAAAAGAGTTCTTTTTAACGGAGAAAAATCCTTCATCCGATCAGTTAAATGCGATGTCTTGGAAGCGGTCTCAGTATTTGAATGAGGTGGCAACAAAGGTTTTGTCCTTAAGTACGGGAATTCGATCTAAATTAAAGACAGATAGTGAATCAATTACGGGGGCCCCGACAAACGGCTGTAACCAGATTGAGGATATCCAAATTAATACAAAGGCTTCTTTGGCTCGAATTAAACAAACGGTTGCATTGATCGGAATTGGAATCGCCAATGCTGAAGTTCTGACGACACAAATGCTTTTGGGACAGCCTCTTGAGTTGATGGCAAAACCGGAAGAGCCGAAGTAAAGGAGGAGTTGCTATGATGAAAAAAACGTATCTTGTATTGCCGGCATTCTTACTTCTCTTGTTTCCTCTGAGGGGTGAGGCAGTTTGTACCACGCTGAAATGTATTTTAGAAGCCGGAAGCGGAACGCCTATTTCCGATATTTCTAAACAGGCTCAGGATTATGTTAAGCAATATCAGTTGCAGGTAACGGAGAAATTGACGGATATTCAATCTATTCTTGAGGGGACCCAAAAGGATATGATTAACATGTTGCCGAGTGTTCAGGATGTCAAATCAAAATTGCCGGATATTCCTTCCTTGCCGGACGGATCAATCGTCTCTTCCACTATTTCCAATTATATCGATCAGGGAGCGGAAAATATGCGGGATGTTATTGAAAGTCAGGGAGAGGCTTTCGTCAATAAATACTGGAGAGAGGATCAACAGAGTGCCTCAAGCGGGGGGGGATCTTCTTCAGCGTCCGGTAATTCCGGATCGACAAGCGGATCGTCTTCAACATCCGGAAATGTCGGAACGACCGGTGGAACTTCAACGACTGCGGGAACGGCCGGAACAACCACCGGAACAACGGGCACAACCGCGGGAACAACCGGAACAACAGCCGGGACGACCGGTACAGCATCACAAGCGGGGGTTCAGGCATCTCAAACAGCCGAAAATATTGTCGGATCCGTTTCCGATAAAGGCATTAACAGTACCGCAGATACCGTTGATAAAAACATGTCGGAGAATGCTCAGAACTTAATTGAGCGAGAAGAAAAGGGCGGTTTGAAAAATGAAACATATGCTCGTCAAATGCGAATGTATGAAGAACAACAAGCCGTGATTAAAAATATGGCTCGTGTTTTGATTTTAAAAGATCAACTCGAAAAATTGGCTAAAATGGTGGAAGAGTTGGAAGATTCTCTGTCTGTCAGCACACCCAATAAATATGCGGGAGTTATCTTGGATTCCACACAATTGCAAGGAACGGATAAAGTGTCGGCCATTAAGGAGAATATAGCCGTGCGGTTGGTCGAATATCAGTTGACAATGTTGTTGCAACAAATTTGGGCGTTTAGCTTAGAGCTACAAGCAGATCAACAACTGGCTTCAATTCCTTCAATCAGAAACATTAAAACATTGACAGAAACATTTGAATAAGGATGATATTCATGGAATACAGATCTTTTTTTATGCTTACGGTTTCATCGCTTTTGTTATCATCGGTTGCCGTGGCTGAGTCGCCGTTTGTTAAAGTAGAACGAGTTCCGGCGGCTCAAACTCAGGCGGAAAAGCAAAGTAATTATCAAATTCCGTTGTTGAAAGCGTTGGATTTGCATAATTTAATGGTGTCTCTCCCTTCTTTTCGTCAATTCCAACAGACGCAAGCGGATGCAAAGGAGCAATTGGACTACCAAAATAAACGATTCGATGATATGACGGCTTGTAATATTCGACGACTTGGAAAATATTTCCAAAATCCGGAGGATGTTTGGGAGAAAATGACAAAAACTTATGATGCTCAGGAAAAACAATTGGCCGTTTTCTTGAATTCGGCACAGCGGTACGATCCCGATCAATTGCCCAATGTGACGCCGGACGATCAAACGATTATTGAACAAAATGCCACATGGACGCTGGGGAAAAATATTTTAACGGATGTGTATGCCAATCCCGAAAAATGGGGGACCCCAAAGGGTGGGGTCGGAAAATCTTCGGTTTTCCCGCTTTGGAAAGATCAAAAATATCTCTATGATAAAGAGTATAATGATTTTTATGCTCAAATAAATGCGTATTTCGGCGTTTCTGCGGATATACTTCCCCAAATCGGTGATCAGAAGTACGACTATACACAGTATGGCGAATTGATTAAAGCGCATGCCGATTATCTGAAAAAAATTAGTGCGAGGGCTCCCCAAAAATTAATGGGAATGCCGGCTTCTTTCAAAACACCTCCGGTACCGCCCAAACCGCTTCCGCCGGCAGATGAAATCATAAAATATATCGGGGATCCTGAAAAAACAGGACAAGTCTTTCCGGAATGGCCGGAACCATGGCAAAAATTTATGAAAAGTAATTTTGAGGATTTCAATCCGACGGGGGAAATGGCCCAAGATTTTGTCGGAAAATCACTGCGTCTTAAAGAGAGTGTTCGTAATCAAGATGCAACCCTTCAAAATAATCGACTGAATGTTTATCAGGGTATCAAAAAGGAAAGGAGTACGGCTCAAAAGTTGGTCGAAATTACTCAGGCGGAAGAAAATGATTTGATGAATGTATTGGATTCCAGACTCGCTTCGCACGGCCTCACCATGGAAACACCGAATTTGCTGGATGAAACACAGTATAATCAGGTTAAAGAGGCTATCCGTGACCGGAAAGAGATGTATTTAAAACAAGCTGAGGAAGAAATGAGTATGCTTCCGAGTTCTTCGGGGGATGGGCAAGAAACATTATCCGTGGAAAGTGTTTTATCTATTTCACCGCAAGGTCAGGAAGATGTTTTGGACCAATTAACAAAAGATCGTTCGCTTTATGTAAAAACGGCTGATGCGATACAATCTTCACGTGTGTATCAGGCTCGTCAATTGATTGATGCTCTTAAAACGGATTCGGACGGGCATGTCACTTTATCTCGTCAAAATGCGGGTCAAATCGATCAATTGATGAAAGAAGCTACCGCAACGGAGGCTTTAAAGAAAGAGATAGAGTCGTTTAATAAAAGAATGAATAAAACCCAAAGAAAAAAATTGGATGATATGTGCTTAAACGGAGGAACATATATCCAATGAGTTCGCAAGAATTATCTCGACGTGTTTTAGGGAAAAAAGGAAGTTCCGAGTTCTTAGCCAAGTTCTGGATGATTGTTGCGGCTGTTATCATCGCATTCAATTTATTGATTGTCTTAACATTGTTGCAAATGGCTCCGCGTCTAAAAGTTATTTCTCAAATATTGACTTCTCCGATGAATTCTAATCAGTTGATTCAAGCTGAGCCTTTATCTTCCGATATCGGTGACAAAAAGTTATTGGATGAGATGCTGATTCGATATTATTTGGAAATGCGGTTATCTTTGTTTGCCGATCAAACGGAATTTAATCGGCGCATAGGTGTTGGCGGACCTGTCTGGTTGCTTTCGAATGCAGAGGTTTATCGACAATTTTTAAGGGGGTTCGGAGAAGAGGCTACTCAACTTCGGAATCTCTCTTATACGGAAAGTGTCGATATACATCGAATCAGCCGTTTGGGAAATACATTTACGGTCGAGTTTGATGTGGTTCGCCTCCTCGGAAGCACGATTTCACGAGAAAGCAAAGTAGCCATCATTGAGATTATACATGACCCTTCCAGACGTGTTTTCAGAACTACTTTTGCAAATCCGTACGGATTAACCGTTGTTAAATATAACGAGTCAAAGAAAAAGCAATAAGAGTTCATTTTTTTATTGGATAAATAAAAATAATATGCTATATGTTAACATTAGGTTAACATCTTAAGAAAGGAAACCCTATGAAAAAGCATTTATTCTTATTGAGCGTCTTGGCCGTTTTGGCCTTGGTGGCGTGCGGTTCTGTTTACGAAAAAGAAACGGTTGGTATCGGCCCTGACTATTCTGAGTTAAAGAAGTCTCCGTGCGCTTGTTTGGAGTTAAAAAGAGTTCCAAAAACAGTCTCTTGGATTTCTTAATCGACAGGGGAATTTAACAGAATGACTGTTGATACGACTCATTCAGAAGAAGAAATACGCGGAATGGAGAGTGATATCTCCGAAGAAGCCGTTAAAGAGCGGCGATATCTTTGGATGGCTCGAACGTTTGCGTTGGTTTGTGTCGTTTCGTTTTTGGCAACACTTATCTTGTTGAGCGCGTTGTTTTCTCTTCTTCCGATTGTTCGGGTTCAGCCCTTTTATTTAAGCACAATGGATAAGGATCAACAAATTATCAGTATTCAAAGACCTAATTATGCAGAATTGGATATGAATTTGTTGACGGAGTCATTCATCAGACAGTATCTGTTGTCTCGATTAACGGTGGGTACTAATATTCCGGAGTTGGAGCGTCGCTGGGGAATTGACGGAAATGTGAACTGGATGAGTGAGTCCTCTGTTTTTCAAGAGTTTGCTCGTACGGCCAATCTTCTTTTAGAACAGGCGCGAAAAGAGGGCTTGACGCGGAATGTTAAAATTTTGGTTGTTTCGCCGTATCGTTCCGAAGGCGAGGGCGTTAATGTGTGGCGTGCCGAAATCGAGTTGACGGATATGAAACAGGGAGACAGTCAGCCGACAAAATCCAAATGGTTGGTTGTCATGCAGGTGGCTTTTCGTCCGACAAGGCCGGGATTAACGTGGGATCAACGATTAAAAAATCCACTTGGATTTACTGTCTTGAAGTTTGGAATTCAAGCCTTGCCGTCTTAACGTGAAAAAAGGTTGAAAAAAGTCGGATGGGTGTCATTTTTTTGTAGACTTTATAGTGTGTTTTGTTTTATTCTAAAGGAAACATTTTTTATATTAACAAGGAGAAAGAATGAATGTTAAAAGGAAAATTTCGTAAATTAAATTGGTTGGGGGCGACAAGCTTAGTTATTTTGTTAAGTGTTGCGGCGCAAGCTCAACAAATGTTGCCGGCTGATGTAGAGGCCGGTCAGCTCAGCGATGCCATAGCTCAAACAACCGGAGAGTTTGATCAAGTGAATTTAAATTACATTCATTCGTTGGGAATGCAACAAAAGGCATGGAATGATCCGTTGTCTCATTTGGGGGAGGGACAGACCAAACCGGGATATTCAAAATATTTGTGGTCTCCGGATGTTGTTTTGCCCATTCGTTTGCGAGAGGGGATGATGACGCTTATTAACTTCCCGACATGGGAGTTGATTGAAAAAGTTCATATCGGTTCTCCCGAATCTTTCGGCGGTGAAATTGCCGCACCGAATTCTCTCCTTGTTTATGCGGATCCGTCTTATATTGGTGTAGATAGCAATATGATTGTTTTTGGTCGATCCGGAAATCGGTATGTGTTTTATTTGAGAAGTGAAACGTACAATACGGATAAAATTACACAATCGGTTGTCGATGTTTTGGTGGGCCCCAAATATACACCGGTTGAAAACGGAGGAAAACTCGGAAATTTTAACGGAGCCACGATCACAGCCTCTTCCAATACGTCAGTAAGCGGATCGGCTGCTCCGGGATGGGCAGGTCGTGGCTCTCAGAATCCTCAAATCGGCTTAAACACGGCATCAACGGGACCGAAAGATTGGTTAAAATCGATACCGGTGGATCCGGAAAGTTTCCGGTTTGATATTGACATGTATTTGCCGAATCCGGCAGATGTTGATATGGCTCCGGAGAATGTCTGGCGTGATAATATTTTCACATATATTGACATGGGACCTAAAGCCCTAACGATGACGCAACGTCCGATTGTTAATTTGATCGTTCAAGATACGGAGGTTCCCGTCGGGTTTAGAACGAGGGGACCGAACAGCCGTTTAATCGTGGTGGAAGCTATCGGTGATTTGGTTTTGAGAAACGGTAAAAAAATTATTTGCTTGAAGCTCAGACGGGATCCTGCTTCCGGATTGGAGTATATTGATTATAGCGGATCTCAGGGACAGTCTGCTTCGTGGAGCGGAAAACCGTCGACTCAAAATAATGCAGATTCAACTGGGGCGAACGGAGCTTCCGGTGCAATGGGCGGGAGCGATTCTCTCATGGGGGCCGGTGATTCTTCAATGACCGCCGGATCTTCTGTTATGTCTCAATCTTCATTATCCGCGTCTCAGTCAATGAGCGGATACGCCGAGGGAATGAATGCGGATGGAACGTTTAAAGCTCAATTCCCCATGACAATGGATGGGCAGACGATTACGCCGGACATGATGTCGGGCGGTGCCGCCGGAATTAATGCTGAGTTCGTCAACTCGTATCCGTCGTTTGTCTATACACAGGAGATGGCTCCCATTCAGGGAATTCCGGCAGAAGTTAAAAATTCTCCGTCGGCATCTTCCGGTATTGTCGGCGTGATGAATCAAATTACGACTTCAAAGTCTTCTGCGGGTTCGACATCTTCCGATGTCAGAACGTTTATCAGTGATAAAGAAACAATTTCCGTTGAATTGGGAACGCATGCCAGTATGGCCGAGCTTGAGACAATTTGGGATAGCATTTATTCTAAAAACCAAGATTTGTTAAAAGGATATGAACCATATTATTCCGTTGATGCAACGGCAGACGGAGACGTGCGTGAATTGTTCCGGTTGCGGATCGGCCCGATGAAGAATGTAAAAACGGCTGATACTTTGTGTCAAAAGTTGGGACGCCGTGGGTTTACATGTTCAGTTGTACGGGTTCAATAAGAAAATAAAAGAAAAAATAGGACGACCATGAAAGAAAATAGAGGATTAAGTTCATCGGACATTTATATCAAGAAAAGCAATCGCAGACTTTTATTGATCGGTCTGGGACTGTTGCTTGTCTTTTTAATTGCGCTCGCGTTTATCTCAGAGGGGAGAAAATCTCGTCAGGAACGCCCGACAATTGAATATAATAATGAGTTAAGCGCCAGTCAATTAGGTCAAACCGGTGACGCCTCTCTTTTCCCGCGCGGAAGTGCTAATTTAAAAATTGATCCGGCAACGGTTGATATGAATAATGTCGTGATCGGTTCAAAGGCTGAGGCGATTGTGACACTGACAGCCGAAAATGCTCCTATTTTGTTCTTAGGAATGGATTTGGCGGAAGTTCAACAAGATGGTTTTACATTAGAAACAACATGTACCCCAAATACAGCCATTGCAAAGGATGCGTCTTGTAATATTAAGGTATTGTGGAATCCGGTTTCACTGAGGCAGATACAAAATATCATGAATATCAGATGGAAAGAAGATTCTCCTTCCGTTTTCAGAGAAGAACGGACGGCCGTCAACATTCGGGCCCAATCCACTGATTCGAAGGATTGCGTTATCTGTGAAGATGTTCGGGCTCAGGCAGAAAAGAAGCCCCGATATGCCATGGGGTTAGACGGAAAACTTCATGAAATTAAGGACGGAACGATTACTCTTCCCGATGGAACAAAGTCAACGGAAACGGAAAATGGTCTTTTTGCGGATCAAAGTGGGAATATTGTTGCAATCGCAACACCTAAGCGAATTCCGCTCGGGATGGATAATACCATTTTGGGAAGCATCTCCGAAACACAAGATATCATTAGTGCCAATGGGGATAAGTTGGGACGGCTGTTGGGAGATGATACCATTGTTGATTCTTCTTTAAAGGTTTTGGGCGCTGCAGTTCCGGTTGTTTCCGTTATGGATGATCAAGGGAAAATTATCGGAAAGTTATTAACGGACGGGACGGTTGTTAATGCCGGAAATGTGGTTATCGGAAAACCGCGTGTTGATAATTCCGTTGTGGATTTGGAAGGAAAACATTTGGGATTCTTAAGACCGTGGGGACTTGTTTCTAATTTTATGGGACAGGTAATCGGTGGAATTATTCCGGACGGGACGATTGTCAACGGAACGGGGCAAACGATCGGAACCATTACACCGACGGGATTAGCGATTGATTCGAGCGGTGAATTGATCGGTGGATTGATCCCGAGAGGTGTGGCTGTCGGATCCGGATGTCAATCGGTGGGAACTGTTTTATTGAACGGACAGGTCAAAGATTCTTATGAGCAAATTGTCGGGACTGTTTTGTTGGATGGATCCGTTGTGAATGCAGAACAGACAGAGATAGGATCTGTTATTTCTCAGGGACTTGTTATTGATGAAAAGGGCGCCGTTTTAGGGTTTATAAACTCTGAAGGAAAGGCGGTTGATGCAAAAGGCGCCATGATTGGATGTTTGAATCCGGATGGTTCTGTTTCGGCCGGAAAGAAGCAAATCGGTGCCGTTATGGAAAAGGGTCGTGTGATTGGCTATGGGTGTCAAGTCATCGGTTCTGTTTATCCGGACGGATCGGTTGTGAATGATTTAACTGAGGTTGTCGGTCGTGTTTTAGCGAATAAATACGTCATGAATCTGAATAACAAACTGGTGGGTGTTGTTATTCCGCGGGGAACGGCAATTGCAGAAGGCTGTCGTCTGTTGGGATTGATTACCGTTAACGGAAGCGTTGTTGATTTAAACGGAACCGTTGTCGGATGTATGACGCCGGATAGAACGGTTGTGAACGATCAGCGAGAAGTGATTGGTTCGGTTGCTCCGAAAGGTTTGGTTGTTGATAAAGACGGTAAAGTCATTGGTCGAGTTCGTTTGGACGGAAAAGTCATTGATCGAGAGGGAAAGGTGATCGGATGTGTTAATCCGGACGGAACCGTGACGACGTTAGACGGGAAACCGCTTGGGAGGCTTGTCGGAACCAAAGAAAGCAAAGGTGTTATTTTGGGTGAGGACGGAAATCCGAAGGGATGGACGATTGTCGGTGATAAGGTTTATGATGAAAAAAATATTTTGGTCGGGACCCTTCAGCCCAATGGATGGATTGTTAGTGAAACCGGTAAAATTCTCGGGGTTGTTGTTCCGGATGGAGTTGTTTTCTCTTTTGACGGGCGAATTCTGGGTCGATATTCAAAAGCAAGCGGGGCTGCTTTTAATGAGGCCGGAGAAAAGATCGCCGTTATTTTGCCGGACTATACGGCATTAAATCCGGATAGAACGGCTATTATCGGGGCATTGATTCCGGATAAAACGGTGTTTATGGATTTCAATAACAATGTCTTGGGAACAATGCAAATTGACGGCTCACTCAAAGGATCTGCCGGAGAGGTTGTCGGGGTAATTCGTGCGGACGGATCTGTTGTTAATCAAGAAGGGTTGCCTATCGGAATGCGTATTCCGACCGGTCGAATTTTCTCTTCTTTGGGAAAAGAAGTCGGCGTGATTTCCGATAACGGAGACGTTTTGTCACCGGCCAAAACAAAAATCGGGCGTGTTTTAGCTAACGGACTGGCCATTTCTAATGACGGAAAAGTTTTGGGCGGTGTTTTTCCGGATGTTTCCATTGCCATGAGCGGTGAAGGGGTTATCGGATATCCGACTTACCAAGGAACCGTCAATGATCAAAACGGGCGACAAATAGGTGTTCTTTCACCGTTTGGGCTTGTTCTTGGAAGCGAAGGCGGGGTTATCGGTAAATTGGTTCGTATCGGAGCTTATTTAAATACTCAAAATCAATTAATCGGCTGGTCTTCTTTTGAGGGTGATTTAACCGGAAGAGACGGTCGCACGATTGGTAATATCGTTGCCGGCGGTGTTGCTTTGGATAAAAGCGGGGTTGTTTTGGGATCATTGGTCAATCGTGGATTCGCGGTTGATTCGGCCGGTCAATTCTTGGGACCGATTTCTCCTGATAATCGTATTGTCGGACCGGATGCTTCCAATAAAGGTATTTTGAAGGCGTCTCAGTTTGTATATAATGCCAATCAAGAAATTGCCGGGCAGATTTTAAAACCCGGTGTTGCCGTTGATCAGAACGGACAATTTATCGGCTGGGTTCGTGTCGACGGATCCGTTGAAAACGACAAGGGTTTTGTCGGCCGTATTTCTTTGGATCGTCATGTTCTTAATCAAAACGGATCAATTATCGGCTCTTATATCCCGTTGGATTCCGTTGCTTTTGCCGACATGGAAAAGAGCATTGGTTTTGTGAGCGGAGATGGTTCGATCGTTGACTTGAACGGACAAATTCAAGGATTTGCCGTCACGCCTCTTTTTGTTGCTCAAAACGGACGGATGATTGGTCGTTTATCGGATGAACTGCCGTTTGTCAATGATAACATAGCCGGAAAATTAATGGGAATCGGCAATTTAAACGGAGAGGCCATTATTGCAAATGATAATAAGCCGTTAGGGTCTGTAATGACCAATGGGTTGGTTGTTAATTTAACAAAAGAAGTTGTGGGCGGATTGGCTCCGATCGGGTTCCCGGTGACAAATACACTTGTCTCTTTAGGCGAGGTGATGAAAACGGGTGAAATCGTCTTTAATGAGAAATTAGAGGGGATGTCGACCGGAACGGGTGTGATTTATAATACCCAAAACGTATTGGCGGGATCTGTTTTATCTCCGAGCGTTTTCATCGGTAGAAACGGTGCTTTAATCGGTCGTAGCATGGGAACGAGTAATATTGTAAACAAAGATAATCAGAAATTGGCGACACAAATGCCTTTCGGGTCTGCGTTGACATTGGATAATTTGTGGGCAGGCGGTGTTTTGCCGACAGGGGTTGCCGTAAATGATGATGCCCTTGAAATTGGTGTCGTGACGGTAGATGGTGCTTTAATTTCGCGGGATAATGCCGTTGTGGCTCGTATTATGACGGACGGTGTGGCTGTGAGTGTCAGTGATCGAGAGCTCTTTACAACGATGCCGTATGCCGGTAATTTGACGAAACAAGGGTTGCCTGTCGGGTACGAGAATGAGGTGTTGGGACGAACAACTCTTTCCGGTGATATTCTTAATGCCAGTGATAAGAAGAGTTATCGTATTTTGGATGACGGAACGATTTTAGGCGGAGAATTACCGTTGGCCGGAGCGGTTGTGTCTTTTGGAACGGCTGTTTCTCATGACGGCACCGTTTTGGGTATTTTGGCCGGAGACGGAACCATTCAGTCTGCCACCCAAGAAATAAAGGGGACAATTGCCGTGAACGGAGCAGTTAAAGGATCCCATAAATTGGAAATTTTGGGTGCAATTGTTCCGGATCCGCTTGTGACAAATAATTGTCAGATTGTGGGCCAGACAACTCATAATGGTCAGGTTATTAACGGACGAGGAGAGGTCGTCGGGCGTGTTTTGCCGGATAAATGGGTTGTTAACACGCGAAATGAACGAATTGGTCGTGTGACGCGTAAGGGTGCCGTTTTATCTCCGACCGGTGAATTTTTAGGCCGTACGCTACCGGATTCAACCGTTGTTGATACACGAGGCGTTAATATGGGCTGTGCTCGTAATGACGGATCCGTTGTAGACAATACGGGAGCGGTTGTTGGCCATGTGATTGAACGAGGCTTAGCGATCGGTGAAGACGGGAAACCGATCGGCCGTGTCAAGTTTAACGGTGATGTTGTTGATAAGAACAATATCAAAATCGGTCAGGTTTTGGGTGATGGAAAGGGAACGATTGTTGATTCAGAAGGAAATGTAATCGGACGCATGATTCCGAAAGATCGGGAAATTTTCTTCCATCCTGACGGAACGGTTTCCGGAACATTCGGACTGGACGGTACTTTTACGGATCCTCAGGGAAATGCAGTCTTTCGTGTTTTACCGAACGGAGATATTGTGGATCCGGTGACGGGAGAAGTAATCGGTCGCTTGAAAGATGGTCAAATCGTTGATATGTCCGGAAAATCTTTGGATGGTGTTACGGTTTTAAGAGATAAAGAAGGCCGTGTTTTAGGAATTATTTCCGGATGTGACGTTTTGAACAATTACGGAGAAAAAATAGCTTCGATTATGGCCGACGGATCTATCATTGACTTGAACGGAGAAGTTTTCGGAACGGTTTTGGGAGATGGTAAGTTATTGGCTCCGGATGGCTCTGAAATGGGAAGTGTCGGCGGAACAAATCCGAGATTGGATCGGTGCGGAATTAAGACAATTACCGGTTCGGGAGACGCTGATGGTGTGGGAACAGCCGGACGACGAATCTTTATCGGAAAGAAGGCGTTTACGATCAATAACGGGTCTATTATTGATGAAACCGGAACGGTTATCGGATATATGGGAGAAGATGGACGTCCGTATTCTATGGATAACAGATTGTTGACGGGAGCCGATGCACAAGGGCGAACACGTCCGGATTTGGATAAGAAGACGGAAGTGACGCCGGAACAAGTGGCTCAGATGCAACAATTGTTGGCACAAAAACGAGCCAGTATGCGTCAGGGAATTTCTAAGGTTATTAAACCGGATGGAAAGTTGTTGGCAAAGTCCAAGAAAAAACAAGATCCAAACTGGGGATTACCTCGGATTGTGTCTTCATGGCCGGTGGATATGTCACGCATGATTATGAAGGATAAAGCCATTCCGGCAGTTATTGTTCGCTCTATCGATTCTCGATATGTCGATGTCCCTGTGACGGCAATTGTTGAACGCCATATTTATTCCGAATCGGGTCGAAACATCTTAATCCCGGCCGGAAGCCGTATTATCGGAAAGGCTGAGTCCGGACAAGGCGAAAATCATGTTGCAAAACTTGATATCACATGGGAGAGATTGGTGCGTCCGGATGGCGGAGCCTTTATTTTCCAAGGGGTATCCGGAGATGCTCAAGGACGAGGCGGTGTGGCAGCCTACTTGGATGAACAGTTGATGGAAAAATATGGAAAACCGGTCTTAACGTCAACCGTCACATCTGCAATATCTTATATGATGGCCGTAAACGATGATGTGACGACAACGGAAAACGGCACGCAAACAACAAGTTCTAAATCTGAAGCAGCCAGCGATGCTCGTGAGAACTTTATTAATGCCATGGATCAAATCTTCCAGCAATTAATTGATGAGTCAACGGATATTCCGCCTGTTGTGTATGTTCCATCGGGTACGAGAGTGACCGTCTTCTCTAATGAGGACTTGTGGCTCAGATCGGAAGATGATGATGCTGCGGATTATGAGGAAACCTATGGAAAGGATTCTCCTGCGGCTCAAAAGGCTGCGACCGGCTCTTGGGTCGATAAAAGAGCCCCCAATCTGCAATCCTACGATTCGGCCGGTACGACAACGCTTGATTCGGGGTCGGATATGGACTACGAGGAAGAGTATTATGAACCGGATGATTCCTATTACTATCCGGAAGAAGAATTTGTTTCTTCGGATACACCGGAAGGCGAACAACCGATTAATCCAACCGTTTCGGATCCTGCTCAAGAACACTTAGAGGCTGCCTCTATTTATGACGGACAAAAGAAACAAGAGGATTTGACAAATCGTGTTTCTAAACCGGTATTACCTAAAGCGGGATCTTCTTCCAATAGGCTGTTTTGAGAGAGGGTGAACCATGGGGGAGTTATCTATAACCGATACTTACCGCGTTTTAGAGTCGGCGTTACGCCCCTTGTCATATTGGTATAATCAAGATAATGTGGAAGAGGTCGCCGTTAATTCACCGGGAGGCATCTGGCTTCGTTTGAGGGGGCGTCACACATATCCCTGGCACTATTATGAGGAACCTAAGTTAACTAGGGAGTATCTCAATAATATCCTTTATATTATTGCCAACACCTATGATTATGCGTTTGATCCGGAACAAGGGACTCCCGTTGTTTATGCAACGCTTCCGGGGGGGCATCGTTTTTCGGGAATTGCCGGCCGAAATGTCATGTATGATAACAATGATTTGACGGGTGGCATTGCTATGGCCATTCGTGTCTATAAGGAAGATTTACCAATTTCCTTTAAGGATTTCGGATTTGATCAGGGAGAGCGATTAAGACCGATTAATAAGTTAAAACAGGTGGAAGATCCGGACGATCCGTTTGATCGATTACTCTTGTCGATTAAACGGGGAGATCACGTCTTAGTCAGTGGTGCAACCGCAACCGGTAAAACAACATTTTTAAATAACTTGATTAAACTGTTGGATTCGCATAAAAGAATTTTAACGATTGAAGATACAAGAGAGTTGATTGTCCCTCATAAGAATCGTGTTCATATTGTTCTCCCGCGTACGGAATTAACGAATGCATTTGATTACAAGCGCGTGATTGACCTTGCCGTTCGATTTACTCCGGATGCTATTATCGGGGGTGAAATTTCAACGTCTAATGCGGGAGCTATTTGGGAGCTGATGGGGTCGGGTCATGATAACTGTTTTGCAACCATTCATGCTGAAAATCCGGATGCTGCCTATAAGGCGTTTATTGGTCGAATTTTACATTCTTATCCTACGACGGATCGTGAAAAAACATACAAAGAAATGAAAGAGAAATTGAGAGTTGTCCAAATTAATCGAGATGGTAATATTCGGGCCGTTACGGAAGTCACTTGATTTTTTTTGTGTAGACGGTTTTTCTCTTGTTGGTGATGCTACAATTACTTTTTCTCCCGTGGAATGGTTGTGTGTTTTTCGGAGAGAGCTCTTCTGATTTCTTGAAAATCTTTTTGAAACGGATCTGTTAAAAATTTCTTGCTGTTTTGTTTCGAATTAAAAAAGATACACCCGCGTAAACACGGGCTTCTTCATATGGGTAATAAGTCTTTACTTTAGTACCCCAGATCCCCTAAACGGGGTTCCTATAGTCTTGCAGAGCGCAATTTGTTCCTCCTCCCCCTAAACGAGCCATTTAAGTCCTTTGTGAGGGTACTCCGAATTGGTCTTGTTGAGGCTGTTCACGAATATATTTCTTAATTTTTTCTGTATTTTTACCTGCCGTATCGGCATAATAGTCCTGACACCTAAATTCTCTGTTTCGATAGTGATATTTTATATGACGATATCTCTCGTATATCATTCAATTGCTTTTCCCTTTGAGAAAGTCCATAAATCCCGACAGCCTGATTTTTGAGGGTATTTTTACTCATAGATGAGATGTAATATGGTTGGGAGGCTCCTCCGTCTCATATTTCTATCCCGTTCCATTTACACAATTCTTTAAGTTTTTTTACTCTTTCTAATCTTTTGCTTCCGACAAATACGTTTCTTCTATACTTTAGCGCAAATACGATATGATATTTTAGGGTTCCGCGTTGGTGAGATACCCTTTCCATGTCAGTTTTCATAACTGGCCTCAAAATAACCTATTGGGAGCGCTTTGTTGTCCTCACTGCTATACGTCTTACTCAACAACGCATCTAACCGCATTGTTTTTTAAGTATAAAACATCTCCTCTTTTTTTAAAGAGGAGATGCTTTGACTGGTGATTTTATTTTATTCCTTTGTCAGTCCGGACAACATAAGTTTTGTCATGCGTTCCATAAACTGAGCCGGATCTTTGATGGGTTCTCCTTCGGTGATCAGGGTTTGATCAAACAGCAAGTGAATCGTGTCGGTTAAGCAGTCCGAATCCTCATTTTTTTGCGCCATTTCAGCTAATTTCTTAATTAAAGGATGACGCGGATTAATTTCCAGTATACGAGCGCTGTTAAAAGCAATTTGTTGTCCGTGTGCTTTCATAAGTCGTTCCAGATTAAGACTCATTTGTCCTTCGGGTGTGATGAGGGCAATGGGGCTTTTTGTCAAACGTTCGGTTGTTTGAACGTCTCCGATTGCAGATCCGAGTATTTTCTTAAAGATCTTTTTGAGCAGATCGGTTTGTTCCTTTGTGAGGGGTTCTCCCGTCTCTGTTTCGGAGGGGGAAATTTTTTCTAAATCGTCTTTGGCATGCATGACCGATACGATTTGTTTCCCCTCAAATTCATTGAATGTCTGAATCCAAAATTCATCAATCGGATCCGTTAAGAGTAAAACATCGATTCCCCGTGCCTTAAAACCTTCTAATTGGGGATTGTTTTTGAGCGTTTCCAAATCAGATCCGGTTAAGTAATAAATATTTTTTTGTTCCGGTTTCATTGCTTGAACATAATCCGAAAAGCTGACTAATTCAGAATTATTCAATGTATGAAAACGGCACAATTCGGATACCTCTTTGCGTTCATCAATCGGTTCATATAATCCTTCTTTAAAGACAATACCGAAGCTGTTCCAAAATGTTGCATAATCTTCTTTATTCTCAGATCTCTTTTTGAGCTCCTCCAAAATCCGATGAACGATTCCCTTCTTGATTTTTGCCATAACGGGCGTTTTTTGGAGCATTTCACGACTGACGTTTAACGGGAGGTCGCTGGTATCAATAACACCTGTCACAAAGCGTAAAAAATGAGGCATGAGATCAGGAATATCATCCGAAATGAAAACACGGTTGGCATAGAGCTGTAAACCGCTTTTACGATCCGGTTGAAATAGATTAAACGGTGGCTTTGTCGGAATAAAGAGAAGAGTGGTATAATCAATAACCCCTTCGGCTTTATAATGAAGAGTCATCCAAGGATCGTCAAAAGCGTGGGAAATTGCTTGATAAAAATCGCGATATTGTTCCGGCGTGATTTCTGTTTTATTTCTTGTCCAAAGGGCGCTGGCCGCATTGATGACTTCTTCTTTCTGATCTGCTTTTAAGACAATGGGAACGGCAATATAGTCAGAGTACTGACGAACCAAATAGCGCAACCGAATCGGCTCGGCATAGTCTAAAGAATCTTTTTTGAGATAAAGTGTAATACTTGTTCCGTAATCGATATTTTTATCTTCTTTAATCGTAAACGAATCCGCCCCGTTTGATTCCCAAATCCATCCCGTTTCATCGCCGGCCTTTTTGGTTTTGACCACGACTTTATCGGCAACCATGAATGAAGCATAAAAGCCAACGCCGAATTGTCCGATTAAGGCCATATCTTTTTGTTTGTCGCCCGTGAGTGTTTTTAAAAACTCTGCGGATCCCGAACGGGCGATGGTTCCCAAATGATTGATTAAATCATCCTTGTTCATCCCGATCCCATTATCCGCAACAGTCAGAGTTTTTGCAGATGAATCGGGTATTAATGTAATTTTAAATTCACCTGCGGCATGTTTCAGACCGGGATGAGTTAACAGGGCATAACGGAGTTTATCACAGGCATCCGAGGCATTGGAAATAAGCTCTCGTAAAAATATCTCCGAATTAGAGTATAAAGAATGAATGACAATATCTAAAACTTTGGAAACTTCTGCTTTGAACGCAACCGTTTCTTCTTTTTTTTGAACCATATTTTATCCTTTCTTGTTATTATAAATAATACGTTTTTATGCAGGATATATAGTTGGTGTTTTGCCGTATTTCAAGATTTGAACGAGATAAATACGAGATTTATAATATATAAAGTATTATCGGCGTTTCGGGTTTGATGCAATTCCTTCTCGAACAAAAATTTCCCAAGGGAACAATATTCCCGGATCTTGTTTGCGATTTGGAGCAATATCGGAATGTCCGACAACATTTTTAGGCAAAATGTGATATCTTTTTTGAATGTCATGGCATAATTCAAGACCACTTTGGATTTGATCTTGTGTAAAGTTTCCCAGCGTTCCGTCACTTTGCGTGGGGCACTGAAATTCTATTCCGATGGAGTAAGTGTTGATATCTTCTCGATCCCCCCATCTACTGATTCCGGCGTGCCAAGCTCGTTTTGATTCGTCAACCAACTGATAAACGGTTCCGTCCCGATCAATCACATAGTGAGCACTGACACGATGAGGCGCTTGGCTGTGAATAAGATATGAAAATGTTTCATCCAGCGTTTGTGTGGCCGTCGCATGAATGACAATCATATCAATCGGCGTTGTTCGATCATTAAAATGAGGAGAGGCTTTTTGAATAATTTTCATATATAATCCCTTCGTTATCGAAGAAGTTGTCGAGTTAAAGACGGTCGCATAAAACCA
This sequence comes from uncultured Alphaproteobacteria bacterium, assembly GCA_944390205.1. Classification (GTDB taxonomy): domain Bacteria; phylum Pseudomonadota; class Alphaproteobacteria; order CAAHEQ01; family UBA3637; genus CALXPF01. The sequence continues at coordinate 35,771 of CALXPF010000002.1, forward strand.
TGGCAAAGAGCAATGGCTAACGCATCTGACGCATCCGGCGGGATGTGCTCCGGAACTGTTTTTTTAAGAAGGGTTCGAACCATCATGTCTACTTGATTTTTATCAGCATGGCCGGCACCCACGATCATTTTTTTTATTTGATTGGGGGTATATTCAAACACACGAATATGCAAGATGGCCGGTGTTAATAAAACAACACCGCGAGCTTGTCCCAATTTTAAAGTCGAAGAGGGATTTTTGTTGACAAATGTTTCCTCTACCGCCGCCTCATCCGGATCATAAGACTCTATAATTCCCTTTAAATGTTCATGTAATTCTGCTAATCGCTCGGATAAAGACAAATGATCCGGCGGATTGATAACTCCTGCGGCTATAAAACGAAAACGGGTGCCATCCTGCTCAATGACACCCCATCCCGTATGTCGCAAACCCGGATCCAAACCCAAGATGCGAATCATATTATTCCGCTTCCAGCTGTTTCATAACGTTTTCATCAATGTCCGCATTTGTGATGACACGTTGAACATCGTCATCTTCATTAAGGAGGTTAATGAAATTCATTAACTTTTGAGCCGTTTCCAAATCAGAAATCGGTGTCTGAACCAATGGCTTCCAATCCAATCGAGCGGCATTCGGAGTACCCAACTTGGCTTCCAAGGCCTCTCGTACAACAGCCAAATCTTCCGGAGTACAAGTAATTTCATGTGCTTCGTTTGTTGAAACGACATCTTGAGCACCTGCCTCCAGAGCCGCCTCAAAAATTGCATCCGGTGTCCCGACGGAAATCGGATATTCAATATATCCGATCCGTTCAAAATTAAACGTGACGGAACCCGTTTCTCCGAAAACACCTCCGTTTTTTGAAAATAAAGAACGCAAATTCGGTGCCGTTCTTGCACGGTTATCTGTCAGGGCTTCCACAATGATAGAGACTTTTCCGGGGCCAAATCCTTCATAACGGACTTCTTCATAGTTTGTTGTGTCAGCACCTTGTGTCCCTTTTGCAATGGCTCGTTCAATGTTATCTTTCGGCATATTTTCCGAACGAGCGTTTTGAATGGCTAAGCGTAAACGGGGATTCATGGCCGGATCCGGTAAACCCGTTTTAACGGCAACGGTGATTTCACGAGCCAGTTTTGAAAAAACCTTAGCCCTCATTTTGTCTTGGGCCCCTTTACGGTACATAATATTTTTAAATTGTGAATGTCCTGACATCTTTGTTTCCTCTATAATTAATAATGTTTCTATGTTAAGAGATCATATTTTTAAATGGGCTTCTTTATATCATATTTCATGCGTGTTTTCAAGATGGGCGCCGATTCGAACCGGAAAAATTTTTGTGGCAACCCCTGTTTTTTCTTCTATTTCAATAAAAACGGCGCAAAATGTTCCCTCGGAGTCCGCCGGTTCTAATCGGGATCCGTGTGCCCCGCAAAAAAATCGAGGAAGTGCTGTTTCTTTTTTCATTCCGATAACCGAATGATAATCACCACACATACCGATATCGGTTATATATCCCGTTCCGTTCGGCAAAATTTGGGCGTCCGCAGTCGGAATATGGGTGTGTGTCCCAACAACCAAACAGGCTTGTCCGTCTAAAAAATGGCCCATACCCATTTTTTCCGCCGTTGCTTCGGCATGAAAATCAACAATTAAAAAATCCCAGCATCCCCCCTTTGGATATTTTTCGAGCCAGGACTGAATGCTCTCAAACGGGCTATCCACGGATCGCATAAAAACGTGCCCTTGTAGTTGAACAACCGCCAATCGGTATCCGTTTGATAAAGTTTTGAAACAAAATCCCTTCCCGACCGTATTTTCGGGATAATTCATCGGACGAATAATATCGTCTCGTTCGTCCAGTATCGGGAAGATCTCTTTTTTATCAAAGGAGTGATTGCCTAAAGTGATGATGTCTATGCCGGCATTAAAAAAATCCTGAGCCATTTTGGGAGTCAGCCCAAAACCATGGGCGGCATTTTCTCCATTGGCGATTACAAAATCTAAATTGAAGCGGTCACGTAATTTGGGAATATATTCCAAAACCATACGCCGACCCGATTTGCCGACAATATCTCCGCAAAACAATCCTTTCATTCTCCGATATCCTTCTCAGTGTCGCTTAAATTCTCGGCTAATACATTCATTTTTATAGCTATGTTTTCAATACTTTCGGCAAGCTGTTTTTGAATAAGGGCTTGTTGCTCAAAATTTCCGCTTTTTTCTAAGTGTTGTTTCTCTTCCTCCAATAAAAGACACAGCATGGCCAAGAGCTGGCCCTCTTGCATGAATCCGAGAGATTTCATTAACTGATCGGCTCTCTTGTCCAGAATTTCCGCCAATTCTCTCATGTGGGCTTCTTGTCCGTCATTACAAGAAAATTTATAAAAACGTCCTCCGATCTTCAGTGATACGACAGCCATTATTATTCCTCCCCCTTGAAGGCTGATAAAGCTTTATCCAAACGATGATAGGCCGTTTTTATAACGGATTTTAACTCCCGAACCTCCTCAACGGCATGAACATGTTCCTTTTTGGCCACATGAACCGCCGTTTCCAGTTTTAAAACCGCTTGCTCTAAGGATTTTAATGCCTCTTTAATTTCTTCCATTTATATTATGTCCGTTCTATCGTTGTCTTAGATGTCTCTTCTCGCGTTGAATGCCGTTTGCAGGGTGCCGTCATCTAAATAATCAAGCTCTCCGCCAATCGGAACTCCGCGAGATAAGGTTGAAATATGGATGGGAAAAGATTCTAATTTTTCTGTCAGATAATGAACCGTTGCCTGTCCTTCAACCGTCGCGGGAAGTGCCAAAATAACTTCGGTGGCAGGATGTTGGCTTATCTTGTCCACTAAACGTTGGATGTTTAACTCATCCGGTCCGATTCCATCCAGAGCAGATAGAAGCCCTCCCAAAACATGATAAACGCCTCTAAAAACGCCGGCTCGCTCCAGTGCCCACAGATCGGTTACGTCACGAACAACACAAATCTGCCCCTTATCTCTGTTCGGATCGGAGCAGATTGAACAAGGAGAACAGGTGTCCATATTACCACATTCCGGACAGGAGCGAACATGATCCAAAACAGATTGCATGGACTGTATCAACGGAATAAAAAAAGTTTCTTTTTTACTTAATAAGTGTAAAACAGCCCGACGAGCCGATCTGGGCCCCAACGCCGGCAACTTGCTCATGAGATGGATAAGCTGTTCGATTTCTCCTGATTTCATTCAACTGTCCTAGAACGGCATTTTAAATCCCGGAGGTAAACCTAAAGAAGATTGAATGCGTTCCATTTCCGATACAAGCGCTTCATCAGCTTTATTGCGGGAGTCATTGAGCGCAACGACCAAAAGATCTTCTAACGTTTCGACGTCATTCGGATCAACAACTGATTTATCTAAAGACACACTAACAGGGTTTCCCTTTCCCGTTAAAACAACTTTAACGGCTCCGCCGGCCGCAGTCCCTTCAAATTCGGCTTTTTCCATCTTTGTTTGAAGAATGCTCATTTGAGATTGAACTTGTTGGGCTTTTTTCATTAAATCGCCGATATTTTTCATTTGCTTTTCCTTTCTTTTTTCCTGATTTTGGGGATCATCCGAATTTTATTTTCGGATCGTCCGCTTGGCAGTATATCCTCTTTTCCTTTTTTATTCAATCAGAATATTTGACTTTGAGACTCATTTTTTATTCTCAAGCGAAAAATAGATGAGACCTTGCTTTTTTTTTGTTTTTCCGATATCATCGTCCCGATTTACATAAAAAGGATTTGATATGACTGATTTATCACATATTCGTAATTTTTCAATCGTGGCTCATATTGATCACGGGAAATCCACTTTGGCAGATCGACTGATTCAATTGTGCGGAGCTGTTTCCGATCGTGAAATGAAGGCGCAAATATTGGATAATATGGATATTGAAAGAGAACGAGGCATTACCATTAAAGCTCAAACCGTTCGGTTGAATTATCGGGCTCAAGACGGGCAGGATTATATTTTAAATTTAATCGATACGCCGGGGCATGTGGATTTTGGGTATGAAGTCAGTCGATCTTTGGCTGCATGTGAGGGATCTCTTTTGGTTGTTGATGCCTCTCAAGGCGTGGAAGCTCAGACGCTGGCGAATGTTTATAAGGCGTTGGATGCTAACCATGAAATTGTTCCCGTTATCAATAAAATAGATTTACCGGCGGCGGATCCGGATCGAGTGAAAGATCAAATTGAAAATGTTATCGGCATCGATGCTTCTGAGGCTCCTCTGATTTCAGCAAAAACAGGGTTGGGTGTTCAAGAGGTTTTGGAAACAATCGTTCATCGACTTCCGTCCCCTAAAGGTGAAGTGAATGCTCCGTTGAAGGCCATGCTGGTTGATTCTTGGTATGATTCTTATTTGGGTATTATTGTTTTGGTTCGAGTTGTGGACGGAACTCTCAAAAAGGGAATGAATATTCGGATGATGTCAACAAATACCTCCTATAAAGTGGAACGATTGGGATATTTTACACCCAAAATGACAGATAGTTCAGAAATTAAAACAGGAGAGCTCGGGTTTATTATTTGCGGGATCAAATCAATCGGTGAAACTCATGTCGGTGATACGATTACGGATGAAAAGAACCCGACTAAAGAGGCTTTACCCGGATTTAAACCAAGTCTGTCGGTCGTGTTTTGCTCATTGTTCCCCGTTGATATGAGTGATTATGAAAATTTAAAGGAATCGCTGGGGAAATTGCAGTTAAATGATGCGGCTTTTCAATTTACGCCGGATAAATCCATGGCGTTGGGGCAGGGATTTAGATGCGGTTTTTTGGGGCTCTTGCATATGGAAATTATTCAAGAGCGATTGTCTCGGGAATTTAATTTGGATTTAATTACAACGGCTCCGTCCGTTGCTTATCGGGTTCATTTAACAAACGGAAACATGATTGTCATGCATAATCCGGCAGATATGCCGGATCCGTCATCCATTGCGTTTATTGAAGAGCCATGGGTTAAAGCGAGTATTTTAACGCCGGATGAATATTTGGGAGGAATTCTTCAATTATGCACGGAACGAAGAGGGGTCCAAAAAGATTTAACGTATGTCGGCAATCGGGCAATGCTTGTTTATCAGTTGCCGTTGAATGAAATTGTCTTTGATTTTTATGATCGCCTTAAGTCTTTATCAAAAGGATATGCCAGTTTTGATTATGAAGTGGCTGATTATGAAAAAAGTGATTTGGTCCGTGTGAATATTATGGTTCACGGAGAGCAAGTAGATGCATTGGCGTTTTTGGCTCATCGGTCTCAGGCCGAACGAAGAGGACGCCAGATTTGTGAACGATTAAAGGATTTGATTCCTCGTCACCAATTTAAAATTCCCATCCAAGCAAGTATCGGGGGTAAAATTATTGCCAGAGAAGATATTGCCGCTTTTCGGAAGGATGTGACGGCAAAATGTTATGGCGGTGATATTACTCGAAAACGAAAACTTCTCGAAAAACAAAAAGAGGGTAAAAAGCGAATGCGCCAATTCGGAAGTGTCGAAATTCCGCAAACCGCTTTTATTAACGCCCTTAAAATCGGAGATGAATAAAATATCTTGCGAATTCAGATGAATTTTCTTTGAAGGGAATTAAAATTTATTACATCCGAAAAATAAATAAAGTTTCCGCTCTTGACGAATGAAATAAGAAATACTATGTTATGTCTAACTCTGACATGGGGTGATTGAAAGAAAGAAAAGGGGCTTGAAAAAAAGTCTATCCTACTTATATAGTCAAAGAAAATAAAATGAAAGGACTCAACATGAAATTCAAACCATTACTTGATCGTGTCGTAATCAAAAGAACACCGGAAGAAAGTCGAACGGCCGGCGGAATTATTATTCCGGATACAGCTAAAGAAAAGCCATCGCAGGGCGTTGTTATCGCGGTCGGCCCCGGCGCTCGAGATGAGGCCGGAAAAGTCATTCCGATGACATTAAAGGAAGGCGATAAAGTTTTGTTCGGAAAATGGTCCGGAACGGAAATTAAAATTGACGGCGAGGAATTGCTGATCATGAAAGAAACGGATGTTTTGGGTATTTTGGAATAATTTAGATTTTTAGAAAAATAGAGAAAGGATAAAAAACAATGCCAGCAAAAGAGATTAAATTTGGAACGGATGCTCGCTCACGTATGTTGCGCGGAGTGGATATTTTGGCAGATACCGTTAAAGTGACGTTGGGGCCGAAGGGGCGTAATGTCGTTTTGGGAAAATCTTACGGTGCTCCCAAAATTACAAAAGACGGTGTTTCGGTTGCCAAGGAAATAGAGTTGCATGAAAAATTTGAAAACATGGGTGCTCAAATGGTGCGTGAAGTTGCCTCAAAGTCGGCGGATATTGCCGGTGACGGGACGACAACGGCAACCGTTTTGGCACAAAGCATTATTCGAGAGGGTGTGAAAGCGGTCGCAGCCGGAATGAACCCGATGGATTTAAAAAGAGGAATCGATTTAGCCGTCGCCGCTGTTGTTTCCGATATCAAATCTCGTTCTAAGGAGATTTCAACCTCTGCTGAGATTGCTCAAATCGGAACAATTTCAGCTAACGGAGACAGCTCAATCGGTGATTATATCGCTCGTGCCATGGAAAAGGTCGGAAATGAGGGCGTGATTACCGTTGAAGACGCTAAGGGGATGGAAACAGAGTTGGAAGTGGGCGAAGGAAGGCAATTCGATCGAGGATACTTGTCTCCTTACTTTATTACAAATCCAGAAAAAATGGTTGCCGAATTAGATAATCCGTATATTTTGATTGTGGATTCTAAATTATCTAACTTACAAGCTTTGATTCCTGTTTTAGAGGCGGTTATCCAAACATCTCGTCCGTTGTTGATTATTGCCGAAGATGTTGAGGGAGAAGCTTTGGCCACTTTGGTTGTTAATAAGTTGCGGGGTGGTTTAAAAATCGCTGCTGTTAAGGCTCCGGGCTTTGGTGACCGCAGAAAAGCGATGTTGGAAGATATCGCTGTGTTGACGCACGGACAAGTAGTTTCCAGTGAATTGGGAATGAAATTGGAAGACGTCACTTTGGCTCATTTGGGAACAGCTAAATCCGTGACGATTACAAAAGAGGATACAACGATTGTTGATGGGGCCGGAGATAAAGATTCTATTGCTGCTCGTGTTCAACAAATTAAGCAACAAATTGAAGAAACCACATCTGATTATGATCGTGAAAAACTGCAAGAACGATTGGCTAAATTATCCGGTGGCGTTGCCGTGATTAAGGTGGGTGGTGCCTCTGAATTAGAAGTGAAAGAGAAAAAAGATCGTGTAGATGATGCATTGCATGCGACACGGGCAGCCGTCAAAGAAGGAATTGTACCGGGCGGTGGTGTTGCTTTATTGTATGCAACCAAAGCTCTTGAGACGGTTAAACCGGAAAATGATGATCAACGAGTTGGCGTGGATATCATTCGAAAGGCTTTACAAGCACCGCTTCGTCAGATCGCTGAGAATGCCGCCGTTGATGGTTCCGTTATTGTCGGAAAATTGCTGGAAAAATATGATGTGAATATGGGATATGATGCACAAAAAGGCGTTTATACCAATATGTTTGATTCCGGTATTATTGATCCGACAAAAGTTGTGCGGACAGCTTTAGAAGGAGCCTCTTCTATCGGTGGGTTGTTAATTACAACGGAAGCCATGGTTGCTGATAAGCCTGAAGAAAAATGTGCTTGCGGTGGTCACGAAGGCCCTGCCGGTATGCCGGGAATGGGTGGTATGGGCGGTATGTACTAGAAACCCAAGTTTAGAACTCAGAAAAGGTCGCTTCGGCGGCCTTTTTTGTATTATGGCTTGATGAAACGGAACAAAATGGCGTCTCAAAAGTCATATGAAAGATATGATGGCTCATTTATTGATCCAAGAAGGGTTTTCAAAAGTTGAGGATATTGCCTATATTTCATTAGTTGTTAAAAAAGATCGAATAACAAGTATCTCCGAAATGATAAATAATACGCTTAATCCAAATGTATTGTCGGGCAGAAACGATTTATTTTTTGTTTGAGCGTTTCTCGATCAAAGATCATTTTTTTATCCGGTAAATCCCATAATGCTTTGTATTTATCACACTTTGTTCCTTTCATGAGGCGATCTACTTCTTCTTTGGGAAAAAAATGTAAAAAAGCATTTCGTATAGCACGATCTCGAGATTCATATTGGGTTTTTCGATAGTGGTATTGCTTCGGGGATCGTTGATCGTATCCCAATAAAATATCAGGCAGACTGACGATGGATCCGCCGGCAAAAATAATATCCGTTAAAAATTTCATATCCTCGGCATATTTATATTTCTCATTGTATTGGATATGTTTTTCATCCAAAAAAGACTTTCGGATCATCCATGTGGAGTGGGGCGCAGGGGTATAAAAAAGAGTTTCGATGGCCGCACTTTTTTCATTGGGATCACTCATCCACGGGAATAGTCTTTGAAAGGGATCTTCCCCGATGGCGTATCGATTGGTTCCCAAGACGGTGATATGTGGATTTTCTTCAAGAAAAGCAACTTGCTTCTCAAAGCGGGTCGGTAGAGAAATATCATCATCATCCATGCGCGCAATATATTTTCCCCGAGCTTTTTTTATTCCTAAATTCAAATTATGGACAAGGCCTTTATTTCGCTTGTTTTTATAGGCTTTAATTCGAGGATCTTTTGCTTGATAAGCGGCGATGACTTCCTGTGTTTTATCAATGGATCCATCGTCAATAATAATGAACTCAAAATCTTGAAATGTTTGAGATAAAACGGAATCAATCGCTTTTGGTAAATAGGTAGCTCTGTTGTAGGTTGACAGAATAACCGAAACGGTGGGACGTTTTGTGATAAGGTAATATCCCCCTACAAAAAGAGAAACGGAAATAATTACAAGGCCTGATAATATATATTTTTTGGTACTTTTTTTCATGAGGGGATTTGTTTTTTCTTTTTTGAATTTTTTTGTATTTTTGGCTTCTTTTTTGAAAGAACGATTTTAAAGATCAATCCACCGGTCAGTGGGGTTGCCTCCATAAGTGTCGCCTGGACACTGTCTCCCGGCATCAAAATGTCTCCTGTTTTGGGATTATACAGACGTTGCATCTCTTCTTCAAAGTCATAAAAACCACCGGGGATATTTCGCATGGGAACAAAACCATCCGCCATCGGATTTTCTAAACGAATAAAAAGACCGAAACGTGTTACGGAAACGATACGGGCATTAAAAGTTTTTCCGGTTTGTTGGGCGAGATACATGGCGATATATCGGTCATCCGCATCTCTTTCGGCAGCGGTTGCTTGGCGTTCCGTCTGAGAAATATGTTGAGCTATTTGAGAAAAATTTTCCTCTTCCGTGGCAGTGAGACCACCTTTCCCGAGTTTTAAGGTTTTGACAAGAGATCGATGAACTAAAATATCAGCATATCTTCTGATAGGAGAGGTAAAGTGAGCATATTTTTGAAGAGCCAAACCAAAATGCCCGATATTTTCGGGAGAATAAACGGCTTGTGATTGAGATCGCAACACGTATTCATTGAGAGCAAAATTATAACGGGCGTTTTTGTTGCTTAAAATACTATTATAAGCACGAGCATCGGATGTTTCATCCACGGAAATATTAGTGAGTCCGGTTGCTCTTAAATATTTATTGAGTTGTTCCACCTTTTCGGAGCTGGGGCGATCATGGACACGATACATTGTGGGAGCCTTCTGTTCTTCCAGTGTTTCGGCGGCGGAAACATTGGCTAAAATCATTAACTCCTCAATAAGCTCCATGCTGGTTAATCGTTCTCGATTTTTAATTTGGAGTATTTTCCCTTCGGCATTTAGTTTGATTTCCGGTTCGGGAACATTAATTTCCAAAACTCCTCGTTTTTGACGTTGTTTCTTGAGCAGTTGATAGACGGATTGAAGTGCTTTGATCTCTTTTTCAAGACCGTTAATCTCTAATGAACCCTCCAGTGAAGCTTGGACTTCCGAATAGGTCAGCCGTCGTTCGGATCGAATGAGGGCTCTGATAAAACGATGCTTTATTTTTTTGCCATGGGCATTGAGCCAAATTTCACAAACAAGTGCCGCACGGGGTTCTCCCGGTTTTAAAGAACAAACACCGTTTGATAATTCGAACGGAAGCATAGGTAAAACGCGATCTGGAAAGTAGACGGAGTTTCCACGGAGCTTTGCATCGGTATCCATCGCCATGCCGGAACGAACATACCAAGAAACATCCGCAATGCCGATACAGAGATGCCATCCGTTCGGATTGTTGGAATTTTGATCTTGTTCGGCCCAGACGGCATCATCAAAATCACGGGCATCTTCTCCGTCAATAGTTACGAAAGGAATATGCGTCCAATCCGGATGCTCTTCGGAAGCTTTCGGAACCTTCACTTTTGATGCCTCCTTTTCTGTTTGTTCCAGAAAAGCAATCGGTAAATTATGCAAATAAATAGCGATTAAGGTGGCCGAAAAGGGATCATTTGCCGATCCAATTCTGCGAACAAAAGAAGCCTTCGGAGATCGAGAGTGAATAGGGGGAATTTCGATAATGAGTAAATCTCTGTTATAAACATCCCGTGGCAAGTCATCCACGATGAACCCCTGTGTTAAACGCCTATCGACGGGATAAACGCGACCGTTTTCGTAAACGCCGACCATCCTGTTATCACTTTGAGTGATTCGTTTTAAAACGCTCCCCTCATAACAATTCTTTCCCATATTTTTGACACGGGCCCGAACGATATCGCCGACACCGGCCGGTGGTTTAATCAAATTCTGAGTAATAATGATTTGAGGCGGTTGGTCTTTGGAAAGCCATTCCAAAGGACGGGCGACAAGATCTCCCATGGAATCAATACCCGTGATTTCCAGAGTTGTGATTTCATCTAAAATATTTTTGGATTTGAGCCGACGAGATCCGGATTCCGTCTGTAAGAGACCTTTTTCTCGAAGGTCTCGGATCATTATTTTCAGCGCCTGACGATCATCACCTTTAATATGAAAGTCTCGAACAATTTGTCGTTTGTTAATGAGACCGGTTTGTTTGTTTAAATAAGTCATCAATTCGTCCATGGACGGAACAGATGTCGATTGCTTTTTTTTCATAAAACCTCTCTTAAAGAAGAGTATATCATAGCAAAAGAGGGATCGCAAGAAGCTTTGTTTGCTTTACCGAGAAAACTTTTTTTCAACAAAAGAGTTCTTAAATAAGAAAAGGATGCTTTCGCATCCTTTTCTTGATTTTTTATTTGCTCTTCTTTTTTGTTTTTGAAGCGGAGCTTGGTTTCTCATCCGTAGTAAGAGGTGTACTTTGTGTTGTCGGACGAGCTCTGAGAGCATTCGGATTGCGCGGGGGTTGTTTTTCGTTCGGATAAACCGGCTTTCCGTAATAAGCGTTTAAATAAACTTCTTTAATTTCGGAAATGAGCGGATATCTGGCGTTAGATCCCGTGCATTGATCATCAAAAGCCTCCTCGGACAGTAAATCCAGCTTTTCCAAAAAGGCCGCTTCATCAACACCCCAGTCTTGAATGGAACGCGGAACATCTACAGAATCTTTCAGTTGTTGAACGGCATCAATAAAACATTTGACTTTTTCATCTGTTTGATTGTCTTTTAATCCCTTTGTCAATCCGATTGAATCTGCAAACAGAGCATATCGTTCTTTAATCATGGGATATTTATATTGAGGGAACATTCCCTGCTTTACCGGAACATCGGTTGCGTTATATTGAATAACATACGGGAGCAACAATGCGTTGGCCATACCATGAGGGACATGAAAATGGGCTCCCAATTTATGTGCCATGGAGTGGCAAACACCCAAGAATGCGTTGGCAAATGCTTGTCCGGCCATTGTTGCCGCGTAGTGCATTTTTTCTCGTGCTTCGGGATCTTTGGCTCCGTTTTGATAAGATCTCGGTAAATATCCAAAAACCAATTTGGCTGCTTCAACGGCCGGTCCGTCTGACAGATTGTTTGCATAAAGCGATGTGAAGGCTTCTGTCGCATGTGTCAAAACGTCAATTCCGGAATAGGCTGTCAACCCACGGGGCATGCTCATGGCTAAATCCGGATCCACAATTGCCATATTCGGTAAAATCGAATAATCGGTAATCGGATATTTTTGATCGGTTCTGTCGTCCGTAATAACCGTAAACGGTGTCACTTCGGATCCCGTTCCGGATGTTGTCGGAATAGAAACCATTTTGGCTTTTTGTCCCAATTCGGGGAAAACAACAATTCTCTTTCGGATATCGATAAATCGCATGGCGATGTCTTCAAAAGAAAGTTCCGGATGTTCATACATGAGCCAAACAATTTTAGCCGCATCCATCGGAGATCCGCCTCCGACTGCGACAAAAACATCCGGCTCAAAACGGCGAACTTGATCTAAAATAATATGAATGGTGGAAAGATCCGGATCCGGTTTGACTTGATCAAATGTTTGATAAATCATCCCGTTTTTTTCAAGAATACCACCGATCCGATCCGTAATACCAATCTGAGACATGGTTGCATCCGTGATAATAAAGGCTTTTTTATGTCCCTTTAATTCCGCAAGAGCAAAATCCAAACAGCCTCGTTTAAAATAGATTTTTTGAGGGGTTTTGAACCATAACATATTTTCACGACGTTCTGCTACAGATTTGATATTCATTAAATGTTTTACTCCTATGTTTTCACTAATGGAATTACCGCCCCAAGAACCGCAACCCAGTGTTAAAGAGGGAGGAAGGCGGAAGTTGTATAAATCACCGATAGCCCCTTGTGAAGACGGCATATTGATGAGTGTTCGTCCGGTTGTGAGCGTTTTTTGGAACAGATCAATGTGTTCTTTGTTGGTCTCGTGTGTATAAAGAACGGACGTGTGTCCTGCCCCGCCTAAAATAATTAAGTGCTGAGCCATTTCAACGGCCGTTGAAAAATCAGGCGCTTTGAAGAATCCTAAAATCGGAGAGAGCTTTTCATGGGCGAAAGGATTGTCATCTGAAATTTGTTCACTTTCAACCATGAGAATTTTTGTCTTTTCGGGGACTTTAAATCCGGCCATATTTGCAATCGTTTCCGCTGATTGACCGGCAACCGCTCCGTTTAATTTTCCGTTTTGGAATAAAATAGCCTGTAATTTTTGTTTTTGATCTTCCGTTAAAAATAAACAGCCTCGTCGAATGAACTCTTTTTTGACGGCTTCGTAAACGGGAGCCTCCACAACAACCGCTTGCTCAGAGGCACAGATCGTTCCGTTATCAAAGGTTTTACTCAAAATCACACTGCTGACGGCCATTTGAATGTCGGCCGTTGAATCAATAATGACGGGTGTGTTTCCGGCACCGACACCGATGGCGGGTGTTCCGGAGCTGTAAGCCGCTTTCACCATGCCGGGACCTCCTGTTGCCAAAATGAGAGAAACATCTTTATGCCCCATGAGATATCCGGTTACGGCAACCGAAGAGGGTTCGATCCATCCGATAATATTCTCGGGCGCTCCGGCTTTAACGGCAGCTTCCAAAACAATGCGAGCCGCTTCATTTGTACATTTTTTGGCACGTGGATGGGGGGCAAAAATAATGCCGTTTCTGGTTTTTAAGGAAATAAGAGCCTTAAAAATAGCCGTTGATGTCGGATTGGTTGTCGGCACAATGCCGGCGATAACCCCCATGGGTTCCGCAATTTTTTTGAAGCCTTGAATATCGTCTTCACAAATGACGCCACATGTTTTTGTATCTTTATAGGCATTAAAGATATACTCGGCGACAAAATGATTTTTGATGACTTTGTCTTCTACAATTCCCATTCCCGTTTCTTCCACGGCCATTTTGGCCAACGGAATACGGGCAGAGCAGGCCGCAATGGCTGCCGCTTTAAAAATAGCATCTACTCTTTCCTGATCAAAAGTTGCAAAAACGGCTTGAGCTGCTTTGACACGCTCTACCACCTCATCAACATGTTGTCTCTATTGATC
>CALXPF010000003.1 GCA_944390205.1 uncultured Alphaproteobacteria bacterium
CGGTCAGCCTCAACAATTTAATCAGTCGGCCGTGTATTTTTATTTGTTCCGACCATGATACATAATGATTCCGCCATACAAGCGAATCTGACGATTCTCCATTTAAAAAAGCGGAAAGAAAAAGTCATTGCATTTATAGTCATACTTCATTATAATCGCTCCATAATAAGTTTCAATATGAGGACCTGAATGAATCACCCTAAAGTATCCGTGCTCATGCCGGTTTATAAGACGAATCCCGAACATTTAAAGTCGGCGATAGAATCTATTCTCAATCAAACGTTTAAGGATTTTGAATTTGTGATTGTGGATGACTGTCCGAAAGACGATCGGGAAAAAATCATCAAATCGTTTAATGATGATCGCATCCGCTATGTTAAAAATAAAACGAATCTGGGAATTACCCCCAGTCGAAACAGGTTGATAGATATGGCTCGAGGCGAATATCTGGCTGTTTTTGATCATGATGACATATCTTTACCCGACCGATTGGAGGAACAAGTCAAAGTTTTAGACACACATCCCGAGATTGGGGTTGTCGGATGTTATGTTGAAAGATTTCCCGACACAAAAACGGCTCGTTATCCGGAGCAGAATCAAGATATTGAGTTTTATTTGATGCAAGGTTGCGCCATTGCTCATACGGGGGCGATGATTCGCAAATCGGCACTGGGAGAAATCCGCTATGAAGAAGAATTTACGCCCTGTGAAGATTACAGACTCTGGTGTCAACTGATCGGCAAAACAAAATTTTATAACATACCGAAAGTTTTGGTGAAATACCGTTGGTATGAAGGAAATACAAGTAAAAAACAATCGAAAAAGATGGCGGATGCTACAAAAAACATTCACACTTGGGTGCGTTCAAAACATTTTGCTCTTTGGGAGAAAGTTTGTACAAAAGCACCGCATCTTGTTCGGCTCAAGCTGTTCGGAATTATTCCTTGCGGTAAATTTACTCAAAAAGGGAATAAGAGGAATGGACTTTTGAAATATATACCCTTTGTAAGTATAAAAAGTAAACTGGAGGTCAAGTGAAAGGAATTATTTTAGCGGGTGGTAGCGGAACACGATTATATCCTCTAACCCAAACAGTCTCAAAACAACTTTTACCTGTTTATGACAAACCGATGATTTACTATCCTTTATCCACGTTAATGCTATTCGGGATAACGGATATTTTGATTATTTCAACACCAAAAGACACTCCCCATATTCAAGAATTGTTTGGGGACGGCACCCAGTTAGGCATTCACATTCAATATGCCGTTCAGCCGGAGCCCAAAGGGATTGCTCAAGCGTTTACCATCGGGGCTGATTTTATCGGCAATGATGAAGTCTCTCTGATTTTGGGGGATAATATTTTTTATATGGGTGATCAACTTTACTCCTTTCAACAGACGGTTTCAAAAAATCGGGAGAAATGTGCCACCATTTTTGCCTATCATGTTTCTGATCCGGAACGGTTTGGGATTGTGGAATTTGATCAAAATTTGAACGTTCTTTCCATCGAGGAGAAACCGACCTCCCCCAAATCTAATTATGCCTCGGCGGGACTTTATTTTTATCCATCCGATGTTGTGGAAAAAGCCAAAAAATTAAAACCATCTGCTCGAGGTGAATTGGAAATAACGGATTTAAACAATCTGTACCTCAAAGAAGGGCGGATGAGTGTCGTCCCGATGAGGCGTGGGAATGCTTGGTTAGATGCGGGAACACCGACCAGTTTGATGGAATCAAGTATTTTTGTTCAAATCATAGAAAAAAGACAGGGATTAAAAATTGCTTGTATTGAAGAAATTGCCTACCGAAAAGGGTTTATCACGGATGCACAAATGAAATCTCTCATTGATCATGCAAAAGAGGGAGATTATAAAAAATATTTATTGAAAGTGTATGAGGAGTGTCATGAACTTTATTAAAACGAATATTGAGGGGGTTCTTATTATAGAACCTAAAATTTTTGAGGATGACCGTGGTTATTTTTTTGAAAGCTACAATGAGCAAGAATTTATCGAAAACGGTATTTCGGCACGCTTTGTTCAAGATAACCAATCCAAATCTTCCTATGGGGTTATTCGTGGATTGCACTGTCAGTTAGGGGAACACGCACAAGCAAAACTTGTCCGTGTTTTGCAAGGAACGGTTTTAGACGTAGCTGTTGATACACGTCGGAATTCTCCGACATTCGGACAGTATATTACAGTTGAATTATCAGAAGAAAACAAACGTCAGCTCTTTATCCCTCGCAACTTTTTACATGGATTTCGGTCCTTAGCGAGACTGCTGTCTTATCCTACAAATGTGATAATCTCTACTGTAAGGAATCTGAATTTACCGTTCGATATGATGATCCGGAAATCGGTGTAGATTGGTTAATTCCGGATTCGAAAATTATCATATCGCAAAAAGATCGTTTAGCAAGCAAAAAATTGAAGGATATTTTAACATATGAGCAATAACGTATTGATAACGGGAGCAAACGGGCAATTGGGTTGCGAATTACAAGCCCTGTTGCCGGAAGTGATTCTAACGGATGTGAGCACTCTTGATATCACAGATTTAGAGGCGGTAAAAGCATTTATCACTGACCATCAGATAGAAACCGTTATCAACTGTGCTGCTTACACGGCCGTTGATAAAGCCGAAGATGAACCGGAGCTGGCAGCTAAAATTAACACGCTCGGTCCTGCAAATCTGGCTAAATCCGGAGCAAAAATAATTCATATTTCAACAGATTATGTTTTTGACGGGAAAAATTATAAACCTTATACGGAAGAAGATACACCTAATCCCATTTCAATATACGGTAAAACAAAGTGGGCCGGTGAAAAAGCCGTACTCGACAATGCCGAAATTGCCATCATCATTCGCACTGCATGGCTTTATTCATCTCACGGCAACAACTTTGTAAAAACAATGCGCCGACTGGGTTCCGAGAAAACTTCTTTAAATGTCGTGACAGATCAAATCGGAAGCCCCACTTATGCAGGTGATTTGGCCAAAGCAATTATCGCCATTTTACCGCAGATGAATAAAAAGAATAACGGGATATATCATTATACAAATGAAGGGGTTTGTTCTTGGTATGATTTTGCGACAAAAATCATGGATCTATCGGGGTTAAATTGCAGGATCAATCCAATTCCTTCCTCAGACTATCCCACAAAGGCAAATCGTCCGTTTTACAGTGTTTTAAACAAATCTAAAATTAAATCAACTTTTGGAATTGAAATTCCACATTGGGAAAAGGGGTTAAAAAAATGTCTCAAACAGTTCTAATAACCGGAGGGGCCGGTTTTATCGGATCTAATTTTGTGCCGTACTTCTGTCAAAAATATCCGAATGATCATATTATCAACTTGGATAAGTTAACCTATGCAGGGAATCTCGATAATTTAAAAGAATGCGAAACGATGAGTAATTATACCTTTATTCAAGGAGACATTTGCGATCGAGCTTTAATTGAAAAATTATTTGTCGAAAATGACATTCGCGGAGTCATTCACTTTGCGGCCGAAAGTCATGTGGATAATTCCATTAAGAATCCGGGGGCATTTATTAAAACCAACATTGAAGGCACGTTTAATTTGATCGATGTCGCGTTTCGGCATTGGATGGAGGGGCCAAGCAAAGCCAAACCGGGCTATGAAAGCTGTCGGTTCCACCATATTTCGACAGATGAGGTTTATGGGGCGTTGGGTCAAGAAGGATACTTTACCGAGAAAACACCCTATGCACCAAACAGTCCGTATTCTGCCAGTAAAGCCGGTTCGGACTTTATCGTCAGAGCCTATCACCATACATTCGGAATGAATGTGACAACATCCAATTGTTCCAACAACTATGGTCCCAAACAACATCCCGAAAAGCTGATTCCGCACATTATTCAAAAAGCACTTGCCGAACAACCATTACCCATTTATGGAAAAGGAGATAATGTTCGAGACTGGCTATACGTTTTAGATCACTGCAAGGCAATAGATCTCATCTATCATACGGGAAAATCCGGCGAGACCTATAATGTCGGCGGGCACAATGAACGCAACAATATCACGATTGTTAAAACAATCTGCTCCATCTTGGATGAAAAAAGACCTCGAGCCAACGGTCAAAAATACGAAGATCTGATTACTTTCGTTCCGGATCGCGCCGGACATGATTTTCGTTATGCCATTGATGCGACAAAACTGGAAACCGAACTCGGCTGGAAAGCGGAAGAAACTTTTGATACCGGCATTATCAAAACCGTAGAATGGTATTTAAAATAAAGACCGATTCAGCGTATCTCCTTCCCTCGCCCGAACGTTTGATCGAATCGATGAAACGCCTATCGAAAGCAGATTGAGACCAAATTCGGATTCGCTTGAATTTTGTATTTCTCTATTAAATGGAAAATCGAATCTCCAAGCGATATCTCATAACTTGCTTTTTCTTTTAGGTAAATCCCTCAAAGCTCAAAACAATCAGATGGATCTGTTTATTTGATTATTCTAATAAGACCGTGCATAAATAACATCGAGCGTGGCTTTTTTATTTGTCAACAAACAAACACCCTCTTCATGCGTTTGATCTTCCGGAATACACCGAATGGATATTTTCATTTCTTTCATTTTTTCGACCGTCTCCGGATCTTCGCACCACTTTCCGCGAACAAAGGCAACCTTTCCTTCAGAACCATCAATCCAAGAATTTTGATGAGAGAAATAGGCTTGCATTTCTTCGGCCGTCTTAATATCCGTCCGTTGATTTTCTTTCAATCGTTTATCGGCCGCCTGATACAATTCCTGATGAAACGTCCCCAATCTTTCCGAGACCGTTTGCACAAAATCATCAAAAGAAACAACTTTTTTCCAATCGGGCGTATTGATCTTATTTCTGGTTCTGAGCATTAAACCATTGTTTTGAATGTCTCTGGCTCCAACCTCGCAAACAAGAGGAGCTCCTTTTCTGGTCCACTCCCACATTTTATCAACCGCCTCTTTATCTCTTTCATCCACCTTAACACGCAGTTTTTCGCCGTCATAGATCTGAGAAGATAAAGCAGAAGCTAATTTATGAGCATATGCCAGAATCTCCTCTTTTTGAGACTTATCCTTAATAATCGGAACAATAATAACCTGTTGCGGAGCAATTTTCGGCGGAACGACCATTCCCTCATCATCAGCATGGGTCATAATGAGACTTCCGATTAAACGCGTTGTGACCCCCCAAGAGGTTGTATAAGCATATTCTTGTTTTCCTTCATTATTTTGGAAACGAATATTAGCTGATTTTGCAAAATTTTGTCCCAAGAAATGAGAGGTTCCGGCTTGTAAAGCTCGCCCGTCTTGCATCATGGCTTCGATACAATAGGTATCCACGGCCCCCGGAAACTTTTCATGCTCCGGCTTTCGTCCTTTGATAACCGGCATGGCCAAAGCATTTTGAGCGACTTTAGCATAAACATCCAACATTGTTTTAGCCTCTTTTTCGGCTTCTTCATAAGTGGCATGAGCCGTATGCCCTTCTTGCCACAAGAATTCACGTGTTCTTAAGAACAATCGCGGTCTCATTTCCCATCGAACGACATTGGCCCACTGATTGATCATAACAGGCAAATCCCGATATGACTTAACCCATTTTGAAAAAGAATCGGCAATAATCGTCTCAGATGTCGGACGCACAATCAAGGGTTCTTCCAATTTACCGTCAGGCGTTAACTTTCCATCTTGCATGGTCAGACGACTATGCGTGACAATAGCCATTTCTTTGGCAAACCCTTCGACATTGTCGGCCTTTTTGTGGAAAGAGCTTAAGGGAATGAACAAGGGGAAATAACAATTTTCATGACCGGTTTCTTTAATTTTATCATCAAGAACCCGTTGAATTCGCTCCCAAATACCATATCCCCACGGACGAATCACCATACACCCCGGAGAAGAGGAGACTTCAGCCATATCGGCGACACTAATAACATTTTGATACCAATCCGGATAATTGCTTCCTCTGGTGCTTTTCAACGGCATTTTTTTAACCTTCCTTGAATAATAAAAAATAAAAAGCGATAAAACCTAAAAAAACGGCCTTATTTTTAGCACAACCCCCTTTCATTGTCAAGCAGGAGCAAAAGCGACAATACGATTTTATTAAAGGAATACCCCAACAAAGAAAATCTCCGTTCAATTTTGTATAACAGCATTTTAAAATTTAATTGACAATTAAATTTTAAATAATTATTTTAAATTTTGTTTTAATATACAAAAAGAGAAGAGAGTCAGAAACACCAACGCTCAATTATTATGAACGATCTGTAATTACCCATGAGACTCTAAAAGCAACATACTGTCATATCGAATACACAATACTCTAGCTTTGAATGGTTGCGACTTGACATCTAAATCCAATATGCTACAATATGATTGGTGAAAGCAAAATTAAAGACATTGTTGCGACTTGACATCTAAATCCAATATGCTACAATGGCACGTGTTCGTTATTGTTAAAGCTAGGTGTTGCGACTTGACATCTAAATCCAATATGCTACAATAGAAGAACTTGAACAACAATTTGCTTCGGCGGTTGCGACTTGACATCTAAATCCAATATGCTACAATTTACTGTTGACTACAATCATTCGTGTATCTGTTGCGACTTGACATCTAAATCCAATATGCTACAATCAATCAGCCCATTTCCTAGGAAAATAAGGTAATTGGGCTGGTTTTTTATTTTGAAAAATCATTTTTTTGACCTTTTTTACACCACAAAAAATACATTTTTTTCAGAAAAATTATGCTTAAAAATTAGAACAACTCAAACTGATTTGGCTCTTTTTTAAGTAATTTTTCTTTCCGATTCGTAATGTGAATAATGTTGGAAAATTGCTTATCTGTGAAAAAAAGGATATTTACATCTCCATAAGCCGGATTATTTTTTTTTATAGCTCGCACAAATTTTTGTGAACTTTCCCAAGTCCCAGTAAATTGAACATAAACAGATAATTGAACCATCTCAAATCCTTCATCCAATAAAAAATTTCTAAATCTCGAAGCTGATTTTCTTTCTTCTACTGTTTCTGTCGGCAAATCAAACATTACCATCATCCACATCAGCTTCCTCCCATTTATATACTCTTTCGTTATCAAACCAGCTTTTCCTCAAATAAGTATTTATTAAAATTAAAATTTATTTCTTTTGTCTTATAGATTCTCACCAAATCCCAAACCAATTGTTGCAAAATCATATACAATGGAGAATTCCCATTTCCATTGTAAAATTCTTTTATAATTAATCCTGATAATCGCTCCTTATGTTGCGGTAATATCTCAGATAAATCTACTTTTGTTTCATAAAGCTGATAAACATAAGCATCTACAAGAGGTCGAAACGGTTCAATTAAATCATCAACCAAACAAAATGGATTCAATTTATTTCTATGACCTATACCATAACAAGGATTCAGGCCTGATGCCACGACATATCTGGCTATAGTTGCTCTCAAAATCGCATATCCATAGTTTAAAAAAGCATTGATTCCAGATGTACCTCTATCCCTTACGAATTTTTCTCCGAATAGTGCTTTAAAATATAATTTTGAAGCATATCCCTCTCTGTTTGTCTTATCCCCCGATAAAACAGTTTTATGCATATTAACTAATCGATTTTCTTTATTAAAGAGACTTAATACACGTGATTGATTTTTGATCTTTTCTTGTATAATAATCTGCCATAATTTCTTTTCCAATGGCTTTTTATTTTCTATCTGCAAATATTGTATTTCTGTTTGTTTACTCTGACCAATATAGGAAAGAAGAAAACCGCTTGGAAGATAATTCTTATCCAGAATCATAAGAGGGATATTCTCTTCACATAAACGTTGTAATAAATTATTTGTATAAATCACGCCATATCCACTCACAAATATTGTATGAATAGAATGAAAGGGAATGTCCGATCTAACATCCCCCTCATCGGTTTCTATACGAAGAAAGCCCCTATATACACTTAATCTGCGATTATTTCCTGAAATTTCAACAATTTTGTTTCCCATAGCAAATTTTCCCCATAGGTGAAACAAAAACCTTCCTCGCTTTATAGGTTTGCAAAGAGCTCCCAGAAGCTACCCATGACTTTGTATCATGATCTTCCTTTGCAATATTATGTGGCGTCAAAGATACAATTCCGTTCCCCATCTTTTTTACCCGAAACAAAACATCTACTTCTTGTATTAGATTCTTTTGATCGAATTTTTCGCGAACATATTCGACAATCCCCTTGGGGAAGCTCTCCTGGAATGCCTGAGCTCTCGTAAATGTAGCCATAACCATGTCATTACGACGCAAACACATCACCCGTTTAGCATTTGGATATTTATATCGCCAATAAGAAATCTCCTCTCCCCGTGATTGACGAATGGTGGCATTATAGTTCGAAACAATCTCTATTTTCCACTTCCCCTGATCATTTGTCGGAACACCTGCAATTTTATTTTGAGGATTGATTTGATACACATCCGCACAATAATTTCTTCCACTAATAAACCATTTAAAAGCTTTTTGAGCAGTTAAACGCAACTTCTGAATTGATTCTAATTCTTGTTCGGCCATCATTTGTTTTTGTTGCTTTTGTTCTTTCCCCTGCGCTTTCATACTCGAAGCTTTTTTGTTTAATATAAACCACTCCTTATAAGCATCATAATATGCTTGTTTATCCTGTTTATCATAAAACATCGGAACATAATCAATGATCTTAATATTTTTTCTATCCTTTTTCTGCTTAAAAACAGCTGTTAATCCATTCGCATCCACAAAGCATTGCAATCCATATGCAGTATCTTCATGCAACTGACCAATCGTAGATTCTTTTGCTGCAATATCCTTAAGATTTGGTTTATGTGAAATATTTATTTTCTTAACTTTTGTCAACAATTCAGTGATGTTAAGTGTAGACGGCATCTTAAAATATTCATTAACAAGAGCATTCGTACGATCCTTTTCAAAATCTTTAATTTCTTTTTTCAATTTCTTTTTTTCTTCTATAGAAATTTTTTCATCTTTCAGTAACGGAAATTTGTCTTTAAATTCATCTTTCACGCTTTTTTTTATAGCCCTCAACATTTCAGCGACATGTGCTAGCTGATTCCGTTCAACCATAGAAACGATGATCGCATCAATTGCATGATGATTGTGAAACGTTCTATATAACTCCTGTTCCTCTTTGTTTTTATATAAATTCAACCCCCAGGCCTTTCTGATAAGAGATGTTAACGCTCCAACAACAGATAAAACCGTTTGTTTGCCATCCTCTCTTACAATCGGTTGCAAATAAGAATAAAGCAATCGAGTCATATATCGCGTATCATTCAAAGAACGGGCTATCAGACTTGGCTTATTTTCAAAAATTTCTATCGCATTTTTAGAAAATCGCCATTGCTGTTCTATTGGTAATTTCTTTGACCTTTTAACAATTTCTTCCCAATTATACCCTCCGGGACTATTGCCAAAAGCCTCAAAAGGGGTACAATTTCTCTTAAACCTATTAGCCTCTACATAAGCCAATACTTTATTATCCAAAGAATCATCCAAACTTCTCGAAAAAGGAATTAAATGTTCAATCTGTATATTTTGACCATTTATCAAATCGGAAACCGAAATAGGCTTTCCAGTAAACGGACACTCTTTTCTAAGAGGCTCCTTCGAATAACTACCCAATCTTTTCCAAATCTTATATTTTGTGATATCATATTTTGTATAATTTCTATCTCCGCATTTTAATTTTAGCTCTTCCTTAATTTTTTGATTCTCTTTCTCATTAGCTTCCCGAATCTTTGTCATATTTTGACGTTCTTTTGCGGAGGCAGGCAAATCTCTTGCATACTCTATCGCAATATCAAAGGGGCGCCCATATTTTTGAATTATTTCATTAACAAGATGCCGAATTTGATTCAAAGCAACATGAACGGTTGCATTATTGATTTTACCATATTGTTCCTCTGGTGTTCTTGGATTTTTCTTTTTCCCTAAACAATTTTGAGATAATATCTCTCCATAATATGGCAAAAAATCTAAATGTTCTCTACTCAGAGTAGGATAAAGTTCCTGACAGGCATCCGAATACATAATACCATTTTTCATCAATCCCAAAATCTTACGAATCGCTTTTTCTGAAAGTGAACCAAAATCCGGTTCGAAATCAATCTCAAACAAAACCTCTTGCGCAGCTTCAACAGAAAGATGAAATTCATTCATAAGATATTCTAAAATTAAATTATTTTCATCCTCAATAGAAATTCTTGTCTTCGGATATTCAATGTATGTATGGGGCCTTGCAAGAACATTTATAAGCTTACCACGTTGGGTTTCATCCATATCTTTCCAATATGAAAAAAAATAATGAGATTTATTAATAGCAAATTGTGTAGTATTAACCAACAGCCCCTTCTCTGATGCCAACTCTTTATTATTTTGATCCTCAAATTTATTATTTTTTCCCTCAAGATTAAATGATCCAAACTTATCCAGACCCAATTCTTTTTTTATACGCTTATATGTGATAATTCCGGTTTTATCCGTTTTTACTGAAACAGGATTTTGTAAAAGCTCAACCAAACGAAAACTAGCCTGCTTATCAAAAGCTTTTTCATCTGAAAACTTCAAATTAGTGATATTTTGCCAAATTCTGAATTCTTGAAATAAAGGATGAGCACGAGGAATTCTCTTTTCTCCTTTTTCAAACAAACATTCCCCTTCATCTGCTTCCTTCAACGGGCGTTGAAAAAAGATAACATTTTTAATTTTATGATAATTTTCATCCGAAAGAATATTAAAATAAGACTTATCCTTCCAATATTCTTTTTGTTTTTCCCAAATGGTATCAAACTCATTTATATAAAGCTCCCTAAATGGGAAAAGCCCCCCTTGATACTTTCCATTTTCATCAAAAAGATCACTCAACCGAATCTTTTGATTATTTTCCAATTGTTTGGCGAGAAACTCTCCATAAGTCCGAGCTTTATTTTCTTCCATCGCCGACAATAAAGTTTCATAACCACCTTTTAACTTTCCTCCTTCTTTTTTGTCCTCTTTTCGATTAGAAAGAAAACCTTTCCGTTTTGATAAGTGCATAAATACCCGACCCAATTCAAAAGGAGACAGTGCTCTATCTAAAGCTGCCTTACGCAAAATATATGGATTTTTATTTTTTAATGCCTCCTTTTCCTCTTTTTCTGTTGGCATCAAATTAAGTCTCGTTAAAATACTTAACAACTCTGATATTTTTATATGTCTCCGATGAGTTAATCTACGAGATCCACGAGCCTTCCGCCGCTTAACACAGAGAGAGGCCTTGCTTTTATCTTCACGTCCATCGTCAAAAATTCTAACACCAAAATCAATTAATTTTTGATTATCCAGATCAAAAAGAGACCATCCAATAGACGTAGCACCCATATCAAGACCTATTCTATATTTCATTACTTCCTCCCATGCGTTATTAGATAAAAATACTATTTTGATAAATATATTATATTTTTATCTAAAAAACAAGTTGACATTTTAATAATAATATCCTATATATGTAGTATCGAATAAGTTTCGTAGCATATTGGTTTTAGATGTCAGGTCGCTAATAAGAAATTTATTTCGATATTAAACCCGACTACTTTGGTAGGCGGGTTTTCTTTTTAATCTCTCAAACGGTTCCAAAAAAAATCTCATTTTACAAAATGTTTGTCAAAAACAGAAAAATATGATATAATCCCATTTACAATCGTTTATGATAAAAGGAAAAGAAAAATGACCGGCAAACCTGTTGACCATAAAATTCGAAGAGAAAGCTCTCAAAAATTAGCTCCTTATTTTGGAGAATATATGAAAAAAACATTCGACACTCTTCCCAAAAGTGCTCAAGAGGCCGACATGCGTCAAGCTTATATGTGTGGAGAATACCAACCTCAACACACGCAACGGGCGGATACCGTTCCACTGCTTCCCCCAAAAAAATTTATTCACACAAAAAAAGAAGAACCGGCTCAACCGAAAACAGCGCCCCATGACAATTCAATCCCCCAAACAAGGGGTTCTCATGACACCTCAACAACGTTAAAGCAAATTTTGGTCGGACTTTGTCTCATGGGAAGCGCTTTGATTCTTGGATGGTGTTCCTCCAACAACAGGCAGAGCTCTCAACAGTCCGTAAGAGCTCAAAAAATATCATCGCATAACGATGTTAAGCCAACCCAACTCCATCAGCGGTCCCTCCCGTAGAATAAAAAATATTCCTGCCCGATCCAATAAAGATTTTGAAGGCTTTTAAAGGAATTGTCCGCCGGTCACAAGGACGGCCCACCAACCGCTCTAAAAACGGGGATGTCATATTTTGAAAGCTCCTTGTTCTTACTTTAAAGCTCTTTTTAAAATATTGCCGAAAACGTATTTTATGTTAAAGCGATTATTCCGTCTCAAAAATCAAATAATATTTGACTTTTAGAGAGATGTTTTATATCCTCTTTTCAATTATTTTTTTGTGATAGGAGAAATCAATGGCAGAATATAATCATATTGAAATTGAAAACAAATGGAAAAAGTACTGGGATCAAAACAAAACCTTTAAAACAGAAATAGATAAAAACAAGCCCAAATACTATGTCTTGGATATGTTCCCCTATCCGTCAGGCGCCGGCCTTCATGTCGGTCATGCCGAAAATTATACGATTTCGGATATTATGGCTCGCTATAAAAGAATGAACGGTTTTAATGTTCTTCACCCAATGGGGTGGGACGCTTTCGGTCTTCCGGCCGAACGATATGCCGAAAAAACAGGAATGCACCCTGCCGATGTCGTGAAACAAAATGTTAATACATTTCGAGATCAACTGAAATCTATCGGTCTGTCTTATGATTGGGATCGAGAAATCAATACAACCGATCCGTCCTATTACAAGTGGACTCAATATATTTTTAAAATCTTGTTCGACAGAGGCTTGGCATACGAGGTGATTACCCCCGTTAATTGGTGTCCCAAATTGGGAACCGTTCTGGCCAATGAAGAAGTGAAAGACGGGAAATACGTTGAAACCGGTGATGAAGTTATTCGAAAGCCTCTTCGTCAATGGATGTTAAAAATTACGGCTTACGCCGAACGGCTCTTACAGGGATTGGATAAACTGGATTGGCCCGAAAGTATTAAAACAATGCAACGGGAATGGATCGGAAAATCAACAGGTGCCGATATTGTCTTTAAAGTTGCCGGACAAAACGCCGAATTTACGGTTTATACAACACGTCCCGACACTTTGTTCGGAGCCACCTATTGTGTATTGGCACCCGAACATGCTCTGGTTAAGGAAATAACAACACCGGAGCATAAGGCCAAAGTCGATGCTTATGTCGAAGCAGCGTCCAAAAAGTCCGCTCAAGATCGCTTAGCTGATGTTAAAGATAAAACAGGAGCCTTTACGGGAGCTTACGCCATCAATCCATTGAATGGGAAAGAAATTCCGATTTATATTGCCGACTATGTTTTGGGAGATTACGGGTACGGTGCCATTATGGCTGTTCCGGCTCATGATCAACGGGACTATGACTTTGCCAAAAAGTTTGGTATTCCCATGATACAAGTCATTGAAGGCGGTGATATTTCCAAAGAAGCCTTTGAAGGAGACGGGGCGTTGATTAACTCCGACTTTTTAAACGGCCTCCATGTCGCCGAATCAAAAAAGAAGATGATTGAATATGCGGAAAAGAACGGCTTTGGAAAAGGAACTGTCAATTATAAATTAAGAGACTGGCTCTTTGCCAGACAACGCTATTGGGGAGAACCGTTCCCGATTATTCATTGTGAAGATGGAACAATCAAGTCTTTGCCCTTAAAAGATTTGCCCGTTTTATTGCCTCCTATGGCAGAATTCAGACCAACGGCCGATGGGGAACCGCCCTTGGCTCGATGCACGGAATGGCTCAAAACAACCGATCCCGAAACAGGAAAACCGGCTCTTCGAGAAACAAACACCATGCCCCAATGGGCCGGAAGTTCTTGGTACTTCCTCCGTTTTTGTGATCCGCATAATGATTCTGCTTTTGTCAGCAAAGAAGCTGATGAATATTGGATGCCGGTGGATTTGTATGTCGGTGGTGTCGAACATGCCGTTTTACATCTTCTCTATGCTCGTTTTTGGCAAAAAGTTCTGTTTGATGCCGGTCTCGTTTCAACGGATGAACCGTTTAAAAGATTGGTCAATCAAGGCATGGTGTTAGCCTATTCTTATCAGGATGATAACGGAAAGTATTATTATCCAAAACAGGTTGAACGCCGTGGAAATGATTGGTATGTCAAAGAAACAGACATTAAAGTGAACACGCAGGTCGAAAAAATGAGTAAATCTCGTTATAACGTTGTCAATCCGGATGATGTGGAAACTGAGTTCGGTGCCGACTCCATGCGTCTTTATTTGATGTTTATGGGTCCGATCGATGCCGAAAAACCGTGGACATCCGATGGAATTAACGGGGTCAATCGGTTTGTAAAACGTGTCTGGAACATCTTTGAAACACCCGAAAAAATTCAAGAGACCGGAGATCCCGAATTGACAAAAATCATGCATAAAACAATTAAAGGGGTCACGGAAGATATGGAAAGAATGACATTTAACACAGCCATCTCCAAAATGATGGAAATGGTCAATGCCATTTATAAGTCAGAAAAGCCGATTGCCAAAAAAGATATGGAGAGTTTTGTAAAATTACTCTCTCCTCTTGCCCCGTTTGTTGCGGAAGAGCTCTGGGAAAAGTTGGGACATACGGAAACAATCACGTATGCGCCGTGGCCAACCTATGATGAATCGCTTTTGGTCAAAAACGATATGGAAATTGTTGTCCAGATCTTAGGAAAGAAAAGAGCCTCTCTGATTGTTCCGGTTGACAGCACTCAAGATGAAATCCTAAAATCAGCTCAACAAGAACCACGCATTCAAGAGCTTTTGAAGGGGAAAGAAATCATCAAGGTGATCTATGTCCCTGGTCGGTTGATGAATATCGTCATTAAATAAAAAAGTCACAATAAAAAAACAGGAAAAGATTGTTCTTTTCCTGTTTTTTTGTATGGTGAACAAGGTCCGGACAGGCATGAATTTATAAAAAAACAATAAAAAACCTGCTTCAAAAAAAACAACCAAAAAAGTTCAATCTATCAATACTCCTTTTTCAAAAAATTTAAATATAATTTATTGAAAAAAACAAAAACAATGTATACATATATATGAATACATTATTGCTCAGTCTAAAAAATAAACGGAGGTCGAATGAAAGTTTTATTAGTAAACGGTTCTCCGCATCCCAAAGGATGCACCTATACGGCTTTAAAAGAAATTGCCGATCAACTAAAAAAAGAAGGCATAGATTCGGAAATCTACCAAATCGGAACAAAGCCCATTCAGCCGTGCATGGGTTGTTATGCTTGTAAAAAGCTGGGAAAATGTGTGGTTGATGATCAAGTAAACTCATTTGTAAATATGGCAGAAGACTTTGATGGTTTTATCTTTGGATCCCCTGTTCATTATGCTTCTGCCTCCGGTGTTATCGTCCCCTTTTTGGATCGTGTTTTCTTTGTCGCAGCCTCTTGCGGACGACAAATCTTTCGTCATAAACCGGGGGCGGCCGTTGTCAGCGCCAGACGAGCCGGCACGACTGCCACCTTGGATCAACTCAACAAGTATTTCCAAATATCGGAAATGCCCGTCATTTCCGGTCGCTATTGGAATATGATTCACGGATCCAACCCCGCAGAGGCTCTTCAAGATAAAGAGGGAATGCAAAATATGCGGATTTTAGCCAAAAATATGGCTTATTATCTAAAATGTCAACAAGTGGCGCAAAAGCAAGGAATTCTCCCTCCGGATCCGGAACCCGTCGAATGGACTAACTTTATTCGGGCCTAAAAACAAGAATGAAACATTTTGTTTTTAATCTGATTTTTGTTTTTTATAAATCAATTTGACTGAACCAATCGTGATAATAGAGGCCCGATAAAGGATTCTTCGGCATTAAAAATGTGTTGACAAGAGATGGACTTTTGTCAATATTCAGATGAGGAGTATATTTCGTATAAGGAGAACATGACATGAAAATCGTGATTTTAATTATTTCAATCTTAACTCTGATTATGTTGGTTTTGACCGGATATTATTATTTAACTTGTCGATGGGATAAAACGTTTCCGCCGAGTGATCAGGTTTCTGTCAAAAAAGTCTCCTTTAAAAACCGATACGGGATTCAACTCGTCGGCGATCTTTATATTCCCAAAGGAGCTCGAGGGAAATTACCGGCAATTGCCGTATCCGGCCCCTTTGGCGCCGTTAAAGAACAATCTTCCGGTCTCTATGCTCAAACAATGGCCGAAAAAGGGTTCATTACATTAGCGTTTGATCCGTCTTATACCGGAGAAAGTTCCGGAAATCCACGCCTTGTCGCCTCTCCGGACATCAATACGGAAGACATCAGCGCCGCAGTCGACTTTTTAAGCACATATCCCCTTGTCGACCCCGAACGAATTGGCGTTATCGGGATTTGCGGATTTGGTGGCTTTGCCCTTAATGCCGCCGCCATGGACACGCGCATTAAAGCAACCGTCACCTCAACAATGTATGATATGAGCCGTGTCAATGCAAACGGATATTTTGACAGCATGACACCCGAGGATCGCTATGCCCTTAAAAAGAAACTCAATGAGCAAAGGACAAAAGATTTTGAACAGGGAACCTATGCTAAAGAAGCCGGTCTTCCCGATCAATTAACCGGAAAGGAGCCTCAATTTGTCCAAGACTATTTTGGATACTACAAAACCAAAAGAGGGTACCATAAACGCTCCAAAAATTCAAATACGGGCTGGAATATGACATATGCTCTCTCATTTATCAATATGCCGATTTTGTCTTATAGCCACGAGATTAAAACACCCGTCCTTATGATTCACGGAGAAAAAGCCCATAGCCGTTATTTTAGCGAAGATGCCTTCAAAAAATTAACGGGAACAAACAAGGAATTACTGATTATTCCGGGGGCAAATCACGTGGATTTATACGATCAAAAAGACAAAATTCCTTTTGATAAAATAACCCAATTTTTTAAAACAAATTTAAAATAAAAATTTTTGCATAAAAAAGAGACAAGAAACACTCTTGCCTCTTTTTTATGAAGAATCTTCTTGCTGGTAAAATTTTCTATTTTTTGATAAAATTAAAAAATACGAAATAAATAAATTAATAAAAAAACAAAAAAATTAAAAGAAACAAAATCATGTCTGTTATCCCATTCGATCGTTTTGCCTGTCCTATTGATCTCTCTTCGCTCACACAAACAAATACCGTATTTTCTTGTGCGCAAAAACACTCTTTTGATCAATCTCAAAAAGGGTATGTGAACCTTCTTCCCGTCCAATTTAAAAAAACAAAAGACCCCGGAGATAATCAAGAAATGGTTCTGGCCCGAAAATCTTTTTTAGAAACGGGACAATATCATTTTATTATGGATACCATCATCGATTTTTTATCCGGCATTGTCTCTTCTCATCCGTCAGAGCCGATATATTGCGTGGATGCCGGTTGCGGAGAGGGATACTATCTGGACCGATTTCAAAATTTATTTGTCCGACAATTTCCAAATACGCCTCTCGCCTGTTTGGGCTATGACATTTCAAAAGAGGCCATAAAAAAAGCAAGCGCCCGATCTAAAACCATTCATTGGGCAGTCGCCACCAATGCCCATATTCCCGTCTTGTCTCAAAGTGTTGACTATCTTTTTTGTTTTTTCGGCTTTCCGGTTCCTTCCGAATTTTATCGAATTTTAAAAAAAGACGGGCTCCTGTTTTTGGTCGACCCCGGAGAAAAACATCTTTTGGAAATTCGTAAAAAATTATATCTTAAAATAAAAAAAGAAACCCCTTATCACTTGAATATGGATAAATTTCCTCAATTTAAACACATTAAAACCATCTCTCGGATAAAACAAATGGAGCTGTTATCTGACACTGATCTGTTTAATCTGATCGCCATGACCCCTCATATCCACAGAGCCTCTGCCGAAAAAATTCAAACAACACTCCGGTGCTCTTTTCCGTCAATAACGGCTGATATTCGTATCAATGTTCTTTCCCCCGCCGATAAATCATGACCGATATATTAGAAAAACTATCAACCTCTCCCTTTCGATCTCGATTTCATCTGTCCACTCAAGACAGATTATATGTCCGTCAAAAGGGAATGGAGACCCTCAAAAAGCATGCCCTTGATTTTATTCACAAGCGTCTCTCCCCTGCTTTTCCGCCAAACGACGGGAAACAAACACCCATGCGGGGGCACCCCGTGTTCATTGCCCAACATGCCACGGCAACTTGCTGTCGTACCTGCTTAAAAAAGTGGCATCACATTCCTCTTCACACACACTTGTCACCACGACAAGAGGAAGAGATCGTCTCGATTATCCTTCGTTGGATCGACCGAGAAATGAGCACAAAAACACAAGCTCCGCCCCCCAAACAAGAAGAACCGCTTTTGATTTGATCATCTTCAGACGACTCGACAAAAGAGTCTCCTTTTCAATCCCAAAATATCTCTTCAAAAGTTGCCCGTTCTTATCGACCCGCACTGTTTCGGCGCGCCAGAATATTAACCAATGTTGACGGTTTCATGAGAGGCGTTTCGTGCTTTTTCATAAACGGATTATCCGTATGCGGTTGAACCGAATCTACCATCATTTTAGACAACTTCATGAGAGCGTCCTTATCATGACGTTCAATAACCCGTCTTAACAACATAAGTTTTGTATCCAAGTCATCTCGTTCTTTTTGAAACGATTTAAGCTTTTCGGCATTTTTTTCTTTTTGAGCCTCATTTAATCCTTTTCGAATTTCGGCAATCTGATTCAGATAAAGGCCCGAAAATACTTTTTGAGGTAATTCTCGCCCAAAAAAGGACATGTCCGCCTTCATACCGCACTCTTTTGCAAAGCTCTCCGCTTTTTTAATTTCTTTTTGATTAACGGATAAATTTGCTTCCCCCTTCATGCCGACAACCGTGGAAACATGAATACCGTTTCTCTCCAAAAAACGTTTGTAGGCATAAACGGAAGCAGCCGTTGTCAACGCATCCTCAACCAAAACAATTTCATAAAATTGGCTCACCCGTCTTAATGCCTTTAAAAACGGTGTTTTTTTGTTTTCCTCATAAAATCTGGGGAAAAAAATACGATCTCCTCGTTTGACGATTTTCATCATCGTGTTATGAAGCGGGACAACGTGCGTATCGCTGTTGATCCACAAAGAGCCCAAATTTTCAGGATAAACAGTATCTCCGAATATTTTTTGCAAATGTCTGGCAAAAGCTCCCGGTATCTGATTTTTATGACTTGTCCCCGGCATGGATAAAAACAAAGGCGGGCGATCGGTATCCAAAATTGCCTTTAGTTCTGCCGTTTTCTCCGGTGTCCAGCGCTGAGCGATCAGTCGCTCCGCCGATTGAATATCTCCCGTTTTACCGGCCTCAAACAAAGGATCATTCAAAAGACCATCCACATCCTTTTTCGAATAAATCGTCACACCGGCCTTCAACGGACGGCAAACATCCGTCACCGGTTCTTCTAAAATCCGTTCCATTATTTTGTCTTTTCTTTTTCTTTCTGACACAACATTTTCATCACAAGGTCCATATTATCTTGTTGACGTGCCGGAGATGCCCCGTCACGGCGAACAAATTCGGCAACCTCACGCATATCATTCGGTGTCAAATCGGAACTCTTGCCCTGTTGAATATTTTTTAAATTCTGTTCAATTCTTTTTTGATCTTCTTGTTTCATGATTTTTCTCCGTTTTGATATTATATCCGTTTTTTGTCTCCTTGACAAGGCGTATTTTTAAATCTCTTTTGAGAAAAATAAAAAATATCACAAAAAAAAAATGAACTATCCGATTGACTCATCGTTATTTTAAATGTAGTTTATCCTAAAAAAGAAAGGGTGAGACATGACTAAAGGGAAAAAACAATCTATATCATTCAAACTGCTGATTTATGCCGTTATCCTCTGCTTTGCCGGCGGTATCGGTTGGTATTTAAAAGGAAAAACGATTATTCAGGCTCGTCCTACCTATTCGGCGACAGACCCTTACGTCATTACGGGAAATCCCGTCATTAAAGATATTGCCCCCAAACGTAAATTCATCGCAACGGTTGAATCCATCAACAGCGTTGACATAAAACCGCAAGTCTCCGGATATATTGATCAGGTCTTATTTAAAAACGGATCTTTCGTCAACGAAAACGATACTCTGTTTATCTTAGAACAAAACAAATATGCCGCCAATGTCGATATTAAAAAAGCTGCTCTCGAAAAAGCAAAAGCAAACTATAATCAGCTCAAGAGCGATTATAAGCGACAAGAGAAACTTCTTAAGGAAAAAATCTTGCCGGCTGCCGAATTTGAGGTTGTCGAAAGCACTCTGGTTCAGGCCGAAGCCGGTATTAAAGAGGCCGAAGCCGATCTTAAATTGGCAGAAATTAACTTGGATTATACAACCATTAACGCACCCATCAGCGGATATATCGGTAAAGCCTTGATGACAAAAGGAAATTATGTTGACACAAATACCACCAGTTTGGCCCGTATTGTCCAAACAGATCCGATCCGAATCAGTTTTTCCGTGACGGATAAAGACCGCCTTACCGGCCTTAACCGAATAAAACCACACAATATGACTCTCCAAATTGTTCTGTCGGACGGGGAGATAATGACCGTAGAAAATCCAACGATTTTTACAGACAACGAAGCCAACAACGAAACGGCAACAATGGCGGTCTATGCCGAATTTGAAAATAAAGATCAGAAGCTCCTTCCCGGAAATTATGTCGACATCTTAATCGGGAACAAAGAAGAACAAAAATCTTTAACCGTTCCCCAAACAGCCATTGTCCAAGATATGAACGGTCATTATGTACTAACGGTTGATTCAGAAAATACCGTCAGTCAGAAATACGTCAAACTCGGAGAAATGAGCGGTAAAGATTACGTGATTTTAGAGGGGCTTTCCCCTACCGATAAAATCATTATTCAGGGGACACAAAAAGTCCAGAATGGTCAAAAAGTTAAGACAACCGAAGTATTGGAATAGGAAGAAAAAATGTTTGCCCGTTTTTTTATTGATCGTCCGCGTTTTGCCATCGTTATTTCTTTGGTTCTCACTTTGGGAGGTCTCATTTCCTTATTTTCTCTCCCGATTTCGCTATATCCGGACATTACCCCACCGGAAATTCGTGTATCGGCGAGATATCCGGGAGCCAGCGCCGATGTGGTAGCCAAAACAATCGGTATTCCTTTGGAAGAAGAAATCAACGGCGTGGAGAATATGCTGTATATGAACTCTTCTTCTTCCGACGGTCGTTATACACTTACCGTCACGTTTGAGAGCGGTGTTGATCCCGATATCGCTCAGGTGAAGGTTCAAAACCGTATTCAACAAGCCACGTCAAAGCTTCCGACGGAAGTGACAAGACAGGGATTAACCGTTTCGAGACGAGCCTCGGATACACTCGGATTTATTAGTTTTATTTCTCCAAACGGCACTTACGATACATCATATATCAATAACTTTTTGGAAAATAACGTCAAGAAGAGCATCAGCAAGCTAAACGGTGTCGGAGAAGTCAGTATTCACGGGGCCAAAATCAGTATGCGTGTTTGGTTAAACGCCGATAAAATCGCCGCTCTTAATCTTCCCGTTGAAAGTATCAGAAGCGCCATTGAAAGTCAAAACTATCAACCGTCTTTAGGAAAAATCGGTGCTCTGCCCAATGACGGATCACCGCAAATGGTCTATTCTTTGCAAACACAAGGACGAATCAATGAGGTCGAAGACTTTAAAAACATTATCGTGCGAACGGATACACAAGGGGGATTGGTCCTCTTAAAAGATATCGCCCGAGTTGAAACCGGGTTGGAAGATTACAGCAAAAGCGCCGAATTCAACGGACGGCCCTCCGTATCCATGTCCATCAGTCTGTCTTCCGGTGCCAATGCATTGGAAACAATGGATCGTGTCAAAGCAGAGCTCAAACGTCTCTCACAGTTCTTTCCGGAAGACCTCACCTACGTCATTAACATGGATACAACGCTCTACATTAACGAATCCATTCATGAGGTGGTCTTAACGCTCTTTATCACTTTTGCGCTCGTGATCGCCGTCTGCTACATCTTCTTACAAAACTGGAGATCTACGTTAATTCCGTCTTTGACAATTCCCGTCTCTTTGTTGGCAACATTTATGGTTATGCTTTCTTTGGACTACTCCATCAATATGTTTACGTTATTCGGATTGGTCTTGGCCATTGGGGTTGTTGTCGATGATGCCATTGTTGTTGTGGAACGTGTGATTTATTTGATGGAGACGGAAAAGATCAATTCGAAAGAGGCAGCCATTCAAACCATGCAAGAAGTTTCGGGGGCCCTCATTGCCACAACGCTTGTTCTTTTAGCCATCTTTGTCCCTATCGGGTTTTTGGGCGGAATTACCGGAAAGATTTATCAACAATTTGCCATTACCATTTCAACGGCGGTCTGTTTTTCAACCCTGAACGCCCTTACCTTATCGCCGGCTTTGTGCTCAATTTTGCTAAAACCGATTCCGCCTTATCAATCCGGTCCGCTTCACTGGTTTAACATCGGATTAAAAGCGTCTTCAAACAAATATGCCGCCTTTGTTCGCCTTTTTGCACGAAAGCTCACGTTTATTCTGTTGGCCTTTTTAATCTTTGTCATGACATCTTGGGGATTGCTCAAAATCAGTAAAACATCTTTTATCCCCGGAGAAGATCAAGGGATTGTCATGCTGAACATTCAATTACCCGAAGGAGCCTCTTATCATAGAACAAAAGAAATTATTGACCGTGTGACTCCCATCATGAAAAAAGAACCGGGGGTTGAAAACGTCATGAGTATCGCGGGCTTTAGTTTTACGGGCGGTGAAGGTGAAAATATGGGAATGGCCGCCATAAAACTGGATCCTTGGGAGAACAGAACGGATCCTTCTTTGTCCTCAACAGCCATTTTAAATAAATTAAAAGCTAAGTTTGATCAATTTCCGGAAGCCCAGTTTCAATTTATGGAGCTACCGGCTATTCCGGGGCTCGGAATGTCCGGAGGCTTGGATTTTAGATTACAATCTTTAATGGATACGGATTATGAACAATTAGACGCCAATACGCAACGGTTCTTACAAATTATCAATCGTGATCCTCGTATTCAATTTGCCTATACAACCTTTACGGCAAAAACACCCAATATTTATTTGGATATCAATCGAACAAAGGCGGAATCCTTAAAAGTTCCGCTCAGCAATATTTATACAGCCCTTGAAAATTATCTGGGATCCGGATACGTCAATGATATCAACTTCGGAACACAGGTCAACAAGGTTGTGATTCAATCCGATTGGAAATACCGTGCCAATCTGGACAGCCTCAACTCTCTTCATGTTCCGAATCAAGATGGTGTCATGATCCCTCTTAACACGTTTGTAGATTTAAGATACACGTTAGCGCCAAGAACCATTACCCGATACAATCAGTATCCCAGTGCCAATATTAACGCCGTTCAAAAACAAGATGCCAGCTCGGGAGAGGCAATGGCCGTTTTGGAAAGCGCTGCCACACAAATGCCGACCGGATACGCCTATGAATGGTCAGGCATGAGCTATCAAGAAAAACAAAACCAAGGACAAGTCGGATACTTGATTGCTTTGGCCATTTTGTTCGCTTATTTATTTTTAGTGGCTCAATATGAAAGCTTTATTGTACCGCTTCCCGTGTTGATGTCCATTGTGGTTGCCATGACGGGCGGTATGATCGGTTTATTTATTACGGATTTACCCCTCAGCATTTATGCCCAATTGGGACTGGTCTTATTGATCGGATTGGCCGCTAAAAACGCCATATTGATTGTCGAATTCGCTAAAGAAGAGCGAAATAAAGGCAACTCCATCGTTAATGCCGGATTAAAGGGATTAACCGAACGGTTCAGAGCGGTTTTAATGACGGCCTTTACGTTTATTTTGGGTGTTTGGCCCATGATTGTTGCAACGGGGGCCGGTGCCGGTTCTCGAAGGGCCATCGGAACACCCGTTTTTTACGGGATGTTGGTCGGAACGGTATTGGGGTTGTTTATTATTCCGCTCTTATATATTCTCGTTCAAACGGGATATGAAAAATTTCGGGATCGTTTTTTAACACATAATCAACCTAAACCGGTTAAAAAATAGTTTTAATCACCCCAACAATTTGACATGGATAATATCGCACCGATTTACACGCTTAAAAACGCTTATCTGACCTTTGGAGTTCATCCTCTTTTTACCGGAGTCGATATTTATATTCAAAGGGGAGATAAAATTTGTCTTATCGGTAGAAACGGATCCGGCAAATCAACGCTTCTGAAGGTAATTGCCGGTTATTTAGAGCCGGATAACGGAGAAAAATTTATTCAACCGGGGCTCCAAATTGCCTATATGCCTCAAGAATCTGACCTAACAGGCTATAAAACCCTCAGGGAATATATTCTTTCCGGTCTCAAAAAAACGGATAAAGATGCCTCTTATAAAGCGGATATTTTAATTGAGCAATTAGACATTCAAAAAGATCTGAATCCGGATCAAGCCTCCGGCGGAGAGAGAAAAAAAGCCTCTCTTGCCAGAGTGCTGATTCAAGAGCCGGATATTCTTTTGTTAGATGAGCCGACAAACCATTTGGACATCACCACGATTGAAAAATTAGAACAGATCATTCGACAAACCGCTTCTGCCGTGATTGTTATCAGTCATGATCGTTCTTTCTTAAAGCGGGTTTCCACCAAAACATTTTGGTTGGATCGAGGTATTTTAAGAATCAATAACGCCGGATATGATCAATTCGAAGATTGGCAGGAACAAGTCATCAATCAAGAGATTATTGAACAAAAACAGCTCATGAAACGGATTGAGGAAGAAACCGAATGGCTTCATAAAGGGGTAACGGCTCGCCGAAAAAGAAATATGGGCAGGCTGAGACGTCTTATGGCTCTCCGACAAGAAAGACGCAATCAAATTAAGCAACAAGGATCCGTGAAATTACAAATTGACAAAGGATCTCTTTTATCAAAGATGATTATTGAAGCCAAACATGTTTCAAAATCATACGGGGAACGAAAACTGGTAGATAATTTTTCCACGCGCATCATGCGAGGCAATAAAATCGGAATTGTCGGACCAAACGGGGCCGGAAAATCGACCCTTATTAAACTCTTAACCAAACGGATTGAACCGGATCAAGGAACCGTTCGATTAGCAAAAAACATTCAAGAGGCCTATTTTGATCAAAACAGGATGACTCTCGATCAAACAAAAACACTCTGGAAAACTCTGGCTCCCGAA
Source organism: uncultured Alphaproteobacteria bacterium (assembly GCA_944390205.1). Taxonomy (GTDB): domain Bacteria; phylum Pseudomonadota; class Alphaproteobacteria; order CAAHEQ01; family UBA3637; genus CALXPF01. Next base: position 25,420 of record CALXPF010000003.1, read on the forward strand.
GGAGATCACATTTTTGTCAGAGGTCATTTTCGTCATGTGGTATCCTACTTAAAAGATTTCCTGTTCACCTCCGCTCAAGCCAACACGCCCGTAAGCGCTCTCTCCGGCGGTGAAAAAAACAGGCTGATGTTAGCTGTCGCACTGGCTAACCCTTCTGATTTTTTGGTTTTGGACGAACCAACCAACGATCTGGATATGGATACGCTTGACCTGCTCCAAGAAGTTTTGGATGAATATGACGGAACCGTTTTGATCGTCAGTCATGACCGAGATTTCTTGGACAAAGTTGCCACCTCGCTTTTCTACATGCCGGGGGATGGGACAATTACCGAATTTATCGGTTCATATTCAGAGCTTTTGGAACAAAACCGTCACAAAAAAAAGTCATCTCCCGCAAAATCCTCCGGCCAAGGGAAAAAAGAAGATTTCGCACAAAACAGACCGAGCCTCTCCCGAATACCGTCTCAAAACAAAAAAAAGCTGTCATTTACGGAAGAACACCGATTAAAAACACTGCCGGCGCAGATTGCTTCTTTGGAGGACAAAATTCGCCGTCTGGAAGAGCAAATATCCGATCCCCTTTTATATCAAAAAGATCGTCTCCTCTTTGAAAAAACAGGAATGGATCTGACGGCATTAAAGAATAATCTGGATCAATTGGAAACGGAATGGCTGGATTTACAACTCCGATCGGAAGAAAATACGTGATCCTTTAATCAACAAACAAAAATACAACTCCTTTCAAGGCTTGTTTTTATCCTGTCACAAAAACCGTCTCATGCCGTTATTTCTCTATTCTCAAAAACATGGTTTCTAACCGGTTATGTTGATCAAAAACCATAAAAAATTCTTAAAAACACACTTGATTTTTTGAGATTTTGAGAGTAAAACTAAAGCGTTTTCAAATAGATTACGCATTCATCCTCTCGGACTGTTTGTGTTTGTTTAAAATTTATTCTACGGATCAAAAAAATGCACGGAATACCAACTTTAATTACTGATTTGACACTCATTACGATTTACGGAGCTCTTATTACTTTGTTATTTAAATGGATGAAGCAACCGGTTGTTTTGGGGTATATCATTGCCGGCATTTTAGCCGGTCCGCATTTTAATGCACTTCCGACCGTTACGGATAATGAAAGCATTAAAATCTGGGCGGATATCGGCGTTATCTTTCTTTTATTCAGCTTGGGGTTGGAATTTAGTTTTAAAAAGATTGTCAATGTCGGGAAAGCCGCGATGATCACGGCAAACGCCAATATTTTATTTATGCTGTTTCTGGGCTATAACGTGGGACTGATGTTGGGGTGGACAACGACAGACAGTTTGTTTTTGGGGGGGATGATTTCAATGTCATCCACAACCATTATCATCAAGGCTTTTGAAGAGCTCAATCTCAAAAAAATGAAATTTACCGATTTGGTTTTCGGCGTATTGGTTGTTGAAGACATGGTGGGTATTTTACTTTTGGTTTTACTTCCGACCATTGCCCTCAGCAACAGTGTTAACAGTACCGAATTATTACTCAGCACCTCAAAACTCATTTTCTTTTTGGTGATTTGCTTTGTGATCGGCATTTACATTATTCCGACATTTATTTCCAAAGTGGCTCGCTATTTAAATGACGAAATGTTATTGTTGGTTTCGATCGGATTGTGTTTAAGCATGGTTTTGCTTGCGACAAAATCCGGTTTTTCATCGGCTTTGGGAGCCTTTATCATGGGATCCATTTTAGCGGAAGCCAGCATTGTCCATCGAATTGAAACCGTCCTAAAACCGGTAAAAGATTTCTTTGGCGCCGTCTTCTTTATTTCTGTCGGAATGATGGTGGATCCGGCCATGTTCCTTGAGTATGCTTGGCCGATCGCCGTTATCACGCTGATTGTCATGGTCGGTAAAATTTTGTTCTCATGTTTTGGATTTATGCTGTCGGGGCAACCGCTTAAAACATCAATCTTATGCGGTTTTTCATTGGCTCAAGTCGGTGAATTTGCCTTCATTATCGCCGCCCTCGGGATGAGCCTCGGGGTTATCAGTGACTATGTTTATCCGATCATTGTAGCTGTTTCCGTTATCACGACATTCACAACGCCGATGATGATCAAGTCCGCTGTTCCGTTTTACAATAAACTCAATAAGATTCTGCCCGAAAAATGGCATGATTTTTTGGATCGCAACACATCACGTCTTCCCGACTCGCATGAAGAAACGAATTTATGGAAAGACCTGTTTAAAAACTTTTTCATTCGTTTCTTTTTATTCTCTATTATTTTAATTTTTATCGTCAACCTCTCGTTCCATGTTTTCCAACCGTTGGTTCTCAAAACTTTTCCGAACTGGGAGGGACGTATTCTCATGACCATAACAACCCTCATGATGATGGCACCGTTTTTGAACGGTCTGTTGGTTTCTAAAAGTAAAGTTTTACAATTGTATTTCGATTTATGGTTGGCTAAAAAATCAAACCGGATTCCGCTCATTTTATTAACCAGTTTTAGAATTTTGACGGTCGTCTTTTTTGTCATGATTGTCATTCAACAATTTTTAACCGCCAATCCGATCGTCACGTCTTTGTTGGTTATCGGCTCTATTTTCTTGTTGTTAAAATCCAAGTGGGTTTTAAACCAATATATGAAAATCGAAACACAGTTTTTGGTCAATTTAAACAGAGAACAAATGGAAAATCAGTTTAAAAACACCAAACAGGAAAGCCGTATTTCGGATGAAGAACAGTGGTTGGATTCTTCCTTATCCATTGCACAGTTTAATATTGAAGATTTAAGTTTCTTTGCGAACAAACCGTTACGAGAAACACAATTTCAAGAGAATTTTGCCATAAATGTTTTAAAAATCATTCGTGGCAAGCAAGTGATCAGTGTTCCGAGAGGATCTGAAATTCTTTTGGCTGGCGATAACCTATTGGTTGTCGGTACGGATAAGCAAATTAAACTCTTTAAAAACGCCATGAAAAATAAAGGGCTCAAAAACACAACCATTGCCGAAAGTGAAGACAAAAGCATCAATTTACATGACTACATTTTATCTCAGGAAAAATACGAGATTAAAAATGATACCATTATTTTATGTTGTGCCGTTCAAGTGACTAAAGAATCTCTTTTGGCCGGTCATACCATTCACGAATCCAATATTCGCAACAAAACAAAATGTCTTGTTGTCGGAGTGGAACGAAAATCTTCCCTGTTTATTAATCCGGATGTTTCTTTTACCTTTAAAGAGGGAGATTTGATCTGGATTGTCGGGGAACAAAAAGCCGTTTCCAAAGAGGTCTTTCGAGAGCGCTCTTTCCAAACAGCCTAACGGGGACACCGCTCTTTTTATCTCAGACACTCTTTCTTGTCACTCATAAAGCGGGGTGACGATCGGTAGTGAGATTAGGCTCCTGCCTGTTGGGGGTCTTTCGAGAGCGCTCTTTCCAAACAGCCTAACGGGGACACCGCTCTTTTTATCTCAGACACTCTTTCTTGTCACTCATAAAGCGGGGTGGCGATCGGTAGCGAGATTAGTCTCCTGCCTGATGGTTGCAACAAGTTTTGAAAGAATAATCAGGGCACACATGAAAGAGGCTAATTAAAAACCCCGTACAAAATAACGCCCCAACTTAACATCATGTTAACAAAAGACAAAAGGACCAATAAACTTCCGATATCTTTTGCTTTTTTAGACAAATCATGATACTCGGGTGAGATACGATCCACAAGAGTTTCAATGGCCGTATTGACCAATTCCATGATCAAGACAAAAAGAAGTGAAAAAAACAAAACGACCCACTCCAATCCGCTTACCGGCAAGAAAAAAGAAATGCCCCCCAAAATCGTACAAACAAGCAGATCCTGTCGAAAAGCCTCTTCACTCTTAAAAGAGGCCGTAAATCCGCTCCATGAATAGGTAAAAGCTTTTAAAATCCGTTTCAATCCGGTCTCGGTTGCTTTCATGGGTTCTCTCCTTCATAATATGAGGGGAAATTTAATCTACTTTTTCATAAAAATCAATAAATTTATAGAAAATCAGCCCCCTCTTCCGAATTTTCAGATCACAAAAAAACAAAAATTTCCTCTTGAAAAACGAGACATACTTTCCTATGTAATATAAAAAGAAAGGGGTTTTTAAATGAACAGTGAAAAATTAACAGACAGAAGTCAAGGATTTATCCAATCAGCCCAATCATTGGCTGTTCGAAACTCAAACCAGTTTTTAACGCCGGAACATTTATTGAAAGTTCTGTTGGATGATAAGGAGGGATTGGCCGCCACGCTTTTAATGAAAGCGGGAGCCAATGTATCGGAAATTCGATCGAAAGTGGAAGAAGAAGTCAGAAACCTTCCGCAAGTTCAAGGGGCCGGTGTTCAAATATCCGCCTCTCAAAGTTTTTTAAAAGTATTGGATTTGGCAGAACAAATGGCTGACAAAGCCAAAGATTCCTATGTGACGGTAGAACGGCTTTTACAGGCCTTGATTGCCACAAAATCTTATGGGGTTGATTCTAAAAAGCTCAATGAAGTGATCAATGACATGAGACAGGGCAGAACGGCTCAATCGCCACAAGCGGAAGATTCTTTTGAGGCGCTCAAAAAATATGCGACCGACTTTACCGAACGAGCCCGTCAGGGAAAACTGGATCCGGTCATCGGACGAGACGAAGAGATCAGACACACCATTCAGGTTTTGTCTCGTCGGACCAAAAACAATCCCATTTTGATCGGTGAACCGGGAGTCGGAAAAACCGCCATCGTGGAGGGATTGGCTCTGCGGATCGTCAACGGGGATGTTCCCGAAAGTTTAAATCATAAAAGGCTCATGGCTTTGGATATGGGCGCCTTAATTGCCGGAGCCAAATATCGAGGCGAGTTTGAAGAGCGATTAAAAGCCGTTTTGCAAGAAGTCAGTGCCTCCAACGGTCAAATTATTCTTTTCATTGATGAAATGCACACAGTTGTCGGTGCCGGTGCGACAAGCGGTTCCATGGATGCGTCCAATCTGTTAAAGCCGGCGTTGGCTCGAGGAGAATTACACTGTATCGGAGCCACCACCCTCAAAGAGTACCAAAAATATATTGAAAAAGATCAGGCTTTCGCCCGTCGTTTTCAACCGGTCTACGTCAATGAGCCTCAAGTTGAAGAGACAATTTCCATTTTGAGAGGGATTAAAGAAAAATATGAACTTCATCACGGAGTACGAATTTCGGACGCTTCTTTAGTCGCTGCCGCCGTCATGTCAAACCGATACATCACCGACCGTTTTTTGCCGGATAAAGCCATTGATTTAATTGACGAGGCTGCCAGTAAACTCCGAATGGCGATTGATTCAAAACCGGAACATTTGGATGAGATTGATCGCCGTCTCATTCAATTAAAAATTGAACGTGAGGCCCTTAAAAAAGAGCCGGATCAAGCCTCAAAAGAACGGCTTTCAAAAATTGAAGAAGAAATCAAAACATTAGAGAAACAATCGTTGGATGAAACACAAAACTGGAATGCACATAAAAACAGCATTCAGGAAGCCAATCGCTTGAGAGAACAACTGGATAAAGCCAGAAGCGATGTTGAAAAAGCGCTTAGAGACGGTCTTTATGAAAAAGCCGGAGAACTTCAATATAAAGAAATTCCGGAGTTGGAAAAGAAATTGGCAGAATTAAATAAACAAAATCAAGAGCGAACAACGGTTGAGACCGTCACACCGGATCTCATCGCCGGCGTTATCTCGAAATGGACAGGGATTCCCGTTGATAAACTCATGGGAAGCGAGCGAGAAAAACTTTTGTCCATGGAAACTAAAATTGCAGAGCGTGTGGTAGGACAAGAAGAGGCCATTAAAGCCGTTTCCAATGCCGTTCGGCGATCTCGTTCCGGATTAAAAGACCCCAACAGGCCGATCGGTTCCTTCTTATTTTTGGGGCCGACCGGTGTCGGAAAAACCGAATTGGCGAAAGCACTGGCCGAATTTTTATTTGATGAAGAATCAGCCTATCTGCGGATTGATATGTCCGAGTACATGGAGAAACATGCGGTTGCTCGTTTAATCGGCGCCCCTCCGGGATATGTCGGTTATGACGAAGGAGGTGTTTTGACGGAAGCCGTCAGAAGAAGACCCTATCAAGTCATTTTGTTTGATGAAGTTGAAAAAGCGCATCCGGATGTTTTCAATATTTTATTGCAGGTCTTGGATGACGGACGATTGACGGACGGACAAGGAAGAACGGTTGATTTTAAAAATACCTTCTTAATTATGACATCAAATTTGGGAACGGATCAAAAAACAAAAGACATTCGAGAAATTCTCAAATCGTTCTTCCGACCCGAGTTCATCAATCGCTTGGACGAGATTATCGTTTTCAATCCGCTCAAGAAAGAGAATATTCGTCAAATCGTTGATATTCAATTAAAACGTCTTCAAGATCGTTTAAAAGAACGCCATATTACATTAAAATTGGACGACAAGGCGAAAGATTGGTTAGCTGACAACGGATATGATGAAGCATTCGGAGCAAGACCGCTTAAACGCTTAATCCAGCAAGAAATTGAAAATCCTTTGGCCATCAAATTACTGGATGGAGAGATTAAAGACAATTCAACGGTTTTAATTTCGGCGGATAAAAATAAATTAATTTTCTAAAAAAAGCTCCTGAAAAGGAGCTTTTTTACAATCCGCTTATGCGATTTTTAATGCGGAATTGTCTTCGAATCTGCCGATATCACGGGTGAATCGGTTGTGGGCGAGACTTCTTTTGATTCCATGTCTCCCCCGATGGCCTTATAAAAACGAATCAGATTTTGATAAAGGAGTGCATTGGATTCGGTCAATGATGTTTGAGCCGTCAAACGGCGTTGTTCGGCGTTTAAAACTTCCGAATAGTCAATCAGTCCGTTTTGATATTTATTTCTGGTTCCGGCGGCGGCATCGGAAATACGGCGATAAGCCTGAGCAAGCGATTGATTTCTCTTTTTTTCCTTTTCCAAAGAGACCATGGCGTTTTTAATCTCGGCAGCGGCGGTCAACAGCGTTTGTTCGTATGCAATCACTTGCTCTTCTTTTAAAAGCTTTTGCAAATCAACACGAGCCATCAGTTCACCGAAATGGAAAATCGGAACGGTTATCTCCGGCGTATACCCGTATGTATAACTTTTATGATTAAACAACTGTGGAAATTGTATTGATTCAAAGCCCAATAATCCCGATAAACTGATTTTGGGAAACAAGTCGGCCACGGCACTTCCGACAAGGGCGTTTTGGGCGATTAAATTTTCTTCCGCGACTCGAACATCCGGTCTGTTTTTCAAAACATCCATCGGCAATCCGTATAATTGATCCAACGGATAAGAAAATCTCCGTTGCAGACAATTTCTTTTTTGACGTGCTAATTGTTCGTTTAATTCCCCCGGTAATTTACCGAGTAAAAGCGCTAAGGCATTTTGAGAAGCAATCAACTCTTGCTCCAATTGAGGAATAGAAGCCTTTGTTGTCTCAACCAAATAAGCTGATTGGTCAAGGGTCATTTGATCTGTCAATCCCGTTTGATACTTATCTTTTGTTAACTGATACAAATTTTCCTGCACGTTTAGATTTTGTCGAGCTTGTCTGATCAATTCTTCATTTTTTCGAATATCAATATATGTCTGAGCAACCTCGGCGATCAAAGAGACCGAAACATTTTTTAAAGATTCGATATCGGCACGCTCTTGAGCCTGTGCTGCTTCAATTTGACGGCGTGTTCCTCCGAATATGTCTATTTCCCAGCTCATATCCAGCCCCGCTTGATAGTAATCTTCCCGAACAATTCGATCAAAATTCATATGACGACTTTCATTGGAATAATTATACTCAAAGGCAGAATCAAAAGAGGGGAATAAATAACTTTTCTGAATACGCAGTGTTTCTCTGCTTTGCCTTAAGCGAATTAAAGATGTTCTGATCGTCGGGCTCTTTCTTAAAGCTTCTTGAATCAAGCTTTTGAGCGTTTCATCTTGAAAATCCAAAAGACTTTGTGGTTTTAAAAGAGGTTGTTTCGGTTGAAGAGACAAAGCTCTTTCAATTCGATTATCTTCAAAAAAGACAGGCTGTTCATAATCGGGTCCCAAAAGACATCCGGATACAAGTAAAAAGAAAGCCGTACTCAAAAAAAGCTTTTCGATATCACGGATCGGTGTCTTTTTTTGAAACCGCTTCATTTTTCAATCCTTTCCGCCTCATTTTTAATCGGTGTCAAATCATTATCGAGTACCTGTTTGGCCATATCCAAAACGGTTGTACCCTCTTGTTGAGCCTCTTGAATGGTTTGTGCCTCTTGCATTTGCGTCTGATTCATCCGAGAAGATGAAAAATCAGGTTCCTCCATTTCCTCTTGAGCCTGAGCCCCCGTTTTTTCCAGATCCGTTTCCAACAAATCAATGATTTTTTGCGTCCATGGAAGTTGAAACAATAAAATCAAAATAAGGATGATACAAATAATTAAACCCCATACTTTCGTCATTTTTTTCTCCTCTGTTTTTCCCCCGAGTTATCTTTTTTAATTTGTCTTTTCCCGTTTTCCAAAATCGTTTGAGGATGCCGTAAAGCGTATTTATCCGCCCCTATTGCCAACAAAACAAATAAAGCCGGAATAAACAAAATACCAACCGTGACGGCCAGAATCATTCCGAAAAAGACGGCCGTTCCCATGGAAATTTGACTGCCTGCTCCCGCTCCGGTTGCGAAAACCATGGGCATCACGCCCAAAATAAATGTTAAAGCCGTCATTAAAACGGCCCGAAACCGCTCTGAAGCTCCTTTTACCGCAGCCTCTAAAAGAGGCATTCCCGCCCGATGATAGGTTAAAATAAACTGAACAATTAAAATGGCATTTTTACTGGCCAATCCGATCAATAAAACAATTCCGAGTTGTGCATAAATGCTTAACGGCAACCCCATTAAAGAAAGGCCGATCAAGGCTCCCAAAATAGCAAATACATTTGAAATAATAACCGAAACGGCAATAAGCCAACTTTCATAAAGAGCCACCAAAAACAAATATCCGAAAACAAACGCAAAAGCGATCAAAATAAATGCCAAGCCTCTCGTTTCCACCTCTTGTAAACTTAATCCCGTCCATGCAATTTGAAATTGCCGTCCCAATGAAGAGGCCATATTCCGAACAACATCAATGGCAGTTCCGGTACTCACACCCGATCCGGCCGCCGCCGTAACGGAAGCTGTTTGATATTGGTTAAATCGATCAATAATTTTAGGAGCCATAACGATTTTAAACGAAAGAAGTTCTTTGAGTTGAACAAATCCCCCCGTATCAGTCGGAACATGTAAGTTTTCAATATTTTCAAAACTCTTTCGATAATCATAATCCGCCTGAACAATCACCTTATTAATCTGACCGCCGGATGTTATATTATTAACATACCGTGAACCCAAATTATTTTGTAAAACAGTGAATAAAGAAGAAATGGAAACACCCAACATTTTTGCTTTTGTTCGATCTATCTCCAAATAAGCATGGGGGGTATCCGCCGAAAACGTACTGAAAGCAAATGAAAAGGAGGGATTTTTATTTAATTGTGTCAACAACGTATCTAGGGCATTCGAAAGCTCTTGAGTTGTCGTATTTGAATTGATTGCATTTAATTGAAACGATAATCCGTCACTGTTACCAACCCCCGGAATGGCCGGTAATGCAAAAAAATCGATTGAGACAAAAGAAGAGCTTTTATTGTCCCGTCTTGCTTGGTCCATTAAACTTTCCAGTGACAAAGCAGGAGCCGTTCGATCGCTCCAAGGATCCAGCCCGATAACGGCCATACCGATATTTTCACCGCCACTGCCCAAAAGACTGGCTCCGGAAATGCCGATAAAATAGCGAACCCCTTTCATTTTTAATATTTTTTCGGACAGTTTATTTAATTCAATCTCTGTTTGATTGATGGAAGCCGTTTCCGGAAGTTGGATATTGGCAAAGAAAACGCCCTGATCTTCTTCCGGTAAAAAAGAAGTCGGCGTTTTAACAAACAAGAAAACAATAAAAGATACCGCAATACAAAACAGAAAAAACATCATCCATAAATGCGTTATCAATAAACGGACGATTTTTAAATAGATATTTTGACATGATTCCAACAAGCGGTTAAACGGATCAAAAACTTTTTGCAGTAAATACCCTCCCCAAAATTTTCTTTCGTCTGGAAGAGAACTCTCTTTTTTTGTCAGCTTGTTCAATTGATGCGCGGGATGGCTGAAAAAAATAGCACATAGAGCCGGACTGAGCGTCAAGGCGTTGATTGCCGATAAAACAACGGCGGTAGCAATTGTCACGGCAAACTGTTGATAAATTTTTCCGGTCATACCCGCCATCAATCCGACCGGAATAAAAATAGATAACAAAACAAGTGTTGTCGCCACAATAGAAGAGCCGATATCTTTCATTGCCTGAACGGCGGCCGAAAGACTATCCAATTTTTTAAATTTCATTAAATACTGGACACGCTCTACAACAATAATCGCATCATCCACCACCAATCCGATTGCCAAAATAAGAGCGAACAAGGTTAACAGATTGATATCAAAGCCCAAAACATATAAAACGGCAAAAGTCGTTATCAAAGAAACCGGAATGGTAATCGCCGGAATAAAAGTCGCTTTGCCGTTTTGCAAAAAAAGAAAAACAACCAAAACAACCAAAAGGAATGTCGTTGCCAACGTTGTCAATACATTTTGAATTGAAGCACTCACGAAAGAGGTTGCGTCATAAACCAGTTCCAATCGCATATCTTGCGGAAATGATTTTTGAAGTCTTGCAATCTCCTTTTTGAGATTTTTCATGGTTGCCAAAGAATTGGAACCGGGGGTTTGACTAAGAGCAATAATAACCGCCGGCTGATTATTATAAGAGGCTTCAAGTTCATAACTGTCGGCACCGATTTCCACACGAGCCACATCTTTTAAACGGACAATTCCGCCATCTTTTGAAACAGATAGAATAATATTCTCAAACAATTCTACCGTATTTAACTGTCCCGTTGTCGTTAAGGTCAAAACCAAATTACTACCGGCCGTGGCGGGAGCCGATCCGATGGATCCGATAGCGGCCTGTATATTTTGACTTTGAATGGCTTCTACAACTTTGTCACTATCCAATCCGAGAGCCGTCAATTTTTGAGGATCCAACCAAACCCGCATACTGTTTTGTGGGCCGTAAATATTGACGTCACTGACCCCGCTGACGCGTTCCAATGGATTTTGAATATTACTGTAAGCAAAATTACTCAAATATAGATTGTCATACGTTCCTTTCGGAGAATCGAACACAAGAAATCCCAAAATATTGGCTGACTGAGTTTTAACACTTAATCCCTCTTGATTGACAATTGAAGGCAACAAAGAGGTGACTTGTTGCAATCTGTTTTCAACTTTTACCTGAGCCATATCCGGATCGACACCGATATTAAACGTGATTGTCAACTGATATGATCCGTTATCATTGGCCGTCGAAGACATATAAAGCATTCCCTCCACCCCGTTAAGGGCGTTTTCAATAGGGACGGCAACCGTGTCCACAATAACGGAAGCGTTGGCTCCCGGATAATTGGCCGACACAACAATTTGCGGAGGGGTAATTTGAGGGTACTGAGAAATCGGCAAAACAACAAGCGCAATTAACCCCAACAAAACCATCAAAACGGCAATAACACCTGAGAATCTGGGATTTTGAATAAAAAATGAAGATAATTGCATTCCGTCTCCCTATAAAGCCGTCTGTATTTGACCTTGTGCCGGATGTCCGATCATCTGTTGAGAAACCGGCTCCGAAATAACCAAATCATCGTTTTCCAATCCGTTAGAAATGTAAAATTGATGACCTATACTTTGACTGACAACAACCTTTTGTTTAGCGATAATTCCGTTTTTAATGAGATAGACAAAAGTTCCGTCCGGCTCAAAGGAAACAAGGTTTTGATCAATTAAAACGCCTAAGGGTATTTTTTTCTCCAACACGACCGTCACATAAGCATTCGGCAGTAGTTGTCGGCGTGGATTTTTAAAATCGGCATATAAAATAACAGAAGACGTTTCGGACGAGACTTGGTTGTTCATAAACAGATGTTCTCCCGAAAAAGGATAAACACTTCCGTCCCCCAAAATCAGTTTGACTTGAAAATCGTGCCATAAACTTCCCTTATTTTTTGCCATATTCTCTAAATAATCTTTATTCGGAACAGAAAACGAGACGCGTATCGGGTTATATTGAACAAGATCGACCAACGGGCTTCCCTCGGGTGAAACATAATCTCCTTTTGTGACGGACACATTGCCGATCACACCGCCAATAGGTGATTTGATAACCGTGTAATCATAGTTTACGGAAGCCGATTTTAAACCGGCCTCCGCCGATTTAAAAGCAGCCATCGCCGATAAATATTGTGTCCGTGCATTATCTAATTCCGTTTTTGAAATGGCGCTTGATTTTGTTTTTTTGATCCGATCCAGATATGTCTGCGCATTTTTTAAATCCGCTTTTGCTTTCATCACATTAGCCAAAGCCGTTTCTCGAGCGGCCTTGTAGGAGGCTTGCTGAAGAATAAACAATTGGTCTCCCGCTTTAACTTTTTCTCCCCCCTTAACAAAAACTCGATCTATAAAACCGCTGATAAACGGTCGAATTTGAACCGAATGAATGGGAATAACCGTTCCGATATATTCCTTTTGGAATAAAATCGGTTGAAGTCGAATCTTTTGAACGGGGACAGTCAACACGGTTGGAATTGTTTGGGGAACTGTTTTTTGAGAAGAAGCGGAAAACTCGGCTCTCAACAAAAACACGATAACAAAACATAATGCGATAATAATCCCCAAGAAAATATAATCCCGACGCATTGTCTTCCCCCTATCCCTTTTAAGGGAAATTGGGTCGATTTTCATAAAATGTCAATTAAATTTCCCCTTTTTTAACGAAAGTCTGTCTTCTGATAACAAAAAACGGATCGACAACACTTTTGTTTGAGCAATCGCTTTTTTCTTGATTTTTAAAAACATTTAATCCTATAATAACCTATCTTTAGAAAAAGGAGCCTGTTTATGGATAACGATACCTCAATACGTTTTGAAGAAGAAAATCTTTCCCGCCCCCAAAACGAGGGAGAGAAAAATACGTTCCGGCAAAAAAAGATGCTCAAATCTGTTCTGATCGGCATTTTAGCCATTCTTTGTATTATCGGTGGAATTTTTATCCATCGCTTCCATTCCAGTGCGGCGATTCAATATAACACCTTTTCGAAAACAATCAGAAAAGATCCTTTACAACCCATTCAAGTCAAGCCAAAATCAAACAAACCGGATCTTTTAACGAAAGCCCACGAGGTTTCCGCGCCGAAAGATTTCAAGAAAAAATCCGAAAAAGTACTGCCGGCTCTCGTCGTTACGCCAAAAGCATCGGAACCTTCTTCGATACATGCAGAAGAGACAAATAAAGAACCGATTGTCGCTTCCGAACAAGAAAAAGAAGCTCCCTCTTTTGTAGCGGAACAAAACCCAATATCCGATAAACAGCCGGTTGATAAAACTTCTTCCGAGCAAGGGACGGAAACACAAAAGGCCTTAAATGATTTTCCGCTTTTAAATAACCCTCAATCTGTCGCGGATGAATCTTCTGTCGCCTCAAATGAGACGGAGAGTCAACAAAATCCGCTCAATCCGGATCTCTCCGATTCTACGCTTGAGACAATTCCACAGACAGAGGGTACTCAGACATCATCAGCTCCGACCATCAGTCTCAGAGACGTTCTGCTTTTAAGAGATCGCTTTTTGAACGGCGAGCCCTGTTTGGAAGAATATGAAAAAATAAATGCTTTAGAAAACAAAAATCAAAAAATACAAGATGTTTTAAATACTCTTGCCCCTTATTGCCTCAGTCATTTAAAAGCGGTGTCGGAGCTTGAAAAAACGTTCAGACAAGATAAGAAACAAGCCGTCATCACCTATTATCACGTGACGGAGCCCCGTTTTATTGCTTATTTAAAGGCAATTCCGACTTACTTAATCGATATTCGGGAAATCAACCCCAAAGGGAACACGCCGATCGAAACCTTGGATAAAATTCATAACGAGATTGAAAAACAAAATATTGAAAAGGCTCTGGCTCTGACAGATACGCTTCCCGATTACATGAAATCCGCGCTGTCTTCATTCCATCGAGAAGCCCAAATTTATCTGAGAGCGAAAAAAAGCATTGAAAAACTTGTTTTATCCTTTGAGGCACAAGGAGAATAGAAATGTTAAAACTTATTTTATTTGCAATCAGCATGGTCTTTGTCGGATACCTCATCGTCACGGACGGTTTTATGGTTTCCGTCTCTGCTTTTGGTTATGAAGTGACGCTTTCCATCATTTTATTGGTTGTATTGGTCGCTTTATTTTTCTACATTCTCCATGTCGGTAAAAAACCATTTTGTTGGTTGTTCGGTTTTAAAGAAAGACGCGACCGCAAACACTTGATGAAAAAAGAAGGCTTTTTAACATTTTCTTTACAAACCGTTCTGGATCAAAATGATTCGGCGATTGAAAAAATCTTACATCAAAAACGTAATATCTTTAGAAAAAAGGATACGGAACAACTGTTATTGACAGCTATTTTTGAACCGACTCCCGCTATTTTTGAACAACTTTTGCAACATCCGGATACGGAATTGGCCGGTATTCGAGGATTGTTTTTAGAGGCTCAGAAAAAAGGAGATTTAACAGAAGCCTCCAAACTGCTCAATCGGGCTGCTCAAAAATACACGGCCGTTTCTTGGCTTCGACAAGCTCAATTTGATCTTCAAGTCTTACAAAATGATTGGGAAGGCGCTTTAAAAACAATTGAAGACTTAAAAAAGAGAGGGCTTATTTCAAAACCGGATTATTTGTTAAAAAAATCAGCTATTTTGTTGTGTTTAGATCGTCCCGAAGAGGCTTTTTCGTTAGATCCTCAAAATCCGGCAACCGGTTTGGCCTATGCTCAAAAAAATCCGTCAAAAGCAAAAGATATTTTAATGCAGTCGTGGAAAGAAACGCCCTGCTGGGATACTTATCTGGCATTTAAAAAAGTAATTAAAGAAGAGACACCTGCCAAACAAATAAAATGGGTCGAGAAACTTGTTTCAAAAAATCCAACCGCAAAACTCTCATTATTGGCGCTGGCCGATTCTGCCATGGGTGCCGAAATGTGGGGACTGGCCAAAGAACATCTGGACGTATATATGCAAACATATCCTCTGACGGAACAAGCGGCTCTGATGATGGCTCATGTAGAAAGAGCCGGTTGGCATCACGAAGCAACCGCAAAAAAATGGGAAGAAAAAGCACTGGAAACAACCGAGAAATCAGGTGTCTTTATTTGTGCTAACTGCAACCACACACAGCGCGACTGGTCTGCCGGATGCCCCGTTTGCAACACGTTTGCCGGTCTACGCTACACCGCCTGACACAATACTTTTCGTCTAGGCCACCCGTTTTCGATATAAGTCCGTCTCGACAAGATATCGGCTACGCGCCCCCTTGTGAACTCTTTTGTGGCTCATATTCTGACGAGAAATAAGCATCGATCGTCCCGTCCCCCTTGCGACACACCTATGACATGCGTTCTCTCACGCCCCGATCATTCCCCCTTGCAACACACCCATGACTTGCGTTCTCTCACACCCCGATCATTCCCCCTTGCAACACGACCATGACCTACGTTCTCTCACGCCCCGATCGTCCCGTCCCCCTTGCGACACGCCTATGACCAGTGTTCTCTCACGCCCCGATCATCCCCCCTTGCGACACACCCATGACATGCGTTCTCCCACACCCCACCTTCCCTTCTCCCTTACCACCTACTCATTCCCTCCACCTTCCC
>CALXPF010000004.1 GCA_944390205.1 uncultured Alphaproteobacteria bacterium
CCGGTTTGGTCGTATGGAATGACGATAACGCCCGCCCTTTCATCATAGCCGACCGCAACAATTTTCTATCTTTTTGGACAGTTTCGGGCCAATTCCCTTAAGGGTTGATACCTCTCGAAACAATGGATTTAAAAGATCGGGTCTCATAAAAAATCTCTTATTTTTTCAAAGAAACGACCTCATTTTTTCGATTCGCATCGGACACATTTTTGACTGTGCCCGTCTGCTTTGAATGACTTTTTTTAGGACGCTTTACGGCCTTGGAATATTTTTGGGAAGTCGGCTTTTTGGCCGGAATCATCTTTGTTTTTCGTTTGGGAGTAATCACCTTCCCATCCGGCAATTTAACGGTTCCGTCGGCATAAACAACCGATTGAAAAATCGGAAGGCGTGAAAAACGATCCAAAACCTCTCCGCACGAAACCTCCGGCGCATTTTTTTGCTCTTTATAAGCTTTTAATTTTGCCTGAGCATATCCCCTAAAAAGAGACAGTTCCTCTTGCTTTGTCACCGCAGGATTAGCCATAATCCGACTGGCGATCAATTTATAATCATCCAATAATCCGCCGGCATTACAGGCCAACGCCAATCCGGCCATCATACCGAGCTGTTCGTTTTCCGGAATACCGTTTAATGTTCTGGAGGCCGAAAAACAAACGGAAGGAGCCGTCAAAATCAGAAAAGACAAGATCCAAATGTTATTTTTCATTGATTTTCTCCTTGAAAACAGATTATAATGTTCCATCATACAGATATTTAAGATATTTTCAAGGAGAATTTCATGCTTTCAGGCCCTTTTTCCATTCCCGAAAAGACCCAAAGGGCCATGTTTTTGTTCCATGGATACGGGGCTAGCGGAGATGATTTAATGGGGATTGTTCCCATTCTTTCCAAAACTTTTAAAAATATGGCTTTTTTTGCCCCGAACGCCCCAAAGAAACCCCCCTTTTCGGGATATGAATGGTTTTCCCTCGATGATTTTACCTCTCCCAATGCCGTTTCTTTAACCTATTTGGATCAATTGGTTAAAAGAGCTCAAACATCCTGTGAATTAGCTCGTTCTTATATCGAACATATCCAAAAAAGCTATCAGCTATCCTCAAAAGATATTATTTTAGCCGGTTTTTCCCAAGGCGGACTTATTGCCCAATATACGGCATTGACACATTCAGAACCGTTTCAAGCCGTTTTGAGTCTCTCGTCTGTTCCGTTGGTTTTTGACAAGACCCTTTCCGCCGAACACATCAAACAACATTTGCCTATTTTGTTAACACACGGAGCAAACGATACTGTTATTCCGCCTCTTGCCCTACAACTTTCTACACGAGAATTGGCTAAAGCGAAACAATATCCTGCTCCCCATCTCATTCCTGATTTGGATCATGGCATTAACGATGTTTGTTTGGAACAAATTATCCATTTTTTAAAAACGATTTCTTAAAAACAATTTTTTAAAAAGGTTTTTTCATGCATATTCAACCACAAAAAATAAATCTTTCCGAAAGTTATAAACGGATGTGGCCGTTTGTGAAACCATATTGGTTCCGATGCTTATTAGCCATGGTTATCACCATTCCGATCGGGGCTTTGGATGCCGTGATTGCTTTAGCTCTTAAACCTTTTATGGATACGGTTGTTATAGATCAGGGGGCAGAAACGCCGTTTAATTTACCTCTTTATGTTATTCCGATTTTTATCATCGCATTTACCCTTGTTCAAGCTGCCTTAGAATATGGGTCTGCCTATTTAAGTGCTTGGACCGGCGGAAAAATTACGATGGAAATGAAAAAAAAGCTTTATCAAAAGCTCTTGACATTAGATGCCTCTTATTTGGATAAAACCTCATCCGGACAGATCATGACCCGCTTTGATGCGGATGCCAATACGGCTTGTACGGGATTGCTCAATAATGTCAAAGTCTTTACAACCCGCATTTTTTCTTCCGTTGCTTTAGTCGGCGTCCTTCTTTACACGTCTTGGCAATTGGCGATAATTGCCATTATCGTCTTAGGCTCCGCCCTTTATCCCGTTACGCTGATCCGAAAAAAAATAAAAGACATCGTAGCCAAAAGTGTTATTGTTAACGGATCCGTTTTAACAGCTTTCAATGAAACATATGCCGGCGCCAAAACCATTGCATCTTATAATTTAAATTCCTATCAAAAAAACAAATTTTATAATATTTTAACACAAAGTTTCAAGCTGACAATTAAAAATACGCAACGAACGGCTTGGCTCTCTCCGATGATGCATATTATCATTGCTTTTGGAATTGCCGGAGCCATTTGGTATGGCAGTTATTTGATTACGAATAAAACGATCAGTGCCGGTGATTTTGTTTCATTTATGACGGCCATGTTGATGCTCTATACCCCTATTAAAAATATCGGAAAAAATTTTAACGCCGTTCAACTTTCTTTAATGGCAATCGAGCGCGTTTTTGAAATCATTGACATGCCGGCTCACATTAAAAATCAAAAAAATGCTTTAGAATTAACCGGCATTCAAAAGGAAATTCGATTTGATCACGTTTCTTTTTCATATGAAGAATCCAAATCTATATTAAAAGATAATTCTTTTGAAATTAAACAAGGAGAAACTGTCGCTTTAGTCGGAAATTCGGGAGGTGGAAAAACAACAATCGTCAATTTAATTCCGCGTTTTTATGATATCTCTCAAGGATCCATTTCTATTGACGGACACGATATTCGATCACTGACACTTGAGTCTTTAAGAGAAAATATTGCCGTTGTTTTCCAAGATAATTTTTTATTTTCGGGAACAATCAGAGATAATATCATGTTGGGTCGTTTGAATGCAACGGAACAAGAAGTAAAAAGAGCCATTCAGATGGCCTGTTTAGATGAATTTATCGGCTCACTTGAAAAAGGATTAGATACGGAAATCGGAGAACGCGGTATGCTTTTATCAGGAGGTCAAAAACAGCGTATTGCAATCGCCAGAGCCTTTTTAAAAAATGCCCCGATCGTTATTTTAGATGAAGCCACTTCGGCATTAGACAATAAATCAGAAGCGATTGTTCAACAAGCCATTGATAATTTAATGCAAGATCGAACAGTTATCGTTATTGCACATCGGCTATCAACAATTCAAAATGCCGATAAGATCATCGTTATCAATGAAGGAAAAATTGTTGAAGAGGGCAATCATACGGAACTATTATCTCACGAGGGTCCCTATAAATCTCTCTATCAAGCGCAATTCAAACATAAATAAATCTGATATCAAAGGGATATCTATGGAATAAAGGGTATTCGTAAGATTTTATTTTACCAAGAAGGACACTTTTTTGTTTCAGTCGCATATGATTCCGGTGTATCAATCGCTTCGTTTTTTTCACGAATTTTTTGATTGATATGATCTAAAACCGGTTGAATTTCTGTCAAAACCTGTTTAATTTGCTTTTGAAAAACCTGATTGGCTCGCGTCTTTGAATAAACGTACTCGGGTCTTAATTTATCGACGGCCATTCTTAATGCTTTTTCAATATCCGGCTTAAAAAAAGTCATAGCTTCTTGATACACCGCCACATGATAATCTTCGTGATCTTTAATCACATTATATTGACAGGATCCGATCGGATATTTTTTATCAATGTAAACCTGGAGCGTATCCAACACAATCTTAAAATGAATTTGGTTCAGTCCGACACAACTTCTTTGGCTATTTATCGGGATTCCCGAATAAACAGACGACTGTGAACCAACAGAGCTGGCCATGGTATCTGCCTCCACACGGACTCTCGAGACGGTTAATCCCAGCGTATTGGGAGAGAGCGGCTTATTTGCCGTTCTCGGAAAATCTTTTCGAGATAATGAGTGATTATACGTCACCGACGTCGGTTCCATGGTAATTTTAACCTCTATCGGAATTTTATCACATAAAGCATTTGCTTTTTGTATCCAAAAAAGAGATAATACCATCCAGAAAAAAATAAATATTCTAACCATAAAG
The DNA here is from genome assembly GCA_944390205.1 of uncultured Alphaproteobacteria bacterium. Taxonomy (GTDB): domain Bacteria; phylum Pseudomonadota; class Alphaproteobacteria; order CAAHEQ01; family UBA3637; genus CALXPF01. Next base: position 3,976 of record CALXPF010000004.1, read on the forward strand.
TGACACTACCACGAGAGAGGGAAAAATGCAAGTCATATCCTGGAACGTTGCTTCTGTTCGAGCTCGAATGCCTCTTTTAAAAAATTTATTGTCCGAACAAAAACCGGATATTGTTTTTTTGCAAGAAGTTAAAGCGACACATGAAACTTTTCCGTTCCGAGAATTTTCTGAGATGGGATATTTTTCCGTCATATCGGGGCAAAAATCTTTTAACGGTGTAGCCATTCTCTCACGTTACCCGCTTCAAGAAGTTTTGACTGTTTTGCCGGGCACACAAGAAGAAATACCGCAGGCTCGATTTATTCAGGCAAAAAATCAAGGGATTACATTTATATCCGTCTATGTCCCCAATGGAAATCCCCCCGAAAAAGATCCGACCGACACCTCCCGATTAGACTATAAACTCAAATGGTTGGATCATTTAAACGCTCATCTTCTATCATTGCTCAACCAAAAACAATCACTGATTATCGGCGGAGATTTTAATGTGATTGAAAAAGATTCGGACGTCTATAATCCCGAGTTATACCGATCAAACGCTCTCATGCTTCCCACCGTCAGAGACCATTTTCGAACCCTGACAAACCTGCCGATTTGCAGTACGATTCGTTCTTTTTCTCAAGAGAAACCTCTTTATTCTTTTTGGGATTTTCAAGGGGGGGCTTGGTATAAAAACAACGGCATGCTATTAGATCATATCTTTATTTCAAATGATCTCAAGCCTCGACTAAAAAATGCAGGCATTTTCAAAGAGATGCGTGGGGCCTCCAAACCCTCCGATCATGTCCCCGTGTGGTGTCTTTTGGAATAAAAGACCGTCATCACCGTTCTATAAAAGTTTTTGCCACAAAAAGATTGAAATTCTTATTAAAATTGTTTATATTCTGAGCTCATGAAAAACTATTTTAAAACAATATCTTTTTTTATCATAAGTCCTATTTTATCCGTCTTTTTATTTTCGGGGCTTGTTTATGCCGAGGGGGAGTTAATATCTCAAAGTAAAAATGAGCCAACCCTCATGGATAAGGTTGGGAATCACTTTAGAACCATTCTTTGTAAAGGAGAGTGGGCTTTACTTGTTCCGATAAATACTTGGCATAACAGAGCCATGTATGATAAAGAAAAAACAGACGGCTACAACGAGCGCCCTTGGGGGATCGGCGGAGGAAAGCAATATACGGATTCCAACGGGAACAGGCACACCCTTTTTCTGATGGAGTTTCAAGATTCACATAATGATGTGGAACCATTTGCAGGGTATGCCTACCAGTGGGTGTGGGGATTAGACGAAGCCAATGATTGGCGAGTTTCATTGGGAGGTGTTTTGGGAATAACCATGCGATCCGATTTTCATTATATTCCATTTCCGGCGCCACTTCCCATTTTGGGGTTTGAATATAAACAATTGGCTATTGAAAGTACATATATCCCCGGAGGACATAACAGTGGGAATATTCTATTCACTTGGCTCCGATGGAGTTTCTAAATGGAAAAATATGCCGTTATCACAAAAAATCTGTCTAAATCATTCTATCGAAAAGAGCATGGCTTGTTTAGACCAGCCACAGAAACAAAAGCGGTTCAAGATCTTTCATTGACAATCCGCGCGGGTGAATGTGTGGCGTTTATCGGACCAAACGGTGCCGGCAAATCAACAACGGTAAAAATGCTTACCTCCATTTTATATCCGACCGGCGGATCTGCCCTCGTGGCAGGAATCAATCCTTGGGAAAATCGTTCTGCCCTTTGTCATCAAATCGGTGTTATTTTCGGACAACGATCTCAACTATGGTATCATCTTCCCGTCCGTGATTCATTGCATTTATTAGCGGTCGCATACAATTTATCGGAAGCCGAAGAGAAAAAAAGATTGCAAGAGCTCAGCGAGTCATTACAAGTCACTGAATTATTAGACAGACCGGTCCGTGATTTATCCTTAGGTCAACGTATGAGATGTGAGATTATAGCCTCTCTTCTCCATTCTCCTCAAATTTTATTTTTAGATGAACCGACCATCGGGTTGGATGTTGAGGCAAAACTTCTGTTGCGTTCGTTTTTAAAACAAGAATCGGAAGCCAAGGGGATTACGATTTTACTGACCAGTCACGACACCGGAGATATTGAAAAGATTTGCCATCGTGTTTTATTGATCAACCATGGATCTCTCATTTTGGACACAACGATGAATCGTCTCAAAACGCAATTTATGTCGGAGAAATATATTCGCATCACTCATAAAGATGGTACCTCTCAACGATTTCACTTCGATCCACGAACTGGAGATATTACTCATTTTTTAAAATCATCTGCGTTTAATCAAGTATCTGATTTGACAATTGAAAACCCTCCTTTGGAAGAAATTATTCGTAAACTCTATCAAAAAGACGTTCCATGAGACCATTTTTTTTACTAATACAATCAGCTTTTAATTTTCAAAAAAAGCAACTGCCCGTTATCGGGACAAGACTTGTTCTGCTTTTAATTCTCATTTGTATTTTTAATCAATTTTGGCAAATTGTGAAAGACGGAAATTCTGCTACCGCTCAGATTAACCCTGTGGACTTTATTTGGTATTTAATGATTGGGGCTCTATTGCAATATAGTCGTCCCGAAGGACTTCATTATCAAATTGAACAAGAAATCAAAACCGGAAATATTGCTTACAAAATGTTAAGACCCATTTCTGTTATCAGTATTTACTTTTTCAGCGGATTGGGAAGCTTTTTATTTAGACTCCCTCTTTTATTTATCGTAAGCGCCCTTTTTCTCCTCGTTCTAAAAGGAGGAGAGCTTCCACAAACATTTGATGCGGTTCCGGTGATTTTCTTACTTCTTTTACTGAGTGGTATTTTTATTTCTCTTTGTACTGTTTTTATTGGTTTATCTACTTTATGGCTTCAAGACTCTCTGCCTCTTTTTTGGATTCTTCAAAAGGCAGAATATATTTTGGGCGGTTTATTTTTTCCGATCACATTATATCCTCAGTGGCTTCAGGAAATAGCATTGGCCACTCCGTTTGGTTGGATCGGTTACGGTGTTTCTCATCTGATCTATGACTATACACCACAAGCGGCGTTCGAAACAGGCGTTCATATTCTTTTTTGGATTATTATTTTATTGATTTTCAATCATATTTCCTATACTTTTTTGAGAAAAAGGATTGCAATCAATGGCGGATAATCAAATCAAATTTTTCTTAGAACTCATTCGAATGAATATGAAACAGTCATATGCTTTAAAGACGGCATTTTGGTTGCGTGTTCTATTTATGTTGATCAGTAATGGAATAATGCTTGTCGGCTGGGGCGTTATGTTTCATCAATTTCAATCAATTAACGGATGGACATTTTCTGATTTTATGTTTATGACGGGTCTTAATATTACGGCATTTTCAATATGGTCTTTATTTTTCAGAGGAACAGGTATTTATATGGCACATTTAATTGAAAATGGCGGATTAGATCATTTTTTGCTCACGCCCAAAAATATTCTTTTTCATATCTCCTGTTCTGTTTCAAATCCTGCCGGATGGGGTGATTTTATAACCGGTTTTTGTTTAATTTTGGCCTCGAATCTTGTTTGTTTTTCCAACGCGTTTTTGGTTCTGATCTTCTTAATCTGCTCCGTTCTTTGCTTTTTAACCATTGGATTTTTCTTTTCGGCACTCAATTTTTGGCTTGCCGGTTTTTCTGATTTATCCGAACGACTTTTTTATATTTTCTTTAATCTGTCGGGCTACCCCGGAAGTATTTATTCCGATTGGGCCAAAATACTTTTATTAACTGTTTTTCCGATCGGCTTTATCTCCATTTTACCCGTTGAGATTCTAAAGACCTTTTCCCTCCCCTCCTTTTTATACTTAATCATGGGAATATCCTTTTTATTTATCGGAAGTATTTTGTTTTTTTATAATGGATTAAAAAGATATAAAAGCGGCAACCAAATCAATATGAGAGGATATCAATGAAATATTTATGTATTATTTTTTTATCCTTGCTCTCTTTTATTTTATTATGTACCTCACCACAGGTCACAACCACATCGGCAACAAAAAAAGCGACCCTAATCATATGGCCCGATGGAAAGAACGATCGCATTTTTACAAAGTTACATTATATGAACTATTTAAGATCACAACTGGCTGAAAAAAGGTATGAGTTGCATACTTATCCCTATTATTCTATTGACGACAGTGATTTAATTATTGCCATATGGAAACATTTTCCGAAAATACCGAAAGAGAAGAAAGAAAACAGCTACCTATGGTTAATAGAAACACCTCTGAGTACCCAACTCCCCAATTCTGAGAAATACACTTCTCAATTTAAAAAAATATTTACATATCAAAAAGCTTATATCAATAATCAAAATATATTTGATCTGAAAATTCCTCATGATTTTCCTCAAACAATTCCCAATATTATTGATACTCTTCCTCAAAAAAATATTTTAATAACACAAATCGCCACGAATCTATATAAATCCAATAAAAAATTTATCTATCAGCAACGCAGAGATGATTCTATTTGGCTTTTAGAAAATGCACCCGATGATTTTTTAATGTATGGTTCCGGCTGGGAGAAAATCAAGGAAAAGTTATCCAAACCGGCGGCCAAAAAATTCAATGATGTTTATAAAGGATATATTCCCCGAAAAGCAGATGCGGTCAAACGTGCAAAATTTATTTTAACTTATGAAAACACACGATTCCCCGGATATATTTCTGAAAAAATCTATGATGTTATGCTGGGAGGGGCAGTTCCCGTCTACCTCGGAGCCCCTGATATAACAGATCAAGTACCACCCGATTGCTTTATCGATAGAAGTCAATTCGAAACAACGGAAAAACTCTATACGTTTTTAAAAACAATGCCGGATGATGTTTATATGAAATATTTGACCTGTATTCAAAATCATTTAAATCAATGGGATCAAAATCCCAAAAACGGATATCGTTTGATTGATCAATTACTTGAGTATATTTTCACGGAAAAAGACAAGATTCCGCCAACGGATAAAAATAATTCAAAATCCGACATTGACACCCCTTTAAAAAGCAAGATATAATCAAAGCGGTTTTAAAAGGAGATATTCATGTCGCAATTTAAATTCACGAGTGTCCTATTTTTCAAAAAAGTATTTTTTTTGTGTCTGCTTATCGGCTTGTGTGGAGCTCTTTGGTATTTTTTTGTTATTCGTCCGCAACAAACAACCGATTTGACATTTTACGGGAATGTGGATATTCGACAAGTCAATGTGGCCTTTCGGGTAAACGGCCGGCTTGAGAAAATGTTTTTTGAAGAAGGAGATCACGTTAAAAAAGGAGATTTACTGGCGCAATTAGATCCGGAACCCATTCAAAATGATCTGAATCAAGCGCAAGCCCAACTAAAACAAGCCAAAGTAGAAGCCGAAAACGCCTCAATCAAACAAAATCGGCGTTTACCTCTTTGTAAAAGCGGAACAATATCCGTTCAAGAATGTGATGATCTGCTTATGGAAAAAAATAAAACCGCCGCAACCGTGTTATATATGGATTCTGTAGTCGATGAAGCAAAAACGGCTCTTAATGACACCTTTTTATATGCCCCGTCAGATGGGATCATTTTAATTCGTATTTTAGAACCGGGAACAATTTTAAGTGCGGGATTACCTGTTTATTCCATCTCTTTAAACGAAAAAATGTGGGTTCGGACTTATATTCAAGAAACAGATTTAGGACGCATTAAAATCGGTACTCCTGTTTCTGTTTTAACAGACTCAACCGATAAAATCTATAAAGGTCGTGTCGGCTTTATTTCTCCTCAAGCCGAATTTACGCCTAAAAATATTGAAACCGGTACCCTTCGAACAGACTTGGTGTATAGAACTCGAATTATCATCGATAATCCGGATGATTATTTAAAGCAAGGAATGCCCGTCACAATTAAAGCGCTACCCAAATGATAAAATCTATTGCCGAAATTTCCCATCTGACTAAAGCTTTTTCTCCGGAAGCAAAACCGGCCTTAGATGACATAACCTTCACTCTGCCGAGGGGGAAAATAACCGGCCTCATTGGTCCGGACGGAGCCGGGAAAACGACCCTCATTCGTCTTTTATTAGGATTATTGCGTCCTTCTCAGGGAAAGATTCGAGTCCTCGATTTGGATCCCGTCACCGAGACAAAAGATTTACACCAAAAAACAGGATATATGCCGCAAAAGTTCGGTCTCTATGAGGATCTGACGGTTCTCGAAAATATGAATCTGTATGCAGATTTAAACGGATTAACCGAACAGGAAAAAAGAACGTCGTTTAAACAATTATTGGCAATGACCAATTTAACACCTTTCACTGAAAGATTAGCCGGTAATCTGTCCGGCGGAATGAAACAAAAGCTCGGATTGGTTTGTTCACTGTTGGGACGCCCCGATTTTTTATTATTGGATGAACCAAGTGTCGGGGTTGATCCGATTTCAAGACGTGAATTAATGAAGCTTGTCCGAGATCTGACAAAATCCGGAATAACCGTCTTGTGGTCTACCTCCTATTTAGATGAGGCGGAACAGTTTGATCAAATTTTACTCCTCAACGACGGGAAACTTCTCTTTCAAGGGAACCCAAAAGAACTGACAAACTCTTTAGACGGCTCTGTTTTCCTAACACAAAACACGCATTTAAATAACCGCCGTCTGTTAAGACAAATACTCAAAAGTCAAAAACCGATTATCGATGCCGTCATACAAGGGGATTCGGTTCGAATCGTTATGACGGATAAAAACCTGCAACAAAAATATGACCCCTTTTTAAAGCAAACAACGCCTCGTTTTGAAGATGCCGTCATTAAAATATTGGGGGGAGCTCCCATGCACGAATCACTGGTGGCTCAAAATATTTCTGTTTCAGAAACCACCGCTGTTATGATTGAAGCTGATCACCTAACAAAACAATACGGGAGCTTTACGGCAGCGAACGATATCACTTTTCAGATAAAACGAGGAGAAATATTCGGCCTTTTGGGACCAAACGGAGCCGGAAAATCAACCTCGTTCAAGATGATGTGCGGCTTATCCAAACCAACAAGCGGGAATGCGTTTATTACGGGAATTGACATGAATATTGATCCGATAAAGGCCCGATCAAAATTAGGATATATGGCTCAAAAATTTTCTTTGTTCAGCCCTCTGTCCGTTTTACAAAATCTTCGTTTTTTTGCGGGAATTTATGGGTTAAAAGGGAGTGATAAAAAAAACAGGATAGATCAAATGATAGATGTTTTTAATTTATCTCGCTATCTGGGCACCCCATCCGGTACTCTTCCGTTGGGATATAAGCAACGTCTGGCTTTAGCCTGTGCTATTATGCATAATCCTCCTATTTTGTTTTTAGATGAGCCGACCAGCGGTGTTGATCCCCTCACCCGTCGAGAATTTTGGAATCATATCAATTCCATGGTTGAAAAAGGGGTAACGGTCATGGTGACAACCCATTTTATGGATGAAGCAGAATATTGTGATAGAATTGCATTGATTTATCAAGGAAATGCCATTCGTATCGGATCTCCTTCTCAGTTAAAAAAGCAAGGAGAAACCATGGAAGATGCATTTATTCGACTCATTTGTGAGTATGATCAAAAGCATGAGGTCAAAAAATGAAATATGTTTGGCCACTGGTTAAAAAAGAAACGCTTCAAATTATACGAGATCCCAGCAGTATTTTAATCGCGTTTATCCTTCCGCTTATTTTGCTTTTAATTTTTGCCTATGCCGTCAATTTGGATAATAACAAAATCAGATTGGGACTACTGGTAGAGGGATACGATCATCAGGCAAATGATGTCATCGATAGTTTCAAAGGAACAGAATATTTGGATGTGATCCGTTATATAAATCGATCAGATCTTCAAACGGCCCTTGTTCGCGGAGATATTAAAGCAGCTTTAATTGTTCCGAATGATTTTGCAAAAAATATCGGAGATCCGAATAACACGGCTCATTTACAAGTTTTATCCGATGCCTCGGATCCCAATATCGCTCTTTTCATCAGTTCTTATGCCCAAGGAGTTTTATCAAACTGGCAACGTATTTTTATGCAAGAACAGAGTATCACCGCTCCAACACAAATTCAAATAGAACCAATCATTTGGTTTAATCCGGAGTTAAAAAGCAGAAATTTTATTCTCCCCGGATCAATTGCCATCATCATGACACTGGTCGGCATGATTTTAACGGCTCTTGTTATCTCTCGAGAATGGGAGCGAGGGACAATGGAATCCTTATTGACAACCAAAATCAGCAAAATGGATTTTATTTTATCCAAATACATTGCTTACTACGGATTAGCCCTCTGTTCTACGTTATTTTGTACGGTCTTATGTGTATTTGTATTTCATGTTCCTTTTCGTGGTTCCTTTATTGTTTATCTGATTGTGTCCAGTTTATTTATAGCAACGGCACTCGGGCAAGGATTTATTGTTTCCACATTAGCAAAGAATCAATTTTTAGCAGCGATTACTTCCGCCATGTTGGGCTTCTTACCGGCAGTTATGCTCTCGGGTTTTTTATTTGAAATTTCTTCCATGCCGACAGCCATTAGCTGGATCACCTATTTTATTCCGGCTCGTTATTTTGCGCCGGCCATCAACAATTTATTTTTAGGCGGAAATATTTGGAGTATTATTTTACCGCAAAGCTTCTTTTTGCTGATCGGCGCCTTACTCTTATTTTTTATTATGTATAAAATAACAAAAGAAAGGTTAGAATAAATGTTTAAACAATTATTCAATCGCCTGAGTTATATTTCGGCCCTAATTATAAAAGAGTTTCAGATTATTTGGTCTGATCCGCGTAACCGTATTATGATTCTCTTACCTCCTCTTTTACAGCTAACGATTTTTGCCTTTACGGCCACATTTGAAGTAAAAAATATTTCCATGGTTATTTACGACAAGGACAATACAACCATTTCGCGCTCCCTGTCAGATAAATTTCAAAATACACCCACCGTCCATACGGTTTATCATGTTGATAACGAATCTGATTTTAAAAATCTCATTGATACTCAGAAAGTCTATCTGGGATTAACCATTCCCCCTGATTTTAGCAGAACCCTTTATGCCCAAAAGCCGGCAACCCTTCAATTCATTTTAGATGGACGTAAATCTAACGCAGCTCAAATCGTCATGGGATACAGTACTCAAATTGTCAACGCATTTCAATATGAGCTGAGTGATATCAGTATTCCGGAACCCCAAATTACCATAGATATTCGACACTGGTTTAATCCCAACTTAAACTATCAATGGTTTATTATCATCTCTCTGACGGGAGCTATTGCCACAATTATGATGTTAGCCATTACGGCTTTAGCCGTTGCTCAAGAAAAGGAACAAGGGACATTCGATCAAATTATTGTGGCTCCCTTGAGCTCAACGGAAATTTTAATCGGAAAAACAATTCCGGCTCTTTTAATTGCTCTTTTAGACGTTTCTCTCATGATCGGTGCCGGTCTTTTATTCTTTGATCTTCCCCTTTCCGGATCCTTTGTCAGTTTATACCTCAGCATTATTGTTTTTCTTATTTCGATTGCCGGTATCGGTCTGTTTATTTCCACACTATGCCAAACACAGCAACAAGCCATCTTGGGGGTTTTTGCCTTTTTTGCCCCTACTTTTCTTCTATCCGGATTTGTTGCTCCGATCGAAAATATGCCTCTTTTTCTGCAAAAGTTAAGCATAATCAATCCGCTTACTTATTTTTTCAATCTGATGAAAGGAATCTTCCTAAAAGACATTACCGGCCCCATGATTTGGGAAAACATCATCCCTCTTCTGATCATCAGTATTATCACCCTAACGTTTGCCGGCTGGTTTTTTAATAAAAAGCTCGATTAAATACTTTTATCCGATTCTTTTATTTTTAAAAACCGATAAATCAAGACAAAAAGCAAGCCGATCGAGAAAAATCCGATAGAAAGCAATGGTAAAAAGCTCATGGGCATTTCATTATGTAAAGCAAAACTGCCAACCGCTGCCGCAACCGCATTTCCGATATTAAAAGCACTTTGATTGAAAGTTGAAGACAAATGAGGCGCCTCTTTTGCATTTTCAATGGACATGGCTTGTAAAATAGGGGTTGTCGTAAAGAGAAGCGTATTCCAAAAGAACAAGAGAACAAGACCCAAAGTCGTATTTGGAATAGCTAAAAAGAGGAAAACCTCCAAAAGGATCAAAGATCCGAAAAGACCCATCAGAGAACGAATCGTATTTTTATCTCCTAATTTTCCACCGACAAACGTACCGATCGGCAAAGCGATCCCCAACAAAAACAGAACCAAACTCACGCCCTTTGTCGGAACGGAGAGAACATCGGTTAAAAGAGGCGTAATGTATGTGTATAAAACAAAAAAACCACCATTCAAAAGAGCGGATAAAAGAAATGAAATCAACACAAGCGGTTTTTTAAAGACTTTAAATTCATCCAACACCCGCACTTGTTTTTCTACCGTCAAGGTGTTCGGTAGTTTTTTCCAAATTCCCCAAATAGAAAGCAAAGAAATCAATGAAACAAGCCAAAAAATAGCTCGCCAACTAAAGAAATAGCCAAGAGCAGTTCCTAACGGAACACCCAACATATTTGCCAACGTTGTTCCGATAAATACCAAAGCAACAGCCTGTGTTTTTGCACTCTCATCAGCCAATTGCGTTGCCACAACCGTTGCAAGGCCAAAAAACGCACCGGGGCACAACGCCGTGATAATACGCGCGACAAACAAAACCGAATAAGAAGGAGCCAGAGCACACATTAAATTTCCGATTAAAAAGACGCTCATCAATCCGATAAGCGTTTTTTTACGATCAAACTTCAATGTCAATGCGGCAACAATCGGCCCTCCGATCACAACCCCCAACGCATAAGCCGTAATCAATAAGCCCGTTTGATTAACGGGGATCTGAAAATCCTTACTGATCTCAACCAATAATCCGGGGACAACAAATTCTCCCGTACTGATACCGAAAGCCGCAAATGTTAACGCCAAAATAACAATCGGAACTGATCTAAAAAATGACATATCTCCCTCCCTTTTTATATAATCCATAGATACTATATACGATCTTCTTTACAAAAAAGAAAGAAAAATGTCATGATTTTTTCAATATAGAAAAAATATTTCTATCCGAACACTTTTTATTTAATCACTTTTTTCAAATAAATCATAAAATAGTTTGAAAATGCTTTATCAAGTTGTTTTGATCATCTCCCCTAGAATGTAAAAATACCCGTTTTAAACGACTTGTCTGACCGGAAATAAGCTCAACATCTTTTTTACGCATATCAAAAAAATCTGCCAAAAATTGAATTAAAGCCTCATTTGCCTTTCCATCAACCGGTGGAGCCTTGAGAGCAATTTTTAACGCTGTTTTTTCATAAATTCCCTCAAAGCCCGAGCGCTTGGCATTCGGTTGAACACGCACGGTTAAAACAAATCCATCTGATTTTTGAACAATAAAAGGAAAATCTTCTAACATACGGATATTCTATACATTCTCTTTTCATTTTTCAAGTTTCTTTTCCTTGATTTTCAAGAGATAAACGCATTATTTAGAGAAAAAAATTTTATATTGACATAAAAAAGCGAGCCATTTTTCGATGACTCGCCTTTTCCAAAAATAGAACAACCAATTAACGTTTTGAAAATTGGAAACGCTTTCTCGCCTTGGAAAGACCCGGTTTTTTACGTTCAACAACACGAGAGTCACGTGTTAAGAATCCGGCTTTCTTTAAAGTCGTATGTAAATCCGGTTCAAACAAATCCAAACAACGACTGATTCCATGACGTAAAGCATAAGCTTGACCGGATAACCCGCCACCATGAACATTACATTGAACATCAAATTGACCCTCACGGTTTGTGACGGCAAACGGTTGGTTAATAACCATACGCAACACGGGACGAGGGAAATAATCCTCTAAAGAACGCCCGTTAATAACAAATTTACCGGAACCCGGTTTAATAATAACACGAGCAACGGCATCTTTTTTCTTACCAACAGATTGAGAACGACCCAAAGCGTCTTTTTTAGGAGCCCGTTGTACTGTTTCTGCTTTAACATCGCTTGACTTTGAAGCGACTTCTTGTTTCAAATCAGCCAATGAGGCTTTTTGTGTCATTTTAGTCACCATTATGCGCTCCTTTTATTCTTTGGATTTTTAGACCCGATATCCAACGTAATCGGATTTTGAGCCTGGTGTGTATGCTCCGGGCCGACAAAAATACGAAGTTTGTTCATCTGTTGACGACCTAATTTCCCACGAGAAATCATTCGCTCAACCGCTTTCATTAAGACTCGCTCCGGATGATCCTCAAGTTGCTTTGCAACAGAAACACCTTTAATTCCGCCAATATATCCCGTATGATGATAGTACATTTTTTGTTCCATCTTACGGCCTGTCAATTTAACTTTTTCGGCATTAACGACGACGACATAATCTCCGCAATCCTGAGTCGGTGTGTAGCAAGCCTTGTGTTTACCACGAATAATCGTTGCAATCTGACTGGCTAAACGACCTAAAACCAAATTTTCAGCATCGATCAGATACCATTTGATATCGCTGTTTGCCGGATTAATTGTTTTAGTTGTTTTCATTGTCATTTTCAATAATCCTTTTCTTTCTAAAGACAGGATTTTATATCCTAAAAAAACATCTTTGTCAAGCTCTTTTTCATTGTTTTTTAAGCGTTTTTCAAGCGGTATTATAATACCACATGTAAAATTGTTATAAAACAATATATTATAAAAAATTTCTTTTGTTTAAATAAACCATAATAAGATTTCTGACAAAAGTCATCTGTTCAAATCACGCGATCCATATGATTTAACGTCAAATCCAAAAATATATCCGAAAATCTTTTACTTGGGACCCCGTCCAATCAAAAGAGGCATATTCTCCCAAACAATCCGATTATAAAATAAGGGAACAAAATTACTTCACCGTATTAAACAGACGATCACCGGCATCTCCCAATCCCGGCAAAATGTATCCCTTTTCATTTAAAGTTGCATCAATTTGAGACGTGATCACACGCAACTCTTTGAAAGCAGACGTCAAGAGCTCTATTCCCTCGGGAGCACTCAAAACACTCACAAAAATAATATCTTTTTCTAAAACACCCTTATCCAGAAACAACTCAACCGCCGCTTCGGCCGAGTGACCGGTTGCCAACATGGGGTCTAAAATAAATACCTTAACCGGCTTTTGATCCGTCAATCGATCGGGCGTTTTGTTATAATACCAAACGGGAGACAGTGTTTGTTCATCTCGATACATTCCGATATGATAGACGGTTGCATTCGGTAAAAGATCGGCAGCAATGGATCCGAGGCCCAATCCGGCACGCAAAATAGGCGCCAAAATATAGGTATAAGCGGAATCCAATTGTAATCCGTCACAAGGCATCAAAGGGGTTTCAACCGGAAAATGTTCTAAGGGTAATTCTTTAAAAGCCTCAATAAGCAAAAGCGTCCCCAATTGATGAAATGCATGATGAAAAACAACCGAAGAGGTATTCTTATCTCTCAAAAGAGAAAGGTAATGAGCCGCCAACGGATGAGACAGAACCGTCACCTGAGAAGAAAAATTCATAATATCTCCTTTTGAAATATATTTTTTATGTGTGTAGCATAAAAAAAAATCTTGAGCAATAAGAAAGACATTTCCTTGACAAATTTATTTTTTTTTATTACTATCCCCGTGTCAGATGGTCGGATAATCGCTATATTCGAGAAATTGATATATAGAGGAAAGTCCGGGCTTCACGGGAGCACAATACCGGATAACGTCCGGGCGGAGTGATCCGACGGAAAGCGTCACAGAAAATAAACCGCCGATTTTAGATCGGCAAGGATGAAACGGCGAGGTAAGAGCTCACCGCATCTTTAGCAATAAAGATGGCATGACAAGCCCTATTGGAAGCAAGACCAAGTAAAGACATACACGGTTATTAACCTGTTAAAAGGGGAGTTCCCGCCCCGATGTCAAGAGGTAGGTCGCCGGAGAACGGCAGCAATGCCCTTCCAAGACGAATGATTATCGATTACAGAACCCGGCTTACAGACTGTCTGACATCTTTTTAAAATAAACTAAAACCAGAGTTTAAAAACAAATGTATACACTTTATGAAAATTACTTAAAAGAAGTTTTTCATGTGTCATCTATTCAGGCTGGGACTTATGCAAAACCCAATAAAAAGTGGCTTCAAGAAAAGTATACGCACACCCGTCATGTTTTAGAAACGGGAGCAATAATTCTCTCCGAAGAAAAGACGTTGGCCAATCTCTCTTCAAGTGACCGAGAACGCTTCATGAACGCTTTACTTTTTCATGATTTTGCGCGTGTTTTTGAGAAAGACTACGAGGCATTGGATCATCGTTTTTTTCACGGGCCGGAAGGAGCTACATTTATTAAGAGGCAATACGACATAACAGATCCTCTTATTTTAATCAGTGTTATGTTGCATGATCAAACAAACAATGACCTGATCGAACGAGATTCAAATGATTTAGAAACGAATTTTACTTTTCAAAATCTTTCTCCGGCCACTCAAAAACTGGTTATAGAAATGAATTTGCTGTATAAAAATTCAAAAAATCATGAAAAGGATCTTATTCAAAAAGCGATTGGATTTACAAGAGATGCCGACACACTCGGCAATCTTCGCTATTTTGAGACCCCCCTTTCGGTTTGTCGACGACCCCAAACGCTTCCCGCCACATCAACAGCCCTATCCAGAGCCCTCAAAGGAGAATATGTTATTTATTCGGATCTCAACACATTTGCTGATCAAGTTCTTCTTTTTTTCGCATGGGTTTACCATTTTAACTATGTAGCCACCTTTAAAATTTTAAAAGAAGAACATATTTTAGAAAGGCTACAAGAATTTTTGTTAAACACCCTTTCCGATCAACCCATCAATCTACTGATAAAACTCAAAGAAGATCTGACTTCTATCCGGAACAATATTGATAAGAAATTTTCAATTTTATCTGATTGATTTTACTTCTAATCCCTCATCTAAAATCTCATGAATTTTAAAATGATTATTATGACAGATAAAGCAGACATAAGGCTCTCTGATCAGAATATTCAGAAGGATATCCCGTGTTATGGTTAAAATAGATACACCGCAAGGGGGATCTAATTAAACAAACGTCACAATTATTTTATTGGGCAACCTAATAAATATTCTCGATCTGAGAAACAACAGTAAAATAACTCTAACAACCTTTGAGAACACACCTCTCGAAAAGGCTATTCCGAGTTGATCTGTCGTTTTCAAAAGACCTCTTTCTTTTACTAATTTTATTTATAGGGATAGCCGATTGTCTGACTGATAATGACGAATTCATCTTTTTTCAGTCCGAGTTTTTGTGCCATTTTTTCCTTATCAAAAGCCCCGCGCACGACATTATTCAATCCGACACCTTCGGCATAAAGGGCCACATTTTGATATGCGGAACCGGCATGAAGAGGGGAATATTTCGGATCAGATCCGACAAAAACCAAGTTAAGCGGTGCATCCTCCACAAAATCCTGTGTTGCCAACAGGGGAATTAAGTTCTGAGAAGATATTTCCTCCAACTGATGTTTGTTCGGATTATACCGATAAACACCGTTTGGCATAACGGCAAAGACAACCAAATTTTCCTGATTTCTCGCGGTCGGGATCGTATGCTTACCATCATGAGAAATACCAAATGCCGCATAAAAAATGTTTGAAAGAATTTGCGGTTGAATTTTTTCCGGACTAAACTCTCGACGACTTTCTCTGCGGTTTATGTCTTCACCCAAAGAAATACCGCCGCTCATATCCGGTTTTTCCAAAACAATATCCGCCGCCCGAGATGAGACGGGGACGAATCCGATCAACCCGATAAAACCCACACAAAGCATTTTATAAATATTTTGTTTCATGGAACCTCTCCTTTTTTAGGGAATTATCTCATTAAAGAAAAATAAATTCAAGTCAAAAAAATCGATAAAGATTTTTTATTTTTTTCATAAAAAAAGTTGCCAAAACAAACAAAAAAATATATAATTCTAAGAAAGGTCATCTTAAGGAGAATAAAATGAAAATACGAGATACAGAAAACAGAGTTCATGACTTCTCGACATCAACGGAGGAACGAACGCTTCCCTTTGTTATGGCGACACCGATCAGCTTACGAGAAGGAGCCTTACCGAATTTAAGCAATACCGGTCTTGTTTCTGATATTGATTGTTCCGGTAACGCCGATATAACCGATATGAAAAATTTTCCGCTTTTCATTAAAGGGAAATGTGATATCAGCAAAACACAGATTCACTCTTTAAAAGGGGCTCCTCAATACATTTTGGGAGGATTAAAATTAGAAGGAACACCTCTAGCGGAACGCCTTCAAGTTTCTTTTTTAACACCGCAAGCTTATCAAAAAGAATGGGGCAAACAAAATCGTGTCCTCAGTTCTTGTTTCTATAACGGAGGCTCTTTATTTCCAAACACGGACACATCCGATCGACTTTTTGTTGTTGAAACACTCCCCATTCCTCAATCAAAAAAAACGAAGGTTATCGACCTGAGGTCTGATCTTAACAATCACAATCTGATTGTTTTACATAACTTTAGTTGTGCCAACAAGAGCTTATTACAAAGTTTAAAAAACGGTCCTTTATATGTAGGTGGAAACTATGACTGTTCTAATACGCAAGTTCAATCTCTTAAAGGAGCGCCCAATCCCTTATGTCTCGGTGGAGAATTTATTTGTGCAAATACGCCCCTTTCAATGAATCTCGGCAAAGAAAAATTATCACCTTCCGAATATAAAGCTCAATGGGAAAAAGATAACAGTGTGAATCGCAACGTGATAATTATGCACACATCCAAACGTGACAGATAGATTCATTGACATCACTCATATTGCAAGAAGCGGATTAAAATCCGCTTCTTTTTTGTATCTAGAAAACCACGCACTAGATACGTGGTTCAGAAAGCATATAGCGGTGAGGATAACAAAGCGCTCCAAATAGGTTAAAATTTTGCGGTCTGCCAAGAGATAAAATAATCTATTTTGAGAGAAATTATAAAAAATGTTTATATAACCACTTCTGTATTTTACGCGGAGGCATCTTTTTGAAAGATAACCGTTTTAAGAGCGATCTGATTTCTATAAATTTTATATTACACCGTGTTTCCTTCATGATGAGGGGCCTTCCGATATGGACATCAGATATCTTCGTATTCTGTTAAAAGAAAACAAAACGCGCAACATTCCCTATTTACACCCCATCACGTCTCTCAAATCAAACGATGTTTACATTTTCAAGATCCCTTTGAGACAACACAAATCTTCAGCCAATCACACAAGAGAAGTTTATTCTTCTTGCGAATGAAAAGCATGCGATCCGCCAAGCATTTCAAGAAATTGGCTTAAATTTTCCTCTATCTTAATCAGAAGGAGCGGGGATGGGATGTCGGTTCCGACCAGTTGTTAACAAAATCGGACAAAGCCGTATCCGGTTTTTTCGGCAAAACGATACTCACCTTCACCAAGAGATCTCCTTTTCCCGTCACACCCTTCCCTTTGAGACGTAAAGTTTCTCCGGAGCTCACATAGGGTGGAATTTTCATAATAACGGATCCGGATGGAGTCGGAATTGTCAATTTGGTCCCTAAAACAGCTTCCTTCAAAGTGATGGGGAGTGTCATAATAACATTATTTCCCTCTCTGGAATACAGCGGATCGGATTGAACTTTGATTTTAATCAGAGCATCTCCGGCTTTATTTCCATATCCAACCTCTCCTTGCCCTTTTAATCGTAAAACGGCATCTGTTTGAACACCTGCCGGAATTTTAACCTTAAGGGCTTTTCCGTTAGCCAATTGAACGGTTGTTTCTCCGCCGGTAATTGACAAGTTAAAGGGGATATTCAGTTCATACGAAACATCTCGTCCGCCGGGGGCCTCATATCCGCCCCTAAAGCCTCTTTGTGAACGACCGGCTCCGCCCATCCCGAACAAATCCGAGAAGTTAAATCCCCCGCCTCCGAACATAGAAGCCAGATCTTCCGGATTGATCGAATGTGTTTCGTATCGGGTTCCACCGGTATTAAAACCTGAAAACCCCTGTCCGAATCCACCTCCGGAACGATCATAAGCCCCACTTCCGAACGGGGTCGGATTTCCATCGGCATCGATTTCTCCGGCATCAAAACGCCGTCTTTTTTCCGGATCGGAAAGCAATTCATAAGCGGCTGTAACGGCCTTAAATTTTTCACCCGCTTTTTTATCCGGATTAACATCGGGATGCAATGTCCGAGCGAGTTTGCGATAAGCTTTTTTAATGTCATCGGCAGAGGCCGATTTAGATACACCCAATAATTCATACGGATTTGTTGTCATTTTTATATTCCTTTGTATTTTCTTTACTAAATAATATAGATGTATTTTATCAAAAATCTATGGAAAAAACAAAAAAAAGATTATATAATGATGAAATGATATCGGGAAAAAAGAAAAACGAACGCTTAATGAAGTTGGCCAGTATCGCTTCGGTACTGACGGCGGTTCTTTTGGTGATGGCTAAACTTGTTGCCTACCTATTTACGCACTCTGTTTCCATTCTCTCAAGTTTGTTTGATTCTTGTCAAGATTTACTGACATCGGCCGTTAATTTTATTGCGGTTAAACAGGCCATTGAACCCCCCGACAAGCAACACCGTTTCGGACACGGAAAGGCACAGGCGCTGGGGGGATTGATACAAGCCTTCATTATTTTAATTGCCTCCCTTTTTTTGCTGGTCGAATCAATTTCCAGATTCATGGACCCGACCCCTCTTTCCAGAATCAGTATTGGTGTTTTGGTGACCATTATCGCTATTATCGGGACCATTTGCTTGGTTCTTTTCCAATCATATGTCATAAAAAAGACAGGCTCTTTATCCATTAAGGCGGATCAGGCTCATTATACCGGTGATATTTTAATGAATGTCGGGGTCATTGTCTCCATGATTGCCTCCCACTATTGGCAACTCTATTGGATTGATTCATTGTTTGGAATCGGGGTTAGTCTGTACCTGCTTTTTGTTGTTTATCAAGTCTCTCGCGAATCTTTTGATATGCTGATGGATCATGAACTTCCCGATTCGTTTCGACGGGGGATCAAAGATATTGTTTTATCTTATCCGGAGGTTATTAATATTCGAGATTTAAAGACCCGATCCTCGGGAGATTCCGTCTTTATTCAATTGACCGTTGAAATGGATGATCAATTAACCCTAAAAAGAGCTCATAATTTAACCGAGTATATCGAAACCGGCATTCGCGAGAAATATCCCAATGCGGATATTCTCATTCATCCGGAACCCTATTTGAAAGAAAATAAAAATGATTCTAGATGATCAACAACAAATTGTAGATGCTTTATCCGATCCTGCATCATATCCCCATGGGGTAAGCAAGGTCACTCAAGTTCAATCTCATATTGCTTTTTTATTTCTGGCCGGAGATTATGTCTACAAACTGAAACGATCCGTTTTGTATCCCGATATTGACTTTTCAACGCCGGAAAAACGCAAGCTGGCCTGTTTGCAAGAGATGAAACGAAGTACCGTTTATGCACCCCATCTGATTATCGGACTTAAACCGATCAAACAACTGAAGAATGGGAAAATTCGAATCGGAGGCAAATTAGGGAAAGAAATCGATACGGTTTTGGTTATGAAACGTATTCCCGCCGAATCAATTTTAGAAAACAAGCTTCCGTCTCCTGACTTTGATCGCTTTGAAGTGATGGATTTAGCTGAAAAATTAGCAGAATTACACTCCAAAGCAAAAACATTTCATAATCGTTGGGGAGAAGAAATTCTTAAAAAGACTATTTTGGAAAATGAGTCAATCTTATCTTGTTTTTGTCCGGATATTTTTGATAAAAAGCAAATAAACAAACTAACGAAAAACAGTTTGGAGAATTTAAATAAAAATGCCCGTTTAATCACCGTTCGTCAAAAGGGGGGGCATGTCAGAAAATGTCATGGCGATTTATTGCTTTCTAATATTGCCTATGACCATAAAAAATTTTTGTTTTTTAGTCCCGTTGAATATAACGAATCCATGGATACAATTGACACATTGTACGATCTGGCTTTTCTGACAATGGATTTGGAGGCCAAGGGATTAAGACGACTGGCCAATATGCTTTTCAATCACTATATGGCTTATACGAACGATATTGAAGGGATTCCGTTAATGCCTCTTTATCAGTCCATGCGTGCCGCCTCAAGAGCCGCCATTTGCGCCAAGAAAACAACTCTTTTATCAGGTGTTGAAAAAGAAAAAGCAGTCGAATCTGCCCGATTATATTTTGAATTGGCATGCCATTTTATGACTTTTTTTAAGCCCCTGCTGATTGCCTGTGGCGGACTGTCCGGCAGTGGAAAATCTCGAATAGCGCGAGAAATAGGCGGTTTAATGGATCCGGCTCCCGGTGCGGTTATTTTAAGAGATGATGTGATCCGAAAACAGATCAAGGGGATCAGCCTAACAGATCGCATGAATCCAACTTACAACACCCCGGCTTTTGAGAAAGTCGTCTATGATGTTTTAAAACAACAAGCCAAGACCGCCCTTAAGATCGGCTCATGTGTTATTTTGGATGCTCTTTTTTATAATGAAAAAGAAAGAAAATCCGTTATGGCTCTTGCCAAAGAAATGAAGGTTCCGTTTATCGGACTTTGGATGGATGCCCCCTTAAGTGTCCGAACGGAACGTGTCAAAACCAGAAAAAGAAATCCGTCCGACGTTAAAAAAGAAAGCGAACTCGAAAAACAACTCACCCTCAAAACAGGCCCCATTACATGGAATATCATTTTGACGGACGGTCCCAGAGAGGAAACGCTTCAAAAAGTTATTGATATTCTCTCGCAACAAATAAAGCTCCATCTACCGAACGATTATCTCAAGTAATCGGGCCCGTATCGTTCCGTTCATTTATTTGAGACCATTTTCTCGTTTTAATCATCTCAAGATCAGAAATTTCATATATTCTTTTTATTCGTTAACGCACTTTATACACGGCTCTTTTGAGAGAAAATACCATAAAAACAAAAAACTTCTGTTCTCCGACTCACTCAATCAACAGAGTTTCGCTTCGCTCGCCATACCAAATTTCATCTTTAAATGGGCCCGAATATGCGACAACACATTCTCATCACTTTTCGTTTTTATAAAATATTTTTTGTGCTCACTGACGATCACAATAAAACCGCTTTATCCTACGCACACACCACAAATCTACTCGACATAAGGGCATCAGAGTCTCTCTTCTGTCCGACCGGCCTCTTGTCACCCCGAGAGGCACAGATGATTGATCATTGTTGAGACTTCGATCGGCTCAGTTGTATTTGTTTTGAAATAAAGCCATTTCTGAGCTGTTTTTGAAATCGCTCTTGTTGGATTTCTTTTGGCCCATACTTTGTTATATTTGAATAGACACTTTTTAATTTTTCATAAGTGTCAATTTGTTCACACTCAAAAACACGTCCCAAGATATCCAACTCTTTCAAGGTCTTAAAAAGATTTTTACTGTTTTTTCCGTCAATCAGTTGCCGATAAGTCATCTGAGATAAAAATTGGGAGGTATATTTTTCTCCGCGTAAAAGATTTATTATCTCTTTATTCTTTTTTCTCTGTGCCAATTCTAAAGCATTTTTTCCGTTTTTATCCCTGATAAACACATTCGCTCCAAATTCAAGCAAACATCGGACTAAATCCGGATTTTGATTAAATACGGCATGCATAAGAGCCGTTTGGCCGTTTTGATCTTGAAGATTTAAATCCACACCCCGTTGACACAAAGCCTCTACAAGTACTCGGCTATTTCTTTTCACACACTCCATTAAAAGCGTCTCTCCAAATTGACTTTGATAATCCAGAGGGCCCCCTTTTTGATATAACCAGTCCAAGAGGGGAATAAACTTTTTATCTTTTATATGATCTTTTGTTAAGGAAGAGATTGAAATATTACAAAGAAAATCGAATAAAATATCAGGATCCATCTTAACTTGTTTTTCTTCCATTTTATCATAAAGCTCCTGAACTATCGATAAATTTCCCATTCTAACAGCCAGATTAAAAGCGGTGTCTCCCAGATTATATTTAAGGCAGACATCTGCCCCGTTTCGTAACAACCGATGCACCAACTTAATATTTTCTCTTTCCACAGCCCTCGTAAGAGCTGTACATCCGCAATTATCTTGCACATTCACATCAGGATTATATTTCAGCAAAAGATTAACTATCTTCCAATTTTTCTTGTCTATCTGTCGCATTAAAATAGTTTTACCATTTTGATCTTGAACATTTAAATCAACCCCCTTTTGACAAAGTAATCGAAGGCATTTTAATTGTTCGGTTCCCCTGAGCAAATAATATTCCTTTTCAAAATACTCTATAATGCCACAACCCTCATTGTCTTTAAAAAAAATGCCGGCCCCTCGATCCAACAAAAACAAGGCAATCTCCATATTTTTTGCCTGCAGAGCAAGCATTAACGGTGTTTGCCCTCTCCAATTAACCGCATCGATATCAAAACCTTTTTCACACAAAAAACAAACGATATCTTTATCTCCCAAATAACTGGCTTTATGAAGAAGCGTTTCTCCCTCTTTTGTCCGTTCTTTCGGATTGGCTCCTCGATCTATCAACAACTTTACCAATTCAATTTATCTTTGCTCGATTGCATATAAAAGAGGTGTCCAACCAAAACGATCTTTGAGGGTAATATCAACACCTAAATTAACCAAATAAATAATCATTTTATCTAGTTCGTCCATCCGAATTTCATTTTCTTCCGATAATCCATCCGGCTTCTTCCAACATAAAGGGGCTCTTTTTTTGAAAAGCTCTATTAAAATGGGTTCTCCTTCTTCATTCAACATATTGATATCGGCACCTTGATGAAACAATCGATCAATTTCAGCATAATCAAAATTGCTCACCGCCCTCATGAAGGCCGTTCGACCCTCTTCATCTCGCTGATTAATTTTGCTCTCCGATTTTGAATTTTCCCATCCCCCAAATAAAAATTTTAAGAAACTCATTTCTACCCCGCTTTTCAAGACTCCTTATATTAAGATTATCATGTTCCGATTTTTTGTCAAGTTATTTAAATAATAAAAAAATAAAAAAGACAATCTGATGAATAGTATAATAAATTCAATAAATTGAAAAATATAAAATAAAGAATTAAAAGAGTTTATTTCATAAAAACACCGGAGACATAAAATCATCCGGTGTTGAAATGGCACACCCGACAGGACTCGAACCTACAACCTTCTGATCCGAAGTCAGATGCTCTATCCAGTTGAGCTACGGGTGCTTGTTGATAAAAGTATATTTACACCCTTTTCAAAAAAAATTGCAAGCTTTTTTTGATTTTTATTCACATAAAAATATCTATCGCTCACTATTCTTCTCATGATCAATGTTTCTAAAAAGACTCTTTTTTGGGTCTTCCTGTCACTTTTATTCGAATCAATGATCAATTTTTCTTCCGAACTTCCGTAAAGAGAATTCTCTCTACCTAATTCTTTTTCAAAAAAAATCCCCTCACCATTAGGAAAGGGGATAAATGGCGCACCCGGCAGGATTCGAACTTACAACCTTCTGATCCGTAGTCAGATGCTCTATCCAATTGAGCTACGGGTGCATCGTGATTCCCTTTTTACACTATTTTTTTTTAAATTGCAAGATCTTTTTTATTTTTTTCGTTAAAAAGAGTCGGATATTTATAAGCCCGATATGTCAAAAGCTGTGAGGAGAACTTAAGGGACATAAACACATTTTTTCCGGTTTGATCCATTTCTTGCACAGACATATCCGTATTCGGCCCATAGCTAACCAGATAATGACCCGACGGCAACTGATAAACCGATCCTGTAAATTCGGTATGATAAAGCAAGGGAACTTCTTTAAAATCAATCACCTTTTTATTCTTTTCATCTAATTTAAATTTCAAAATACGAGCTCTGTTATAAAGCCCGCGAACAGGAAAGTCCTCCTCTGAAAAATATTCGGAAAAGCTCGCAGAGTGATTATCAAACAGCATCAAATATCCGTCCATAGTCCAAGAAAGACTATGTTGTCCCAAGAATAATTGTTCTTTCTTTAATCCGAATTGATCATTCCTCCCCCCCAATTTCCAAAGAATCCGACCTGTTTGGCGATCTATCTTCATAATACTGGAATTAGCGGCAAAAGAAACAATCAAATTGTTATCTTTCGGATCGATGAGAACAGAATTTAAATGAACATAATCTTGAAACTCTTCCTCATTTTCAAAATCACAAAAACGAATGCAATCTTCTTTCAACTCGGGATGGTCAATAGATTGCCATAAAAACTTGACTTTACCATTTTCGACTTCTTGAATAATACTATTGATCACTTTCGTAGAAGGCTCATTTTTTAATGATCGCTTTTGAACGGATGTCAAAATATAGTGATGATCATCCAACATAAAAGAATCATGGTTTTCAATATAATAAGGCCAATTTTCACTATCTTCCGGAAGAAGGCTTACTTCATCAATTTTTCGAAATTGTTCATCTAAAATGACAAGTGTTCCCATCAAATAAGAAGAAAGGCCTTCTTCTTTTTTTCTTTCAGCCATGAGTGTAAATCGGATCTTTCCGCTCGGGAGAACAATCTTTTGAAAATTGGAAATACCTCCGTTTGGTTTTATATTACGGCGATAAAAAACAAGCTTTCCGTCTTTATTGATAATAAAAGCAGCGGAAGGATGCTTGTTTTGAAAATGGTAAGGCGCAACAAACAACCACCCCTCTGAAGCACCGTTCTCTACATACGTATAATTCGGGAAATTTGAATCCCGTGTCCATAAGACATACCACTCTTTTCCGACTTTAAAAAACACTCTTTCCGGTGTATCCAACTGTTTAATCTTAAATGTCTTTTTCTCTCCATTCACCTTCATCTCATTAGGATAAAGAGTATTTAGGGTTAAGGCACGATACTCCTTAACATCTTTTGAAAACGGCGGAATAATTTCTTCTCCGTTTATCAGAACCGTCACCTCACCTTGTTCGGGAAAGATCAAATGAGGAAAATCACGTGGCGGAATCAAAAACGCTCCGACAGCCATCAGCAATGAAATCAAAAGGGCAATATATTTTACTCTCATATTCTTCAAGAGGATAACAAAAACCTATCTAAAAGTAAAGTTTTTTTGACAAATTATTTATTTTATTGTAGCATGTAAGAATTAAGAAAGTCCAAAGATGAAAATTTCATTAAATACTTTAGTAAAAAAGCTTCAAAAAAAATCACAAACACCGGCTACCTCTTCAGGTAATATTTTGTATCACACCTCTTTTTTGGATTTAAAGGAAACACTTTTTAATAAAAGTCCATGGTATTATGCACATAGGCCCAACACATCCGGTTGCGTGACTCTGATTCCTATCAGGCGTCACAAAAAAAATATTCAAATTCTGCTGATTGAAACAATTCGCCCTCCCATACAAGCAGAAAATATTTCCGAAAGATGCATTGAATGGCCGGCCGGCCTGATTGGAGATGAGCGAAAAGGAGAAAGTGTCGAAGAAGCCATTCGGGCCGAACTCTTGGAAGAAACCGGATATTCGGCAACCCATATCGACATTTTAGCAACACGAGTCGCCAGCTCTCCGGGAGCCACTTCGGAAACCACCACGGTGGCACTTTGTCATATAGATAGCAACCCCACATCTTCTCCGACAAACGACAATGGGGTCATTTTAAAACAATACTGGATTGATCTTGATCACGTTTTCGACTTTTTAAAAGAAAAAGAAAAGAGAGGATTTGTTGTTTCGGCCATCGTTTATGGAGGATTGGGCCTCATCTCTCAAAAGGCGGTATATTCCAAAATCTCACTTTTATAAAAACACTCTCTACCGATATGACCTTTCAAGATTTATTTCGGAAGGACAACCAACATCCTTTTTCAATTATTTTGATAAATGGTGCGGATTCGTCATTTTTTAAAGAAGAATACCGATGTTTTCAAAAAAACATCGGTATTCAAAAAAATGCTCCTCTTTTATCGGGATTTACCCAATCGTCCCTTTGTTTTAAGGACACACATAGACCACGGTTCCACCGAGCAAGCAGTTGTTTCCAAATCCTTCTTGAAGGTACTCTTTTCGGCAGCCGTATTTAAAACGGTTTCCCATTTTTGATCTGTTAAATCAGCCGGAATATGATAGTCCAAACAATGAACGGAAGCGTTTAAAACGACCAAAAATTTACTTTCCGAATCGGATGGTTGTATAACATATCCAAAGGATCTCATATAAGGCAGCCAATCTTCACCATTCATTGTGGTCCCATCCGGTTTAATCGGACGAATTTCTTGCGGATTACCCCTAATCATCTGACGTCTTAATTTAAGACACTCTTTGGTAAACTCCTTCATATCCGACTGTTTTTGAGATAAATTGATCCATGGTTGCCATGTAATTTCATTATCTTGACAATAGGTGTTATTGTTTCCGTTTTGAGTCCGTAAACACTCATCCCCCCCCAATATCATGGGTGTTCCGTTTGATAACAAAAGAGTTGCCATCATCGCTTTTGCTCGTCGCAGACGGAAATTTTCAATATCTTGATTATCCGTTAAGCCTTCGGCTCCCGAATTCCAACTATGATTGGTATTATTCCCATCATTATTGTTTTCCCCGTTACTCTCATTATGTTTTTCATTATAGCTGACCAAATCATAAAGCGTGAATCCGTCATGAGCCGTAATAAAATTAATTTTACGATTGGTTTCAACCATCTGATACATCAAACAACCGGCTAAGCCTTCATCTCCCTTCCAGAAACGACGTGTTGTATCACGGAACTGATCATTCCATTCCATAAAGGGGGCCGGAAAACTATTTAATTGATAGCTGTTCGGGCCCAAATCCCAAGGTTCGGCGATCATTTTTAATTTTGACAAAAGCGGATCTGCCTGAATAGCTTTAAAAAACGGAGCATCCGATTTAAATTCATTAAATTCATTACGACCCAATGTTGCAGCCAAATCAAATCTAAATCCATCAATATCTAAAACTCGTGCCCAATATCTCAAAGATTGAACGACCAAATCACAAACGGCCGGATTGGACAAATTAAGTGTATTCAAGCATCCCGTATCATCCATATAATTATGCGGACAATTCGGATCCAGCTTATAATAAGAGGCATTATCAATTCCGCGATAACACAGTGAGGGGCCCATACCACTTCCTTCTCCCGTATGATTGTACACAACGTCTAAAATAACTTCCTTTCCCTTTTTATGCAATTGATCCACCGCTTGACGAATCTCCTCCAAAGATCCACCGATATAATCGCTGTTCGGAGCCATAAAACAAATCGGATCATAACCCCAATAATTTTTTAAATTCCGATCCTGTAAAAATTTTGGCTGAACAAACGCATAAATCGGCAACAACTCCACACTGGAAATTCCCAAATCTTGAAAATGTGATTGTATCTGTCGATTCTTCAAGCCGGAGAATTTACCCTTTTCATTTTCTTTCACATCCGGATGTCCGGCTGTCAACCCTTTAACGTGTGTTTCATACACAACCGTTTCATCATACGGCAAATAGGGTCTTGTGGATTTTTGAGATTCCAGCTTACGCGTATCCACAACAACACACTTCGGCATATAAGGAGCACTGTCTTCTTTACTTAAGGCATATTCCTTCATGGGATCTTCCGGATCATAAGGAAGCTGTGAATCATGTTCTTTCACGGGACCGGTCAACTGTTTTGCGGCAGGATCCAACAATAATTTATTAACATTAAACCGATGACCTTGATTGGGATCGTAAGGCCCATCAACCCGATAGCCGTATCTTTGTCCGGCTTTTAAGCCGTCAACATCCACCTCCCAAGTATCTCCCTTTCGTTCCAAAGGAATACGCTTGGTTTCTCGATCCTTTTCATCAAATAAACATAAAAAAACCTGAGTCGCATTATGGGAAAATAAAGAGAAATGAACACCTTTTTTTGTTACCGTCGCTCCTAATTCAAATTTTTTTTCTTCACTTGTTTTTTTTGAAAACTTTTTTAAAAATTCGAACATACAATCTCCTCCCAATCACTCTAAATGTCTTTTTTAAACACATCAAAAAAGCTGTTTATTGTATATTAACAAACTTTTTATAATTTGTCAATATTTTTTAAAAAAATAACAATATTTTTATTATTCTTATTCTCATCAATCCTAAGCCTTCATTTTTTTCTGAGCTAAATACTAAAAAAATACAAGATCAAATCAAAATGGATGACCCATTATCTGTCCGACAAAGATAAAAAATATCTTGATTTTTAGAAAAAAATCGTGTAAAAGGGCAGAGGTGATCGGGGCGTAGCTCAGCCTGGTAGAGTACTTGGTTTGGGACCAAGGTGTCGCATGTTCAAATCATGTCGCCCCGACCATTTAGGAAAAGCGAAGAGGCGTCCTTTTTCTTTTTTTCTTATCAAAGCACTCTAAAGGGCCATAAAATCCTACTCTTTATCATGTTTAATCAAAAGCCGTCTATCACAAAAAATAATACCGGATCATCAATCTTTGTCCCCATATTATTGAAAGGAAAACAGCTTGGAAAATAAATTAATCTATTTAACAAAAAACCCGCACAAAGTAGAAGAAGCCAATGATTTCTTTGTAAAAAAATACGGATTTAATGTTGAGATCATGAAGCCGGATTTTGAGGTATTGGAAATACAAGCCAAAACTTGTGGTGAAGTAGCCTTGTTTAGTGCCAAATACGGAGCAGATAAATTAGGTGTTCCTGTGCTAAAATCCGACTCTGGTTTATATCTGGAAGCTTTAGGCGGTCTACCGGGACCTTATAATGCTTACTTTGATAAACAAATCGGTGTAGACTTATTCTTGGAAATGATAAAGAATATACAAAATAGGCGTGCCAGAATTGAACATTGTTTTGCCTATTGCGAACCAGGGAAAGATCCCATCCTATTCACAGGGGGAGGAACAGGACGGATTGCCTTGAAAGCTCGAGGAGAATGTGGACGGTGGCATGACAAGTTCTATATTCCGGACGGAGAAGATAAAACCTTGAGTGAATTGCGCGCAATTAATCACGAATACGAAGCTCAATTTTGGGGTCATGCACTGGATGAATTTGCTAAATGGTATGCTAAAAAAATACACGATTAAAACAAAATATAAATAATAATTTTATAGGGCATTAATCTAAAATAAAAGCACTGAAAATGATTTTTGTTGAATTTTCATAAACACCTTATACAATCATCAGAAAAGAAAGGAGATTTTTGTGGAGGGTTTTTTAATTTTTGTCGCTTTCGGTTTTATGGCGCAGATAATAGATGGGGCATTAGGGATGGCTTTTGGTGTTTTTTTAACAACGGCCCTTACTTTTATAGGGGTTCCGGTTCTTCAAGCAAGTGCCGGCATTCATTTTGTTGAAATTTTTACGACACTGGCCTCCGGTCTATCTCACTTCAAATTCAAAAATATCGACGCACCTCTTTTAAAGAAACTGCTCCTCCCCGGTATTCTGGGTGGTGTCCTCGGAGCCTATGTGTTATCTTCTCTGGACGGTTCATCAATTCGATTGTTTGTTTCCATTTATCTGCTTATTTTAGGTATCCGTATTTTCATCAAAGCTTTTTCGAGTAATCGTCTTGCAAAAAGAAGCCCAAAAAATATTGCCCCTTTGGGATTGATCGGTGGCTTTTTAGATGCTATCGGCGGTGGCGGATGGGGCCCGATTGTCACCTCCTCCCTGATCATAAAAGGGAATTGCCCTCGAAAAGCAATCGGAACCGTTAATTTAGCGGAATTTTTTGTCACCATCGCCCAATCAGCGACTTTTTTTATTTTTATACAACTCTCTCATTGGAACATTATTTTAGGACTTTTAATCGGAGGACTCATTGCCGCCCCCATCGCTGCTCTTCTCTGTAAAAAGATACATAAAAAAATTCTGATGATCTTAGTTGCCTCTGTGATTATCATAACAAATATTGCCACTCTGATAAAATATTTTTTATCTTGAGAAGACACCGTGTTTTCTTAAATATATCAGTATATTTAAGAGATCCCAAAGGAGAAATTTGCTCGCAATCTTGATTTTTAAAAGATCCCATGATAAGATAAATCGATTGAGGAGCAAATGGATGAATGAAGATCAAGTAAATATCAAATTTAAAGTATGTCCCCCGCTTTTAGGATTTATGGCATTGTGGCACAGCGCCCTTCTTTTCCCGAAAAAGGCAAGCGATGTACTCGCAGAAATTCCCGTTCCTTCCGTTTCCCTGCTTAATCAAAAAATCAAATCAGAGAACGGCGAACAAATCTCACCTCTTCATTCCGAGGGAGGGAAAGCATTGTGTACCGAGTTTCTGGACTTATATCTTTCCGCTCAAGAAAACCCCGAACAAAAAATCAGCAGAACAAATATAGATGCGTTCTTACATATTTTTGAGTCTGATTTAAAACAAGTACATCATTTCTCCGATCAAGAGATCACGCAACTTTTTAACACGGTTAAAATGGCCTATCAAGGATATAAGTTTTTTTATGTCTCTGCTTTACCGAAACTAAAAGAACAAGTTGAAACTTATCAAATTTTTCAAAATGATCCTCGTTTAGGCTATCGACAAGAACTTGATAAAATAGCGACTTTTTTTGCTGTTCCTCCTCAAAAAATAACCGGTTTTATCACACCATTTGTAAAGCACGTTATCACAGACGGTATTTCATATGGAAATTGCTTTTTCATCAACACCCCCCTCGTTAAGAATCGAGATTCTCAATACATCAGCATAAAGGGCAGATCGATTTTAAAGAAAAAAATCGGAGTCCCCTTTCACGAAGCAACACAGTGCCTTTTTTCACAATCGCCTCTTTTAAAACAAATCAAGGACTATGTTAACAATGGAAAACCGGCTCATTTGCCCTTATCCGATCTCATTTATATTTTTCAAAAGCACATTCATCAAAATCATGCCCTTTCTCATGCTCAAGAATCAACTAAAATTCAAGAAATTTTTGCATCCGTTTCCGACCATATCATCCGAGATAAAATATCAGCACTCGAATCCGGTCCTCTCAAAAGCCCTTTGCCTCTCAATAAAAATCTCTCTGCAATAGACCTCGTCACGCCTATTTTCAAAGAGGCCGTCACAACGTATATGAATGAAAACAGATCCATTGATGCCGATTTTTGGAATCACCTTAATATTTCTCATATTAAACAAAAATTACTCACCGGAACATTGATTAACACAAAGCCACGGAGCGTCTCTCTATCCGCAACCGGTATTATCCAAAATCAAAATAATCGCTGATATAAATCCAATCTATTTTTCTCTATTGATATTTTTAGGAAATTTTTCTAAAATGAAGTATTCATTTTTAGGAGGAAAAATGCGTTTTTGTAAAAATTGCGTTATGCCGGATACACGCCCCGGAATTACATTTAATGAAGAAGGAATTTGCATTGCCTGTCAACATGCTGCCAAAAAGAAGGAAATAAATTGGGAAAAGAGATTGGAGGAACTTGAAAAACTGTGTTCCAAATATCGTCGAAAAGAAAAAGGTGTTTATGATTGTATTATCGCAGTATCAGGCGGTAAAGACAGTCATTATCAAGTCCATGTTATGAAAGAACTCATGAATATGAATCCTCTTTTAATAACGGTTGAGGATTTGTTCACCTCAACAGAGGCTGCCAAACATAATATAAAAAATATCACCGAAACATTTAAGTGCAATCTGTTGGCCTTCAAACCCAATCCGCATGCCGGCCGAATTATTACCCGATACATGTTTGAAAAATATGGTCGTCCCTCTTGGTATTTTGATCGATTATTATATACCGTTCCGCTTTATTATGCCCACGCGCTCAATTTACCTTTATTGGTTTATGGAGAAAATGTCGCCTATGAATATGGCGGGCTTGATTGCGAAGAGACATATTCCGCCCGTAATCAAATTTTTAATAACGTTGCCCCACAAATCAATTTAGAAGAATTTAAAGCTCTGGGATTGACAGATGATGAATTATTTTATCTAAAGGCACCTGATCAAGAAATATTGGATAAATTAGATCCGATGTATCTGAGCTATTTTGTAAAATGGCTAGATTTTAAAAATTATGAATTTGCGAAATCTCGTGGTTTTCATGACCTTTCAAATGAGTGGAAACGTTCTAATTATATCGATGATTTTAGTCATGTCGATTCTTTTGGATTCGTTTTAGGATCTTGGATGAAATTTCCAAAATTCGGACATGCTTTTGCAACCGATTTTGCCTCTCGAATGGTTCGAAACGGAGATATTTCTCGTGAAGAAGCCGTACGTCTTGTGGAAGAAAAGGATCACAATTTAGATAATAAGATCAGAGATGATTTTTGTGCTTTTACAAATATGTCGACCGATGAATTTTATAAGGCTTTAGAAAAATTATATAATCGGGATATATTTATAAAAAATGAATACGGTCAATGGCGTCTTAAACCGGAAAACTACGAGAAAAGAAGAAAAGGAGAATAATTTCTGAATTTTTCCACATGCAAAAGCACCGAGTTTCATCGGTGCTTTTTGTCATAAAATCAACCTTCGTTACTCTGGCTTTTTAAATAAATTACAGTGACAATGTCCCATTTCCGCAATTTCTTTTTCATGTTCGCCACAAGGACAAAAACCCCGAGATACATCACAAGGACAATTTCCCCCACACGCATTCAAACAACGATTTATAATACGATCCGCAAAAGGCGTCAACTGATACCCTTTACTGGCAGCATATAAAGACAATGCGTGTTTAAAATGTGCATTATTTGTTTGTTTTTCTTCTTCTGTCATTTCAATCTCCATATTATTAAAAAAATGCTATCCACAAATTTTGAAGGCCCCATAAAACAAGAGCAGCATATAAACCGGCCACCACATCATCCATCATAACACCAAAAGCATTCTGGATTTTTTTATCAAAATAACTGGCCGGCCAAATTTTTACAATATCAAAAAACCGAAACAAAATAAAGCCCATTATTAAAGTCGGAATACTTAAAGTTCCTTTGGAAACGACGAACAAAAATGTTAATGTTTGTCCCACAACCTCATCAATCACAACAAATCCAGGATCCGTTTCTTTTTGACCTTTCAAAACACGATGTGTTGAATACCAACCAATCCCAAAAATAAAAAAACAAGCAACCAAAATCCCATACATATGCCCCCATGACGCCACAACAGCCAACGGTAGCGCAAAAAACGATCCGACTGTTCCGGGAGCCTTAGGAGAACGTCCCGATCCAAACCATGTTGCAATTATAAAATCCCATTGACTAATCTGATTTTTAATACTCATTTTACCGCTCTTTCTGACTTAGTTAATTTATTTCGGATTTTCCGAATTTTTATTTTCATATGGAACACTTAACTGTTTTTCATCTTCATCCCTTAGAGAAGAATCGTCCGTTTCAAACAAAAAGGATAGATCTTCTTTTTCCTCATCGGAGAAATCATCATCCTTTTGAGACAAATCTTTCGGCATTGACAAATTGACGGATTCTATTCTCTGTGTTTCTTCATCAGTATCCATCATTTGGATCTCTTGAACAGATCGATTACCTTCTTTTCTCTCAGGATTAAACATTTCATCCAAAAAGCTTTCTAAATCTTCAAGAACATCCGATGGCTCGCCGTCTTTGAAACACAACAAATAAACTCCTTTTTCGGCATAATAGGATAACGCCGATTCGGCATCTAGAAGAGTTCCGTTTGTCAATAAAACCACACTAAAAACTTCTGCACCATCTGTTTGAGATAATGCTCGAGCGGCCTCTTTAACAATAAAAGCCGGAGATGGTTTTTGTCCCGTCTCAGAATACCAGGTATTATCTTTCAATAAATCTGTTTGATCAATTGACCATGTGGAGGGTTCATCAACAATATTGATCAACACCGCCCGATCATCTGTCGAGATGGCAATCGGAATCCGCTGATCCCCCAGAGATAAATGTGTAAATGTTTCAACGGGATAGGGCTGACATAACTCAGAAATTTCATTTAAAATACTTTCCGTTCGATCAAAATGAGAAGCTGATGAAACAGTATTTTGTGATTGGGAAGGTAAAATAGGCGGAACATATGTGTGTCTTTTGGGAGCAGACGGCATTTTCATCGGCGTAAATTTTCTTTTATTTTCACTTAATTTTAAAACCGTTTTTTGAATTTTTCTTTTTGTCGTAAAATGTAAAAAGCGAGGGCGATGAAGTCGATAACACAAAAACCATCCGAATAACCATAATGGAATACACAAAATCATTACAGAGAAAAGGAAAAAATCCCTTGTCGTGTTTACAACCCATTGGAATGCTAAAAAATCATTCCATTTTTGTTGCCACTGACGGATTGAAAGAAAATCAAAATCCAATAGCGAACTAAGAACCGGCAACACAATAACAACATAACATAATGTCCAAACGGCGCCTACTCGTATTAACTTTGTATAATCAATTTTTTGTGCCATATATCCACATCTCCTCCATCGCTTTTATACATGAAAAAAAACATATATGCAACAGAATTTCTCTTCTCTTTTTACAACAACCGCCGACACTTTTACTCTTTTAGAAAGACTTTTGTGATTAATGATATTTACTTATAATTTTTTGCTTAGACAATCATCCTATTTAGAGCAAGCAAAAAAGGATCATAATTCCATTTCATATTTTCTCATTCCCCTCAAAATCAGTCTAAAATACAAAAGCAAATCAAACCTTCTATTTTATCAAAAAAAGTGTCTCCAAACAAGAAACCCACCGGCCTAGCCGGTGGTTCTTCTCAAACGGGAGTAACCCTAATGGTGCCAGCAAACGCCTTAAGGGCGTATGACGGTCTGACAGGGCGAAGATTACTTGCTACCCGTAA
>CALXPF010000005.1 GCA_944390205.1 uncultured Alphaproteobacteria bacterium
ACGAGAAAGGAGAAGAAGGGGAAAAAGACAAGACCGCCTCACAAAACAGCTCAAAAAAGGAGAAAAAGGGCTTTTCCGTGAATGCGGATGAACCTCTCCACAGGTCAGAAAATTTTAGAGATACCCTCACGACAGAAAAAGACGAGAAAGGGAAAAAAGAAGGAGATGGAGGAGAAAAAGATAATAGTGCCGCACAAAGCAGCTCGGGGAAGGAGAAAAAGGGCTTTTCCATGAATGCGGATGAACCCCTCTACAGGTCGGAAAATTTTAAAGATACCCTCACGACAGAAAAAGACGAGAAAGGAGAAGAAGGGGAAAAAGACAAGACCGCCTCACAAAACAGCTCAAAAAAGGAGAAAAAGGGCTTTTCCATGAATGCGGATGAACAAATCAAATTCTCCTCAGAAGGATTTGACGATACACTCTCACAATAAAGGGAAATATCGAAATAAAATAAAAAAGCGGGGGAACCCCGCTTTTTTATTTTCCCTTTAAAAGAGCATCTATCAATTCTTCAACGGTCGGAATATATCCATTCTTGTACATGGGATCCGTTCCGAATCGGTACGCCAAATGTCCGGCGAACATGAGGTTATCGTCTATACTTTCTCCATGAGCAATCGCCGTCAACGTTTTATTGATACAGAACGAGCGAGAATCCGGTAATCTTTTTAAATGTCCCTCTGCTTGAGACCAACCGGAGAACGCACAAGCAGATAAACATCCGACACAATTTGTTCGATCCGTCTTGATTTGTTTATCTTCTTCTTCGGACAAGAAAATAATAGAATCGTCCGGCGTACGAACGGCAATCGGCTTTCC
The DNA here is from genome assembly GCA_944390205.1 of uncultured Alphaproteobacteria bacterium. Classification (GTDB taxonomy): domain Bacteria; phylum Pseudomonadota; class Alphaproteobacteria; order CAAHEQ01; family UBA3637; genus CALXPF01. Next base: position 823 of record CALXPF010000005.1, read on the forward strand.
GTTTTTTTTGTATGTTTCCGTTCGATGAAAATCGTGTTCCGTTAAATAAACCGTATGTGCTTCGGAAACTTTAAACGGTTTCACAAAAATCCCCTCCGGTTTTTCTTTATAAGGCATTTCCGTGTCTTTTCGATCCATCAAATCTCGAATAAATTTATTTTTGACGGCAGAAGAATAAAAACCGGTCGGAGAAAATTGCTGTAAAACGACATCTCCCTTTTTCAAGCCTCTCAAACATCCTTGCCACGCTTTTGCCACCGGACTTTCTTGTGTCAAAAGCGGTCTTGTTCCCAGCTGAAAAGCGATCGGTCCGATCTCCGGATTATCGATATAATCTTCAAATTCCTTCAAATTCCAAACGCCCCCCGCCATAATAATCGGAATTTGATCCAACTGATACTCCTTCATTTGTTTTCGCAAAGCGATGAGGCGCTCATAAGGACGCTCCGGTTTGGTCGGATCTTCGGAGTTGGAAAGGCCGTTGTGACCCCCTGCCAACCAAGGATCTTCATAGACAACGCCCCCCAAAAACTCGGGGCAATTTTTATAACTTCGGAGCCACAAAGCTCGAAAAGCCCGAGCGGATGAAATAATCGGATAATAAAACAAGCCATATTTAGATGCAATCTCAGCCAATTTGTAGGGCATTCCGGCGCCACAAGTAATGCCGTGAATCAAATTTTTAACTTCACCCAACATTCCTTCTACAACAGGAGCTGTCTCTTTCAAACGTTTTTGATACCGAAACCTCAAAGTTCCCAAAGTTTGTTGAACCTTTTCCCCAACGGCCTCTATTTTATCTTGATATTTCTCGGGCGCTTTTTGTTTTAAATTTCCGACCATATTTTCACAGGCATTCATCACGCCCTCCAAAATAGGAATACTTCCGCCCATTTCCCATAAAACATTCATATGAATCCGTCCGTTTCCACCGGCAATTTCATGAGCAATTTTTGCCTGTGAAATACCGCCTTTAATAGACATTTCAATCAATTCATTATGACGTTCCGCTCGTGATTTGCGTGTATATACCTTAGGAACAATATTTCCCTTATCATCAACGATGTCGGCAAAAACGCCCGAAATGGTTCCGACGGCGCCGGCCTTAGCCCAAGCCCCCGATGAATGTCCGTCCGAAACGGCAACGCCCTTTCCCCCCTCGATCAAAGGAATAACTTCTTTGCCGGAAATAACAAGCGGATTTAATTTTTTCATAAGGATATCCTTTCTGTTGTCATCATTGAATAGGGGCGATTTTATCGTATTTCATTCTAAAACGCAAGTATTTCTTCTTTTTTCGCACACAGGTATGAAAAATACTTGCGAGCCATCCGTATTTAGAGATATACTAAAAAAAAATAATGAGGAACAGATGCGTTATATTACCGGAGACGATGTCAGTCAAGAACAAGTACAACATATTGGATCCCTTTTTAACATAGAATTGTGGCCAAGCGCTCAAACCCCTTTTATCCAAGAGGGACTTAAGCGAGCCTCGTTTCCGTCTGCCTTAGGGGTTTTAACGGATCAAATAACGGAAGAAAAGCTCAACACGCTGTTTGCTCTGCCGATTTCAACGATTATTGATGTTCACTCTCAAGAAGAGAGTATTCAAGATTTTTTAACCCACCAAACAAAAAACAAACTGGATTATTATATCGGCTTTCTATTAACTTGTCCGATTATTTATCATTGTGACGTGGCTAAAATTTTTATGGACGCCTTACAAACCCGTCTTCACTTTTCAACGGCTCGTTTTGATGCCATTCATTTAGCTCTTCATGAATCATTGGTCAACAGTCTCATTCACGGGAATCTTCAATTATCCAGCGGGTTGAGGCAATCCGCACATGATTTTGTCGCTTATACCAAAATACTCAATGATCGTTTGCAAGATCCTGCCTACGCTCAAAAATCAGTCAGTATTTGGGCAACCTGGAACAAAAAGAAATTAGAAATTAAAATTCGAGATGAGGGTATCGGTTATGCCGTTTCGGATACGCTCAAAAAAGAACCGGAGCTCAAGGCCAAATCGGGTCGTGGTTTACGCCTTATTGCAGGAACGGCCGATTCTTGTACGATTGATGATTTCGGTCGTGAAATTACACTTTCCTTTTTATTAAATGAAAATGATTATCAGGTTGATGAGCCGATTTTGGATGAAACCTCTCACGAACATCGAGAATTAACGGATTTGTCCGAGTGTCGGGTTTTAATTATTGAGGACAACCCGAGCAATCAAGCTCTTTTGGCAGCCCTTTTGCCCAATATCGGCATTGTTCATATAGATATTGCCTCGGATGGTATTGAAGGATTGAACAAAGTTTTAACATTTAAACCGGACTTAATTATCTTGGATATCACCATGCCTCGTATGGACGGACATGAGGTTCTATATCATTTAAAATCCGTAGATGAAACAAAAGATATTCCGGTTTTAATCGAAACAGCTTCGGATACTCGAGAAGCTCGTGATAAAACGTTTAAATCCGGTGCCGCCGATTTTATTACCAAACCGATCAATCCTTTGGAATTTTTCTCTCGGGTTCGGGTTCATTTAGAAAATCGGTTACTGATAAAACACTTAGAAAACCAACTTCAAAAAATAGAAGCAGAACTTAAAGCAGCTCAACACATGCAAATCGCCATGTTGCCGACACAAGAAGATTTAGAGCATGTCAAAGAAGAGTACGCTTTGGAAATTGCCCATTACTTTTCTCCCTCCTCTCAATTAGGGGGAGACTTTTGGCAGATTATTCCGCTGTCCGAAAACAGGGTCGGTATTTATCTGTGTGATTTTTCGGGACACGGTGTCGCTGCCGCTTTTAACACCTTTAGGCTTCATGCCATTATTTCACAATTGGATAAGACATTTGAAAAACCGTCCGATTTTATGAAACAATTAAATAAACAGTTATATTCTTTGCTTCCGCGAGGTCAATTTGCAACCTTTTTCTTCGGTATATGGGACAGTAAAACGCAAACCATTACTTATGCCGGTGCCGGATCTCCCTCACCTTTTTTGAACAATGGGAAAGAGACAATCCGTTTAGAAACAAGAGGCATTCCGCTGGGAATTATTTCAAATCCCGAGTATGAAGATAAAACCGTTCCGTTTCATCCCCATGATCAAATGCTCATGTATAGTGATGCGCTCACCGAATCACCGAATATTCAGGGTGAACGCTTAGGTGAAGAAGGATTTTTAAATTTAATTCGTCCTTTTGCACATATTCCGGACACAAAAGAGACTCTGGATCACATTCTCAAAGCGTTTTTCAATTTTGCACCACCGCCACCGCCCGATGACGTGACGGCCGTCTTAATTAAAGCTCATACACCGTCCGTCCGTGAAAATCCAGACAAACCAAAAGCGAAACAAAAGAAAGGCAACCCAAAATGATCAGACTGTGGGTTAATTCGCCTCTGTTTTCCGGATCAGTAATTTCCTTAGAAGAACGTCAAAAACACTATCTTTTAAATGTCATGCGTCAAAAAAAAGGGGATTTATGTCTTTGTTTTAACGGTCAAGACGGAGAATGGGAATGTCGAATTGATTTATTGGGGAAAAAGGAGGGAGCCTTGACGGCCATGCGTCAAACACGTCCCCAACCGCCTCTTAAAAGAGAGTGTATCTTATGTCCGGCATTGATCAAAAAAAATGAAATGGATCTTGTTTTTCAAAAGGCAACGGAATTGGGAGTCACCAAAATTATTCCCGTTTTAACGGAACGGACCGTTGTAAGGCACCTTAATTCGGAGCGATCGCGCCTTATTCTGACGGAGGCGGCGGAACAATGTGAAAGATTAGATATTCCGATTCTGTTATCGCCAACACCCCTCAAAGATTTACCGAAATTTCTCTCCCAAGATGAGACATTGGTTTATTTGTCCGAACGACACGCACCGACCGGTCCTTTAAAAAATATAACAACACCCGCATTTTTAATCGGACCGGAAGGCGGGTTTACCGATCGAGAGAAGGCCTTTCTGACGAGCTTACCGAATCATCTTATCTGCCACTTGGGAGATACCATTTTAAAGGCGGAAACGGCTGCTCTGTCAATTATTTCTTGCTGGCAATTTAGAAATACTTTTTAACTTTTTTTCTTTTGCTTTTCCACACCAATTTAAAGATTGCTTTTTCTTTCTTTTTATGCTTAAAATAGAGAAGATTTTTATTTTAAAGAGGTGCCTTTATGCGTATTCACACAAAATTGCTTTCAATCAGCTTCATGTCTTTTATCTTATTATCGTCTTCTGCTTTTGCTCAAACCCCTAAAAATACGGTTTTGATTTGTCGTTCCAAGCAGTGTGCCGCTGCCGAATACACAATGTCAAAAGAGTTTTTGTTTAATAAATTGGCCGCTTTTACAGAACATAATTTAGGGAAAAAAATTCTATTGTGTGAAGCGGATCCCGTTTCTCGCGTTTGCTACAATAACGCTTTAACATTAAAAGCCAATACTTCTTTGACAAAAGCAACCATAGAAATTCCTTATGCAACCCTTTTGGATGCAAAGCTGACTTCCGGAAAAACCGCTTTGGATTTGATTTTGGATTATCAGATATCGGTTGGTCAAAACAGACCGAAGTGTGAGGTAGCCGTTTCTCAATTATCCGTTGATTTTATTGATAAAGTTCAAATGCGTTCTTCTGATTTCCGTTGTGGAATTACAAATACCGGAAACACCTATTTTAATATGACTTTTAACATAAATTACATTGATTTTGATTACGGAACATTGGGAGCTTATTACACAGTAGCCTCCGGTGGCACGGTTCAAAGCGGGAAGACCGGATATATGTTAATGCGTTTTACTCAAAACATGCCATCAACCGTTTCCGAATATATGTTGCAAGGGCCGGATCCCGATCTAAAATCGGAGGTTTATTTTAACGGAGAGACCGCAGCCGGTTCAGATGATATTATTCACACTTCCAGTGTTGAGGTTATTCCGGTTATGCCGGCTGTCAAAACAAATATCACGACCAAAAAAGAAGTGACCGAAAACGGAGATCTTGTTTCAATACAAGAGCAACAAATTCAATATACTCAAGATACATTAAACGGCCCTGTTGTACAAACGGACAGTAAAATTTTACAAGATAAAACTTTTCCGAAAGAGCAAAAAACGGATACCCCTGTTTCAAAGAAACCAATTACGCAACGTCCCGTTGTCATAACACCGCAAACATCTGTTTCTTATTCACAAACCGCCGTTGTTCCCTCTCCTTGCGAAAAAGCCGGCTGTCAACCGAACAAAACAGAGGTTTCAAAAACAGAAGCGGATGATTCTTTTTGGAGCTTTTTCGAAAAAATTCTCTATTTAGAAGATTAAAAGACCCCATTTCAAAATCGGTCAAGGGAAGAGAATACTTCTCTGCCGTTTTTGAGGGTGAACAAAATAAGAAAGGCTAAACATGATAAACATAACACGACTTCCCAACAATATTCGCATCATAACAGATCCCAGCCCCATGGCTCAAACTGTCTCACTGGGGGTTTGGGTTTCCGTCGGAGCTCGGTATGAAACACCGGAAATAAATGGAATCTCCCATGTTTTGGAACACATGGCCTTTAAGGGAACAGAAACTCGGTCTGCATTTGAAATTTCAAAAGAAATTGAGGATGTCGGCGGCATCATCAATGCCTATACGGGAAAGAATATGACGGCTTATTTTGTCAAAATACTCAAAAAAGACATTTCTCTCGGCCTTGACATTATTGCGGATATCATTCAAAACTCCGTCATGGATCCGCAAGAATTGGAAAAAGAAAAGGGTGTGATCATTCAAGAAATTAACATGCAAAACGATACGCCCGATGATTTGGTTTTTGATTATTTCGCAGAAACAGCCTTTCCGAATCAAGCTTTGGGACGAGCGATTTTGGGAACGCCTCAAACCGTCCGCGGTATTTCCTCGGAAATGCTTTTGGAATACATGCATTCCCAATATACGACCGATCGTCTTATCATCAGTGCCTCCGGTGCTTTTGATGAAAAAGACTTTATCGATTCTTGTGCAAAATTATTTACAAAGGTCACCTCCGTTCCGCAAAAGGGAGCCCCGTCGGCATATTACGTCGGCGGTGAAAAACGTGTCAACAAACCACATGAACAAGTTAATTTGGTTTTGGGCTTTGAAGGCGCTTCTTACACCGATCCCACCTACTATGATTATGTTCTTTTGGGCACAATTTTAGGCGGGGGTATGTCCTCTCGGCTTTTTCAAGAAATTCGTGAAAAACGAGGCTTGGTCTATTCCATTTATTCCTACAATGCCCCCGAATCGGATACGGGTGTCTTCAGTATTTATGCAGGAACAGGAGAAAAAGAAGTGATAGAATTGCTTCCCGTTCTGTGTGATGAACTATGCAAAGCTTCCGATCAAATAACGGAAGAAGAAATTATCCGTGCCAAAAATCAAATAAAAGCAAGGCTTCTTATGAGATATGAGAATATGAGCGCACATGCTGAGATGAATGCGATTGATATGATTATTTATGGACGGATTATTCCTATTGAAGAAACAATTTCCCGCATTGATTCCGTATCTTTGAGCGGGCTAAAAGCAGCAGCAAAAAATATTTTAAGCAGTAAACCGACATTGGCGGCGTTAGGTCCGATACAACACGTTATGTCCTATGAGGATATTCAAAAAAGATTATCCTTATAAATTGAAATACCATGGCAGATTTTCATTTGGAAAGCGAAACGATGTTGCCCCATCCGATTTTCGGATTGGATGAGGCCGGACGGGGTTCTTGGTGCGGGCCGGTCGTTGCTGCTTGCGTGTGTTGGCCTCAATTAAGAATTCCGCCCTCTTTGGCCCAAAATATTCGTGATTCTAAAAAACTAACTCCTCTTCGACGTGATCGTTTGTTTGATGAAATTATGAGTTCGTCAGCCATTATCGGTATCGGAGAAGCGACAGCCCAAGAAATAGATACCATCAACATTCTTCAGGCTTCTTTTTTAGCCATGGAAAGGGCTTTGAATGTGGTTAAGGAGAATGGATATTCCATTGGCTCCGCCTTAATAGACGGAAATCGTCTTCCCCAAAACTGGGCTTTCCCGACAAAAGCCGTTGTTCATGGTGATGACTTATCTTTATCCATTGCGGCGGCCTCTATTTTAGCAAAAGTCACTCGAGATCGAAAAATGAGAGAATTATCTCAACAATATCCGGCCTACGGATGGGATCAAAATGCCGGATACGGTACAAAGCAACATAAAGAAGCTCTTCAGAAATATGGAATTACTCCGTTTCATAGAAAAACTTATGCCCCCGTTAAAGCATTTCTGACCCCCTCCCCAAACAGACAACAATCTTTTGATTTTTTGAAAGAATCATTTGACAAAGTATAAAAATGCCTTTATAATTCGCAAGAAGAAGGTTATTATGTGTTTCCATTTTTATGGTTATATCCGTAAAGGGTGTGGTCGGCATATAGGAAAGGGGAAAAAAATGATTCAAAAAGGAACACTTACTGCCGGAGTATTTACTGGTTGTATCGGAATAATAGTGTTATCAGCATTGCCATCGGCTGCTTATATGACAACCACACGGGGAGAGAATTCAAATTTTGCCTCTCCGAATGTGACAGATTGGGGTGGGGGGAACCTCAATACTCATTATGCCTCAAATCCCAAAACAACCGGAGATAATTTTGAAACGGATATCATAACAAGGGGTACAACAACAAGTCCGAAAACTACCCATTCAACCGCGCCCAGAACGACCGGAACCGATTTTGTCACAAATATTGTGACAGATAATACAACAACAAGTCCGGGAACAACTTATTCAACCGCACCCAGAACGACCGGAACCGATTTTGTCACAAGTATTGTGACGGATAATACAACAACAAGTCCGGGAACAACTTATTCAACCGCACCCAGAACGACCGGAACCGATTTTGACACAAATATCATGACAAATATTACAACGGATCTGAATACAAGTATTACAACGGATCTGAATACAAGTTTTCTGGAAAATTCGGATATTTTAACATCCCCCATTACCAGTACTCAAACAGATATCCTAACGACGTGGGATACCGAACCAACTTCCTTGGAAACAACGTTTATGGAAACGTCTATGGATGGCGGATATTATAGTTCAACGTATCCGGAGACAAGTTCAACTTACCCAGAAATAAGTTCGACGTATCCGGAAACAAGCACAACTTATCCGGAAATGAGTACAACTTATCCGGAATCAAGTTCTACGTATCCGGAAACAACGGTACTTTGTATTACAATTTAAATCAAAGTCAAACTTGAGAAATAACCCCGTGGAATGCAGGCCATGGGGTTTTTCATTCGGAATATGTTAGAATATAAAAAGAAATTCGGAAGAGATAGAAAGATTTTATATGTAGACAAAATCGACTCCTTTTCAATCCTCTCAACAGACATAAAACAAATAGAGCACCACCGCTAAAACAAGGCTAGATATAAGATGATATACTCTTGCCTCATTTATCTGTTATACAAAACGTCTGCTTTGGGATTATTTATTATTTTTTAAGCACCGTCTTTTTTTCTAAATATTTTTCATTTAAAAAGAGATCCCCCTCTATCAAATACAACCTTTTTCATACGGGGATACAAGCCGTTTTTGTTGCCCCCCCAACGAAACACATCTCCTATTTTGTTATTATACGCTATAACGGGCACCATATACCTCTTTGTGAGGGAGCTTTCCCGTATTACTCATTACGTTCACAAAAGGCCTTTAAACCGTTTTCCACATATTCCTTTCGTTTTTTGTATTCTTAGCGATACGCTCGACATCATTTCACTCATACTCAAAACCTCTATTTAAATATAAATATTTTATGTCTCTCTCTGATCATAAAAGTGTTCTTTTCTTTGAGGAAGCTTTAAATTTTTAGTATATTTCTCTTATTTGGTTTCCATTCTCCGACAGAGAGAATTTAAATAGGGTTCTCTTCAAGTGTTTCCAGTTTGAGATCATTTTTTAAAATATAAACTGTTTCCGTCTTTTTTATTGCCGTAAAACTCTTTGCTTCCAAACTTTTGAGCAAATCCGATAGATATTTAAGGTTCTGCAAGAAAAAGATACAAGGGAGATGATCCTCTTTTTATAATTACTTTAGAACCGTGTTTCTGATTGATTATTTTACATCCGACAGGTTGTTAAAATTGAACCTATCGGGATCACTTTATCCGCCTTACGATCCTCAACCAAACAAATCTCCACACTGACACGAGCGCCTCCGGAGATAAAAATTTTTCTCAATCCGGTATATTTTGATCAGAATCTCAATATCATTGTTTATTTGTATTTGAGTATTCAATTAATCTATTCGGGGGAAAATAGAATCTATTTCAGGAAGCAAAAATTGATTTATCATAGAAACAAAATAAGGATTGTTCTCTCAAAATAGAAAAAAGCCTCTCAAAAGAGGCTTTTTTCTGTTTCTGATAAAGGAGGCAAGATTATCCCATATTTCCTGTCTCTTTATTTCTGGCATCCAAAACATCTTTGTCTCGTTCCGCCGCAATTTGACGAAGCCGTTGCATTTGGGCTCCCGTTCCGGCAGGAATCAAACGACCGACAATGACATTTTCCTTAAGACCGGCGAGTTTATCTTTCTTTCCGGCAATGGCAGCTTCCGTCAACACTCGAGTCGTCTCTTGGAAGGAGGCGGCAGAAATAAAGGAGGTTGTCTGCAAACTGGCCTTTGTAATACCGAGCAGAACAGGGGCAACGGTGGCCTCTCGACCGCCGGCTTTTGCTGCCTTTAAGTTTTCGGCGACCAACGTCTCTTTATCGACTTGTTCTCCGGCCAACAATGTTGTATCTCCGGCGTCCAAAACCTCAAGTTTTTGCATCATTTGGCGGACAATCACTTCAATATGTTTGTCATTAATTTTCACACCTTGCAAACGATAAACAGCTTGAACTTCTTTAACCAGATAATCAGCTAAAGCTTCAACACCCAAAACTCTCAGGATATCGTGAGGATCCAACGGGCCTTCAACAATCATGTCACCCTTTTGAATAATATCCCCTTCACGGACAGCAACGGAAACACCTTTCGGAATAAGGTATTCACGAGTTGTTTCACCATCTTCTCCGATCACGACAATCCGTCGTTTTGTCTTAAAGTCGGCACCGTATTCAACGCGTCCGGCGATTTCAGAAATAATGGCGGCATCTTTGGGACGACGGGCTTCAAAGAGCTCGGCAACACGTGGCAAACCACCCGTAATATCTCTTGTTTTAGAGCTTTCGCGAGGCAATCTGGCCAAAACGTCACCCACTTGAACCTTTTGTCCGTTTTCAACGGCCACCACCGCATTAACGGGCAAATAATATCGGGCTTCCATTCCATTACTGAACTTAAAGATTTTACCTTTTTCATCCAACAAGGAAAGGTGCGGTTTTCGATCTTGCTTAGAAGATTGTTGACGCCAATCCATAACCACTTTGGAGGTTAATCCGGTTGCCTCGTCAACCACTTCACGAATTGTTTCGCCATCGACCAAATCCTCATAACGAACCGTTCCGTTTTTATCAACAATGATCGGCATTGTATAAGGATCCCATTCGGCAACGCGAGTTCCCTTTGTCACTTTTTGTCCGTTTTCGACCATTAATTTAGCCCCATAAGGAACTTTATGGCGTGCCTTTTCACGGTTGTTTGCATCTAACAAAGAAACCTCGCAGTTTCTTGATAAGACAATCATATCACCGGCGGAATTTTTGATCGTATTACAGTTATTCAAGCGAATTTTCGCATCAAATACGGCGTCAATATTGGATTGTTCCGCGCCTCTTTGAGCCGTACCACCGATATGGAAGGTCCGCATGGTTAACTGTGTTCCCGGTTCACCGATGGATTGTGCGGCGATAATACCCACGACCTCACCTAAATTAACCGGTGTTCCCCGAGCCAAATCACGGCCATAGCAAGCGGCGCAAATACCATTCTCGGCCTCACAAGTTAACACGGATCGAATACGAACGGAATCGACACCGACGGAATCAATTCGTTCCACATCATTTTCATCAATTAATTTATTTTTAGGAACGATAATTTCTCCCGTTTCGGGATCTTTAATATCCTCAGCAGCCGTTCGGCCCAAAATACGTTCACCGGTCGAGGCAATCACATCACCGCCTTCGATGATCGGTTGAATGGTAATTCCTTTGTCCGTACCACAATCTTCCATTGTAATAATGGCATCTTGGGCAACATCCACCAAACGTCTGGTCAAATAACCGGAGTTTGCAGTTTTTAAAGCCGTATCAACCAATCCTTTTCGAGCACCGTGGGTAGAGTTAAAATACTCCATAACCGTCAATCCTTCCTTAAAATTGGAAGTAATCGGTGTTTCAATAATTTCACCGGACGGTTTTGCCATCAATCCCCGCATACCGGCCAACTGACGCATCTGTGTCGCCGATCCTCGAGCTCCCGAATGAGCCATCATATAAACGGAATTGACAGGTTTCCCCGGTTCTGTTTTTGAAATTTCTTTCATCATGGCATCCGCAATAGCATCCGTACAAGAAGACCACGCATCAATAACTTTGTTATATTTTTCAAGTCGAGTGATTAATCCGTCTTGATATTGACGTTCAAATTCATTTGTTTTCTTCTTGGTTTCGGCCAATAATTTTTCTTTCGCGGCCGGAATAATCAAATCATCTTTTCCGAACGAAATACCGGCAGCTGCAGCCTGATGATATCCGAGATTCATAATTTTATCGGCAAAAATACAAGTTGCTTTCTGACCGCAATGACGATAAACCGCATCAATAATGTCAGAAACTTCTTTCTTACGAATGAGACGATTCATCAAACTGAACGGAATTTTTGAGTTATCCGGCAACATGGCAGCCAATTGAACACGTCCCGGTGTTGTATCAACAATTCGTGTTCTTTTTTCACCGTTATCTTCCATAATTGTCAAACGAACTTTAATTTTGGAATGAAGTGTGACCACTTTCTCAAATAATGCATGTTCGATTTCTTGCGGACCGGAGAAAACCATTCCCTCTCCCGGTTCACCGTCTCTTTCCATGGACAAATAGTACAAGCCCAAAATAATATCCTGTGTCGGCACAATAATCGGTTTACCGCTGGCCGGTGATAAAATATTATTGGTTGACATCATCAACACACGAGCTTCCAATTGGGCTTCCATTGACAACGGGACATGAACGGCCATTTGGTCACCATCAAAGTCAGCATTAAACGCCGTACAAACCAACGGATGCAATTTAATGGCTTTACCCTCGATCAAAACCGGCTCAAAGGCTTGAATACCCAATCTATGTAATGTCGGAGCACGATTCAACAAAACAGGATGCTCACGAATGACTTCGGAAAGAATATCCCACACTTCCGGCTTTTCTTTTTCGACCATCTTTTTGGCCGCTTTAATTGTCGAAGCCATTCCGTATTGCTCCAGTTTTGCATAAATAAACGGCTTAAACAACTCCAAGGCCATCCGTTTCGGCAATCCGCACTGATGTAATAACAAATCCGGACCAACCGTAATCACCGAACGACCCGAATAGTCCACCCGTTTACCGAGCAAGTTTTGACGGAAGCGTCCCTGTTTTCCTTTAAGCATATCGGCTAAAGACTTAAGCGGGCGTTTGTTAATACCTGCCACGGCACGCCCTCTGCGACCATTATCAAACAAGGCATCCACCGCCTCTTGCAACATCCGTTTTTCATTGCGAATAATAATTTCCGGAGCCCGTAACTCAAGCAATCGTTTTAACCGATTGTTCCGGTTAATTACTCGACGATATAAGTCATTCAAATCAGAAGTTGCAAAACGACCCCCATCTAACGGAACCAACGGACGGAGTTCCGGCGGAATAACCGGCAGTACATCCAAAACCATCCATTCGGGACGTGAACCGGATTCCAAAAAGGACTCAACCATTTTGAGCTTTTTGACGATTTTCTTGCGTTTCATATCAGAAGTCGTTCCGATCAATTCGGCACGCAACCGTTCTGCTTCTGCGGACAAGTCAATTTGAGACAACATTTCTTTAATGGCTTCGGCACCGATCCCGACACGGAAAGCATCTTCCCCATATTCTTCCAGTGCCGTCTGATATTGTTCTTCCGTCAAAAGATCGTGTTGTTTTAAAGGTGTCAATCCGGGCTCAATCACAATATATTTTTCAAAATACAGGACAGATTCCAGATTTTTTAACATCATATCCAACAACGTTCCGATTCGACTGGGCAATGATTTCAAGAACCAAATATGCGTGACAGGAGAAGCCAATTCAATATGTCCCATACGCTCACGACGAACCTTGGATAGTGTCACCTCAACACCACACTTTTCACAAACGATACCCCGATATTTCATTCGTTTGTATTTACCGCACAAACATTCGTAATCTTTTGTCGGTCCGAAAATCTTGGCGCAGAACAAACCGTCTTTTTCAGGTTTAAATGTTCGATAATTGATCGTTTCGGGACGTGTGACTTCACCAAACGACCAGGATCTGATTTTTTCCGGAGAAGCAATCGAAATACGAATATCATCAAATGATTGCGGAGATGCGACCTGTCCAAATGTTTTAATCAATTCATTCATGTTTTTTACCTCTGTTTAAAGTGAAATGAGCAGGGAAGAGCCAAAACTCTTCCCTTATAAACTATTTGTCGTTTTGGTTCAACTCAACGTCCAACCCCAAAGAACGCATTTCTTTGACCAAGACGTTAAATGATTCCGGAATACCCGATTCGAAGTTATTATCCCCTCGAATAATTGTTTCGTAAGCTTTAATACGACCGGAAACATCATCGGATTTAATCGTCAACATTTCTTGCAACGTATAGGCGGCTCCGTATGCTTCCAAAGCCCACACTTCCATTTCACCAAATCGTTGACCACCAAACTGAGCTTTACCGCCGAGCGGTTGTTGTGTCACCAAGCTGTATGGTCCGATAGACCGAGCGTGAATCTTCTCATCAACCAAATGGTGTAATTTCAGCATATACATATAACCGATTGTCACCTTTCGATCAAACGGTTCACCCGTCAATCCATCATATAACGTCACTTGACCGGATGTATCAAGACCCGCCATCTCAAACATATGATTGATATCATCTTGATGAGCTCCGTCAAAAACAGGAGTTGCAATCGGCAATCCGTCTCTGAGATTCTCAGACATGGCCAATAATTGCTCATCTGTCATATCTGCTACTTTATTATTGTACTCTCGATCGCCGTACACCTCTTTTAATTTAGCTCTCAAATCATCCGTTTTGGCTTGTTTGGCCTTAATATTGTCAACAATCTGACCGATTTGACGACCCAATTCATGGCAGGCGTACCCTAAGTGTGTTTCCAAAATCTGACCGACATTCATACGAGACGGCACACCCAAAGGATTCAACACGATATCCATCGGCGTTCCATCTTCCGTATACGGCATATCCTCAACAGGTAAAACACGCGAAATAACGCCTTTATTTCCGTGACGACCGGCCACCTTATCACCGGGTTGCAACTTCCGTTTCGTGGCAATAAAGACCTTAATTTTCTTTAATTCTCCGGCCATCATTTCATCACCGCGTTGCAATTTTTCAACTCGATTTTCAAATTTTTCTTGCAACTCTTTTTCGGCCTGATTTAAAGTCTCGATCAACTGCTCAATTTCAGCCATGACCTGATCATCGGCAATGGAAATTTTCCGCAAATTGTAATTGGCGACATCGGACAAAACAGCTTCCGTTAAAACCGTTCCGGCTTTAATCCCTTCGGCTTTTGTCACTTTTTGACCAATTAACAAAGAACGAATTCGATCATAGAAGCTTCCTTGAATAATGGCTTTTTCGTCATCTCGATCTTTAGCCAATCGACTGATTTCAGCCTGTTCAATGGACAAAGCTCTTTCATCTTTTTCAATGCCTCGGCGTGTAAAAATACGCACATCGACAACGGTTCCATAGACCCCCGGCGGAACGCGCAAAGAAGAATCTCGAACGTCAGCTGCCTTTTCACCGAAAATTGTTCTGAGCAACTTTTCTTCCGGTGTCATGATTGTTTCACCTTTCGGTGTCACCTTACCAACCAAAATATCTCCGGCTTTCACTTCGGCACCGATATAAACGATACCCGTTTCATCCAGATTTTTCAATCCTTCTTCACCGACATTCGGAATATCCCGTGTAATTTCTTCTTGTCCCAATTTGGTATCGCGGGCCACCACTTCAAACTCTTCCAAATGAATGGAGGTAAACACATCATCTTTTGCAATGCGTTCGGAAATCAAAATAGAGTCTTCATAGTTATACCCGTTCCACGGCATAAAGGCGACCAAAACATTTCGGCCCAAAGCCAACTCACCCAATTGTGTACAAGGACCATCGGCGATGATATCACCCTTTGTCACCACCTCGCCTGTTTTAACAAGCGGTTGTTGTGTCATACAAGTTCCTTGATTGGAACGTTGGAATTTTTCCAATGTATAAATATCAACGGCCGACGAGGTTGAAGACAGATCATCCGTTGCCCGAATAACAATACGAGAAGAATCCACTTGTTGAACAACACCGGAACGACGAGCCACAATAGCCACTTTTGAATCTCTGGCAACCTTTCCTTCCATTCCCGTTCCGACAAGAGGAGCCTCATTTTTCAACAAAGGGACACCTTGTTTTTGCATGTTAGAACCCATCAAGGCCCGGTGAGCGTCATCGTTTTCCAAAAACGGAATTAAAGAAGCGGCAACCGACACGACCTGTCGGGGATCAACATCCATCAAGTCCACCTCTTCACGTTTTGACAAGATTGCCTCACCCTCATGACGCGCCATCACAAATTCTTCGGAAAAAGCGCCGTCTTTTGTTAATTTTGCATTGGCCTGCGCAATGATATGAGAAGCCTCTTCCATGGCAGACAAATAGACCACATCGTTTGTCACTTTACCATCAACAACTTTTCGGTACGGGGTTTCGATAAATCCGTACTTGTTGATTTTTGCGTAAGATGCCAATGAGTTAATCAATCCGATGTTTTGGCCTTCCGGCGATTCAATCGGACAGATACGGCCATAGTGTGTCGGATGAACGTCACGCACTTCCATACCGGCACGATCTCGCGTCAATCCGCCCGGTCCCAAAGCAGATAACCGGCGTTTATGTGTAATCTCGGAAAGTGGATTATTTTGATCCATAAATTGTGACAACTGAGAAGACGCAAAAAATTCACGAACAGCTGCAGATAGCGGTTTTGCATTAATTAAATCATACGGCATCACCGAATCAATTTCACTGGATGTCATTCTTTCACGAATCATGCGTTCCATTCGCAATAAGCCCAAGCGATATTGATTTTCCATCAATTCACCAACGGAACGAACCCGTCTGTTTCCTAAATTATCAATATCATCAATTTGACCTTTTCCGTCTTTTAATTCGACCAAAGTCTTTAAAATTTTAAGAATATCTTCTTTTCTTAAAACACGAACCGAATCCGGAACTTCATTCAAATCAAAGCCCAGACGAGCATTCATTTTGACACGGCCGACAGACGATAAATCATACCGCTCTAAATCAAAAAACATGCTTCGGAACAAAGCATCTGCCGTTTCAACAACCGGTAATTCACCGGGGCGCATAATTTTGTAAATATCAATTAACGCCTCTTCACGGGTTGTGTTTTTATCGGCGACCAACGTATTGCGAATATATGGTCCGACATTAACATAATCGATATGCAAGACGGAAATTTCTTTAACCTTTAAAGCCTCCAGTTGAGCAATGTCATCTTCCGTGATTTCATCACCGGCTTCCATCACGACTTCACCCGTATTTTCATCGATAAAATCCGTTGCCACAAAGCGCCCGATCAGGTCTTCCGAACTGACACGAAATTCTTCCAATCCGTCTTTTTGAAGCTTTTTGGCTTTCGCCATATTCAGTTTTTCGCCTTTTTCCAAAACGACTTTTCCGGTTTTGGCATCAATCAAATCAAAAGGAAGTTTAACACCTTTCATTAAAGCGGGGACAAAAGCCGTTTTCCAGCCTTTTTTATCTTTTTTGAAAACGATCTTTTCATAGAAATAAGACAAAATTTCTTCTTTGCTCATTCCAAAAACATCCGCCGGATCTATTTCAACGCCTTCAGCTTTTGCCTCCAAGCGTTTTTGAGCCGTTTCTTCACTATCTAACGCATACAACAAAGAAGAAACCGGCAATTTCCGACGACGGTCAATACGCACATAGACCAAATCTTTGGCGTCAAATTCAAAATCAATCCAAGACCCGCGGTACGGAATGACACGGGCAGCGAATAAAAACTTTCCGGACGAATGGGTCTCACCGTTGTCATGATCAAAGAAAACACCGGGGGAACGGTGCATTTGAGAAACGACGACTCGCTCCGTCCCATTGACAATAAACGTTCCTCTTTCCGTCATGAGGGGCAAATCGCCCATATAAACATCTTGTTCTTTAATATCCCGAATAGACCGCATTCCGGTCGCTGCATCAACATCCCAAACAACCAGTCTTAAAGTCGCCCGAACCGGAGCAGCATAAGTCAAAGATCTTTTTAAACACTCATCGACATCAAACTTTGGCTCATCTAATTCGTACTTCACAAACTCCAAATCGCCTCGACCGGCAAAATCATGGATCGGGAAAATAGATTTAAAAACTTCTTGGAGACCAATATCTTCTCTTTTCGAAACAGGAACACCCCATTGCAAGAATTGATTGTAAGAACTGGTTTGAACCTCGATTAAATTTGGCATTTCGACAACCGGTTCAATTCGGCCAAAATTTTTACGAACTCTTCTGCGATTTATTTCGGATTTGATCATGTGCGTAATCCCCATTTTTTTATTAACACTCTCGACTAAAAGGAGTCGGATCCTTAACTCGTGTCCAATTTAGAGGCATTGGAACCTTGACTTTCGTCTTTTTAGCGGTATCGGGTCGACACCAATTAAGTCAATTGATGCGACCCAATTCCAGCTTTTTTGAAATAAAATTATTTCAATTCAACCTTAGCGCCAGCGGCTTCGAGTTGTTTTTTGATTTTTTCAGCTTCGTCTTTGGAAACACCCTTCTTTAATTCTTTCGGGGCACCTTCGACTAAGTCTTTAGCTTCTTTCAAACCCAATCCGGTGATTGTACGAACTTCTTTAATGGCAGCAATTTTATTAGCACCACCATCTGTCAAAATAACATCAAATTCTGTTTTTTCTTCAGCGGCAGCAGCAGCGGCACCGGCAGCAGCAACAACGGGAGCTGCAGCGGAAACGCCCCATTTTTCTTCCAACATTTTGGATAATTCAGCAGCTTCCAAGATTGTTAAAGCTGATAATTCATCAACAATTTTATTTAAATCAGTCATTTTTATATTCCTTTTTTATAAAGTTTAATTAAAGTATCGTTTGTCAAAAATTAAGCGGCAGCTTGTTCTTTTTCGGAATAAGCTTTTGTCACGCGTGCCAACTGGCCGGCAGGAGCTTGCAACAAGCCAATCAACTTGCCACGCAATTCGTCCAAAGACGGTAAAGCAGCCAATTCATTGATTGTCTTTACATCAATTCTTTGTCCGTTCATGACGCCACCGATCACCTCAAAGCGATCATTATCCTTGGCCATTTTCACAACTGCCCGTGCTGCGGAAATCGCATCATCGGAATAAGCAATTGCGGTAGGACCCGTCATCAAATCAATGATGGATTCACATGGCGTTCCTGCGAGAGCCAATTTTGTCAAACGGTTTTTCGTCACACGATAGTTTGCTCCGTCATTCAAGACATTATTCCGCAAAGTGGTTGTCTCAGCCATTGTGATCCCATTATTATGTGTCACAACAACCAAAGCCGCTTTGTTGAAAATCTCTTTCATATCGGAAATCAACTGTTGTTTTTCTTCACGTTTCACGACTTTTGTCTCCGTTATTTTTGAATTCAAGATTACTCTTGTCTTCTGGTTTACATTTGGTTTTTAAAGATCCTCTCTAAAAACCCTCTTTTTTCCTGCCCAGAAAACTCGTTCTTTCATTCCCATTGGAATAACTGACTTATTTTCTGTCTATGCCGGTGGGATGCTTCCCTTTACTCTTATCCCGTGATAAGCACCAACAGTCTCGGACAGGTTATTCGAAAGGTAATTTTCTTTTTCAAAAAAATTACCTTTCAATTTTTATCCATTAATGCTGGATAAAGCAACTTTCACACCAACTCCCTGAGTCGTACTCAAAGCAACTTGCTTTAAGTAAACACCCTTAGAAGAAGCCGGCTTCATACCATTAAGCGTTTTCACGAAAGCAATGACATTTTCTTTGATTTTGTCATCTGCAAAGCTTACCTTTCCGATACCGGCATGAACAATACCCGTCGAGTCGACACGGAATTGAACTTGTCCGGCTTTGGCAGCCTTAACGGCATCCGCGACATCCATTGTCACCGTTCCCAACTTGGGGTTTGGCATTAACCCTTTCGGGCCTAAAATCTTACCGATCCGGCCGACAAGACCCATCATGTCCGGTGTTGCAATAAGACGTTGGAAATTAATATTTCCCGCCATAATACTATTCATTAAATCTTCATCACCGACAATATCCGCTCCGGCTTTTTTAGCTTCTTCGGCTTTGGGTCCTTTTGCAAACACCGCAACCGACAAAGTCTTTCCCGTTCCGGCCGGCAATGAAACCGCACCACGAATCATTTGATCCGATTGACGCGGATCTACACCCAAGCTAACGGCAATATCAACCGTTTCGTCAAACTTACCCGATGCGTTGGCTTTAATTGTTTTGATCGCTTCATCCAATTCATATGCTTTGGATGTATCAACCGTTTCGTAAGCTTTTCTTAATCTTTTTCCGTATTTCATCTTCTTACTCCACTACATCGATACCCATTGAACGGGCTTGTCCCGCGACCATTTCCATTGCAGCCTCAACCGAATGACAATTCATGTCCGGCATTTTTTGAGTGGCAATTTCCTTAATTTGCGCCTTTGTAATTTTAGCAACCTTCTTACGTCCCGGTTCTTTAGACGCACTCTTCACATTAGCGGCTTTTTTAATTAAATAGCTCACCGGAGGCAATTTTGTCACAAATGTGAATGTCCGATCGGCATAAGCCGTAATGATAACGGGAATCGGTGTGCCCGGTTCCATTTTTTGCGTCTTTGCATTGAACGCCTTACAAAACTCCATAATATTCAACCCACGTTGACCCAAAGCCGGTCCGACGGGAGGTGACGGATTTGCTTTACCGGCTTCGATCTGAAGCTTAATAAAGCCAATAACTTTTTTTGCCATTTTATAACCTCATTAAAAAAATCCAATTCATTGAACAATTTCTTGTCGAAGTTCTGTGGTCTGATGTTGGCGCATCCGCCACACAGAAAGAGGATCCGAATTGGTTTGATCCCCCTCTTTAAACACTACGCTTTTTTAACCTGCGCATAATCCAAATCTAACGGAGTCATTCGTCCAAAAATAGAGACCGAGACCTTTAATCGTTCTTTTTCCGAATCTACCTCTTCAACCGTTCCCGTGAAAGAAGCAAACGGACCCTCTATAACACGAACCTGCTCACCCACCTCATACGAAACAACGGCTTTGGGTTTTTCAACCCCCTCTTTAACTTGATGTAAAATACGCATGGCTTCAGCCTCGGTAATCGGAGTCGGCTTTTTACCGCCCAAGAATCCCGTCACCTTCGGAGTCGAATTGACCATATGCCATGTTTCGTCCGTCATTTCCATTTTAATCAAAACATATCCCGGAAAAAATTTTCTTTCCGTTTCAACTTTTGTTCCGTTTCGGACACTGATAACACTTTCCGTCGGAACCAAAACCTGCTCAAATTTATCAGTTAGTCCCTTTTTTTCCGCCTGTTCTTGAATAAAAGCGGCAATTCTGTTTTCAAATCCGGAATAAGTATGAACAACGTACCACCGAATAGCCATTCACTAACCTCCCAAAATCAACCGAATCATTGCTGCAAAAACCAAATCGATCAAAAACAAAAATAAAGCCAGGACGACACTCATAACAATAACGGTTAAAGTTCCCTGCATGGTTTCCGCTCGTGTTGGCCAAGTGACCTTTGAAATTTCCTGTTTTACTTGACGAACGAACTGTGCCGGCGTTGTTTTCATCTTTAATTCCTTCTCCTTTAATGGCAGGGGCGGCAGGGATCGAACCCGCGACCTTCGGTTTTGGAGACCGACGCTCTACCAGTTGAGCTACACCCCTTTTCTTATCTTTTAGCTTTTAAAACGAATCACATACTTAAACGATAAGACGAGTTATGATAAACAACTCAAAACAAAATGTCAAGTCTTTTTTAATCCCCCCTTAATTTTTTGTTAACCGATCATACTCCTCTCACAGACCCCATTTTGAAATTTTGTCCTCTTTTTATTTTGGTTCACGTTTAATCATCATATAAATAATCAAGTTTCCCTTTTGGGATCATTTTGTTTTCAATTAAGAGGCAAGATCATGATATCACTTAAGGATATACCCTGATCACAAAACCAAAAAAATAACAAAGAAAATAATACATTGAAAAGACCTTTTTTGTCGCAAGAAAAGGATCGTTTTTTTGAAACGCTTTTTGGATCAAAAAAACCTTGATTTTCTGCCCTCCTTTCGTGTATAAAAAAAAGGATCGTTTTTTTGAAACAGTTTTGGAGAGATAGGATGTTCAAAGATTTGTTTTTTAAGTCAAAATTAAGCACACAAAAACAAACAACAAAACAAGAGTCGGGTCGGTCGATGGTGGAGATGTTGGGGGTACTCACGATTATGGGGCTTCTCTCAATCGGGGCGATTGCGGGGTATCGCCATGCGATGGATCAATATAAAGCCAACGAGACAATCAATGAACTGACGCTTCGGGCGGTGAGTGTGGGCGAACAGGTGCGACAAAACAAAGGGACGCTCACAATGGATGAATTCCCGGTGATAACAAGACAAGGGTATCCCGTGACGGCGTTTCGAGAACCGGATGATCCGAAACTGTTTGAGTTAGAAGTGACGCATGTGCCCGTGGGGGTGTGTCGCAAGATTTTAAAGATGGGCTGGAAACTCCCTGTTTTGATGAAAGCCAATGAGATTGTGTATGGAGGGAACGACTTGATCTGTGAACCGAGCGAGATGGATAACAGAGAAACGGCCACTATGGTGTTTTTGTTTGATGAGGATCTGGACGAGACGGCACTGCCCAATTGGTATTGTGAGGAAGATTCGGATTGTAATGCTTGCCAACGGTGTCAAGAGAACATTTGTGTGTCCTCTTGCGAGGGGTATGAGCGGTGTGCTCAAGACACGGAGACGGGGGAACAGATCTGTTGCCCGAAAGAGAGACGCTCAGGCCCCTATTGTTGTGCCAAAGCCGTCAACGGGATGTGCTGTAATGAGAACGATCAGTGTTGCCCATGGCATAAGCCCCTGATTGGGAAAGATGGCAACTGTTATTCATGTGACAATGAAGCAGGTGTGGATGTGACCGGCGTAGAAGAGAATTGTGGCGTTTGTACGAACAGAGAACTATGGGAGAGAACATCCTTTAATATTCAATGTGTGATCCCGTGTCAGAAAGATGCCCCTCTCAGACAAGACAACGGAAAATGTTATTCCTGTGATTATCCAGATCCAATAGTTATTTCTCATACAACCGATTATTGTGAAACTATATGCCCTAATCGAGTAGCAAATGGATGGTTAAATAGATATTGTTCTTTCCCCTGTGGGGAAGGAACATTTACAGGAGGTGACGGGAAATGTTATTCCTGTGATGAAGAAAAAAGTGTGGGTGTTGATAGTGTTTCTCATGATGGATGTGATCAATGTGATAATCGGACACAAGTCGGAAATTATTGTGTGTTAGACTGTCCCAAAGAGGAAATAAAAGGAGATGACGGGATTTGTTATCCCTGTGATCATTCTGATCCGATTACAATTTATAATGCTCTTAATTATTGTAGTAATATTTGTCCTAATCGTGTAGTAAATGGATGGCACGATAGGCTGTGTTCACTTCCGTGCGGAGAGGAGGAAAGATTTACAGGGGCAGATGGTAAATGTTATTCGTGTGATGAAACAAAACCGATTAATATGGATGGTGTTTCTCATGATGGGTGTGAGCTCTGCCCTAATCGAACTTTATCTGGGAACTATTGTATTTTAAATTGTCCTACCAAAGAAATCAGAGGAAGTGACGGAAAGTGTTATTCCTGTGATCATTCTGATCCGATTACAATTTATAATGCTCTTAATTATTGTAGTAATATTTGTCCTAATCGAATTGCCAATGGATATCATAATCAACGGTGTTCCATCCCCTGTAAAGAAGGAACATTTACGGGGGCTACGGGTAAATGTTATTCCTGCGATGAAGAGAAAAATATTGATGTGAATAGTGTTTTTCATGAGGGGTGTGAACGGTGTCCCAATACAAGGAATTTATATAATCTCATGTGTGTTCCGAAGTGCTCGGGAGATTCACCGCTTCGAGGATCGGATAACAAGTGCTATCCGTGTGATACGGAAACACGTATTCCGGTCACGAATATGACGGATGCGTGTTATGAGTGCGCCGATCAACGAAAGTTGGATGGAAGTCATTGTGTGTTAAAGTAAGTGTTTCCGGAATGTTTCAAAATAAAAAAAAGAGGTTGTTAAACCTCTTTTTTTGTTGGGTTCACATCAAAATAAAAATTGCTGTGCTTCCGATAGTTCCTCGGGTGTATTGACATCCGCCGGAGCTTCTTCAATCAATTTAACACTGGGAACAACCAAGGCATATATACTCATTCCGTTTTCCAATGCTCTTAATTGTTCCAATTTCTCAATATTCTCCAAAACACCAACCGGATAAGAAACAAACTTTTTAAGAGCTTCCGTTCGATAGACATAAATCCCGATATGCCAATACGCAAAATGATATTCCGGAACATCATCTCGATTGAACGGAACCGGACTTCTTGAAAAATAAAGAGCCCGACCAAAATTCTCGCCTTCTCTCAATCCCATAGCAATTTTAACATGAGCCGGATCTTGAATCTCATTAGAATCGGTTATTTTCATTCCGACCGTCACAATATCTGCCCCGGTTTTTTCCATAATATCAACCAATTGCAGATTTAATTTGGGATCTACATTAATTCCGTCCCCTTGAAAACTAACGGCAATATCATATTTTTCACCTGTCGGATCAATCTCACGAAGGGCTGCCGCAATTCGATCCGTACCGGATGGAAGAGATGGATCCGTCAAAACACACCGAGCCCCAAAACTTTGAGCCACATCAATAATCTCTTGATCTCCCGCCGCAATATAAACATCTTCTGCCGGATGAACCTGAATCGCATGCTCGTACACATGTTGAATGAGGGGCTTTCCGTTGATTATCGCTAACGGTTTGTTTGGTAAACGCGTTGATTTTAAACGAGTCGGTATTAAAACAGCTACTTTAGACATAACTCAAATTCCTTTCTGATCTTTTCAATAATCTCTTTCTTTGAATCCCCTAAATAAGGAATTCCCGGAACTCCCCAAACCGTCCCCGGCCAACAGGCATCTGTTTGATAACGACAAATAACATGTACATGTAATTGAGGTGTCATGTTTCCAATCATTGCCACATTTGTTTGATCCGGATTAAAAAGGCGTGTCATAACTTTTTCCGCTATCTCAATTTCCTTCATCAAAACAAGGCGTTCTTCTGTTGTCAAATCCAACATATTTCGAACATTTTCTTTTTTAGGAACCAAAAAAATCCACGGACAATTCGCATTATCCTCAAACAAAACCTTACAAAACGGAAGATCGCAAACATAATCTTTTTTTTGTAAAGCCGGATGAAGTTGAAACATTTTTTCTCCTTTCTCTTAAGCGGATATTCTAGCATTCACATCACCGACGACTTCCAAAATATAATCCGGATTGCCCATATGATGTTCTGCCAAAAGATCGGCTATTTTTTCTCCTTTTTTTAACAAGCGTGAAACCACCCCCGTATGTGTGACTAAAACAGTCTTCATGCCGGCGTTTTTCCCACCCTCAATATCTGTTCGAAGCGTATCTCCGATCATCAAAGACGTTTGAGGATTTGCTTTTGTTCGTTGAAAAACATACCGATAAATATTTGCATACGGCTTTCCGATCCAACAAACGTGTCCCCCATTTTCTTCATACCACTTTCCGAGAGCACCGTTAGCCGGAAAAGATTCGTCCCCCTTCATATATGTATAATCCGGATTGGCACAAACAGCCGGTAATTTTTTTTCGAGAGCCTCTCGCATAAACGGAATAAACGGGTCAATCGTTGTCACGGCCACGCCATTCAAATCCAAACCGCTTAAATAAATAATATCTGCTCTTGAAACATCTTTAACAGATCGAATGGACATCCCCTTAAACAATGCGGGATTCGACCGTCCGACTGTATAACAAGCCGGTTTTTTCAAAGATGTCAATTGCTCAAATAATCCTTCTTGAATCATAAAACGACAGGCATCTCCGGACGTGATATAATCATCGTAATGAACACCTAAAATCAATCCTTTTTTTTCTTTTTGAGGAATTGAATAAGCAGATAATTCGGTTGAATTCGATAAAATGTAAATATGCTTTCCAACCGCTTTCAACTCCTTAAGAGTATCAAGAACATAAGGATAAAATTGGTTCCCATCCCATAAAACACCCCATAAATCAAAAAATAAATTCGTGTATTCAGACGGAAAATCCAAACCGGTTTTTAAATAACAAGAAAATAAGCTCATTCAGAATATCCGGGTAATTTTGTTTTAACACTTTCATATAAACGAACGGCTTGACGAATTAAATCCTTCGCCTCGATCGGACCTAAAAATGTCTCGATTTTAACTTCTTTTTGTTCCAAAACCTTATAATCTTCAAAAAAGCGTTGCAAAATTTTAAGAATATGAGGCGGTAATTGATCAATATGTGTGTATCCGTTATATTCGGGATCGTCTTCATGAATGGCAATAATCTTGTCATCCGACTCGCCATTATCAATCATTTTAATAACCCCGATCGGGCGAGCTCTCATAATACAAAGCGGGCAAACCGGAACTTGACCCAAAACCAATATATCTAACGGATCGTTATCTTCCCCGTACGTTTGCGGGATGAATCCGTAGTTTGCCGGATAATGAACAGAAGAATATAAAATTCGATCAACTTTTACCAATCCGCTTTTTTTATCGAGCTCATACTTGATCTGGGATCCTTTCGGAACCTCAATAATAGCCGGAACAATATCCGGAAATGCGTCATAATGTTTAACCTGATGCCAGGGATGCATGATAAATTCCTTTCTTAATATAAGACAATGGATAGTATTTTAAAATCTTTAAAATATCCTGTCAAGACGAAAAAATTCAACGCCAAAGGATCCTTTGAGCCGGCCTGTCCTTCCTAAAATTTTTATGCGAATTGATAAAAAATCTCCTTTGCTAGGCTCTCTCTAAATATGCTTGAACAAGCGCATCCGTGTCATTCAACTGTTTAGAAAGCTGTTCTGCCAACAAAACATTTTTATTTCCGGATGAATAAACTTTTAAATACGGTCCTAAACCACTCAAATCAACATCCAAAATAACAGATTCATGAATGGCGGGTCGAGAAACCAAAATAGCATACTTTCTGTCTGCAAATTCTTTTCCCATAATAAAATTCATTTCTCGAGGCGTCAAATTCCATGTGGCATAATCCGATGGATTGGCTTGCGGATTACGGAAGAAAATAACGGTTTGACATTGACCGCGGATCACATCCCCCAACCCATTGTCATCCAAAAAGCGAGGCTGTTGGAAAGCGCACAGGAAGGCCTGTCGTTTCTTTCGGCCCTCTCGCAAACCGACAATAAAGCTTTCTTTAAACATGGGGTGTTCCAACATCGGTGCGGTTTCATCAATCATAATTAAAGAAGGAGTTCCCATAGCAGTTGCCAATGTGTGAATTCTATGCATAACATAACTGATAACCGCCGGAGCCAAAACGCTATCTTGGAAAATAGTCGTGAAATCAAAAGCCATATATCGACTGGACAAATCCAAATTATCCGTTACGGAGTTAAAAATACGCCCATACTGATCATCATTCACCCAACGGAATAATTCTCTACGCATAAATCCGTTCGGAGCAAAACAACTCTTATACAGGTTCTTAAGAAGCCGTTCACTGGGATCCAAATATTCAAATGCGGTTGTGACGGCACGGGCGATTTCTTGTTCGGAAACGGCATCCGTTCCCCCCGTAATATCTCGCACCCATGTTCTTAAAAAGGCTCTGTTATCAGAGGTATCCGGAACGGCAAACGGATTTAAAGAAACCGATTCGGCTCCTCCGTCAAATCGAACATACGGGGCGTTTTGCATTAACGCAAACACCTTTGCACCATTATTACGATCAAAGAAATAAGTATGTAAATCCGGAATTCTCATGGACTGTCCGGCCATAAACGAGAAAAATGTCGTCTTACCTTGACCGGTCGGTCCGATTAAAGCGGTATGAGCAACGGCATACGGCTCTTCCGAAACGTGAAATTGAAAGGCGTACGCCGTTCCGGTAATTGTTCGGAAATAAGAAAGAGGAACATTGCCCCAATCAGATTTCTGACGTCCCTCCGCCGTTTTGTCAATACAAATACCGCAAGCAACCACTCGAGACAGATACATAAATGTTCTCGGATAAACTTCATATGTCGGGAATTGAGAAAAGAAAACAGCCTGTGCCGCCCAACCGTCTCGCACCGGCGTCACATTATGCAACCGACAAATTTTTTCAACCTCTTCTTGCCCAAATTGAAGCTCTTCTTTAGAATCGCCGAAAATAAAGACAGACATGGCATATTCATTCAGAGTCTGCCCATCGGCATCCGACTGATCCATCCACTCCAAGGCCGTGTTATACTGTGCCTGAACATTCTGAGAAAATGTGGTTAAATAAGCCATACGCCTTTGTTGAATAAGCAAGAAATTTGCTTTAACATGAGGGATTGACTTAATGTTATGAATGACATTTAATTCACAGTCAATACTGATAATATCGGCGACCATCTGTTCATCCATAAAATCCCCCGGTTTTCGAATCCCTATACAGATAGCCAATTTTTCACGATCACCCGAAAAGAACTTGATAATCCCCTCATCCTTTGTAAAATGGATATAATCACCCGTCAGTAATGCATTTAAATAATCCCCTTGCTCCCCGTTAATAAGGGGTTTTGGATTTGATAAGGGGCTAACTAACTGAGCAAAAACCCAAAACGGACTTTTATCTTGATGTTTATAAGGAGTTTTTTCCGAAATAAGAACCGGTTCATACATATCTAAAATAGATGTCAACGCATTAGAGGCTTGTTGAAGATCTTTCATAGCGGTTTTTCTATCATTAACGGACAGAATAATGTAATGCTTATTTCTGAAAATACGATGTAAACTTTCAATCCATCGGGTCGAAATGGCCTGTAATAGTTTACTGTCTTTATAAAGCTTTTCCTCATGCAACGGAACTTTTTCACGAATGGTAATCACACGAGAAACAATCTCAAGCTCCGCCATGGAATCAATCCATTGTTTGCGAGCATCAGCCAGAGCGGCACGTTCTTCCGGTAAAAGTAAGGTTGTGTCGGCACCTTTCACCTCAAAAACACGCGCCAAAGAATTATTGCGCAAATGAATGGTTGCGCCGTCTTCATCCAATCGGCTAAAGGGTAAAAAGTCAGAAACTCTTGTTTCACGAGGCTTGGGGAGAATAATATCCCCCAACTTTGTCACAAAAACAGACATAATCAACATAGCGGCAAGCACACCGATAACAGCCACTATCGTTGAAAATGAGCTGGCACTTTGCAACAACATATCCATAACACCCATATCAACCGCTATTTCATTCATTCTCGTATCCTTACCTGATTAAATAATTTTTTAACGTTAAAAAATAAGACACTTTTTTCTCCTTAAGGGGCTAACTTATTTCCCCGAGACGGATAAACATTTTTGGAGGGCGTAGACAACGGACCTGCCGCCTTCATCATATTCGACAAATGTGGTTCCCGAACACTGTAAATGATAATAATGACATGAACAATCAAAATCGTTCCGATAAAAAAAATCGGGTTTTGACCGGCAGCAATCCACATAAACATAATAGGTGCCTGTACGGCAAAATTGGCAACCGCCGGTATCATGGGCGCCCAAAAAACACGTGGAGGCATGGCAACGGCTTTTAAAATAGGTTCACGCATTCTCTTCCTCTTTATTCTGCTTTCATATGTTTTTTTTATCATAATCCAAATGAAAATAAAATAACAGAAAAAAATGATTTTCCTTGACTTTTTTTTGAAAAAAAGGCATTTTGAGACCCGTACCAGTAAAAAGATAAACATCGATAAATCACATAATCTCATCCGATGTTTGAAATACAAACTGAAAGAGTAAAATCATGAGTTTTAATGAAACAACCATTCAAAACATATCTAAACTGGCCCGTCTTCGTTTACCGGAAGATCAGCAACAAAAATTTATGACTGATATCGCCGGTATTTTAGATTGGGTCGAACAATTAAAAGAAGTGGATATTGAGCATGTTGAACCTCTTGTATCCGTTTCAACAAGACAAAAGGCGGAACGAAAAGATGAAGTCAGCGTTGGCAATTTACAAACAGAGCTTATGGAATGCGCCCCTGATTCCGTACAAGGGTTTTATGTCGTTCCTAAAATGGTGGAGTAAAAGATGACCGAATTAACAGATTTATATATTTCCGAGGCGCTGGATTTATTGGAGAAAAAAGAGATTTCCTCAGAAGAATTAACAAAAGCGCATTTGAAAGAAATGGAAAAAGCTCGTTTTTTAAACGCTTATATTACGGAGACGCCGGAATTGGCATTGGAACAAGCCCGCTTATCTGATCAACGCAGATCTGCCGGCATTCAACCCAAACCTTTAGAGGGAATTCCGATTGCCAATAAAGATCTCTACTGCACAAAGGGTATTCGAACAACCGCAGCTTCTAAAATTCTTTCTAACTTTATCCCTCCCTATGAATCAACCGTCACACAGAAATTAAAAGATGCCGGAACGATTATGCTCGGAAAGGTCAATACCGATCAATTTGCAATGGGCGGATCAACCATGACAAGTTATTTTGGTGTCACCAAAAATCCGTGGACAGATGAGAACGGCGAATATAATCTGGTCCCCGGCGGTTCGTCCGGCGGTTCGGCGGCAGCCGTTTCCGCGGGGCTTTGCATGGGGGCTACCGGTTCGGATACCGGCGGATCCATTCGACAACCGGCATCATTTTGCGGTATAACGGGAATTAAACCGACTTATGGTCGTTGTTCTCGGTATGGAATTGTGGCATTTGCCTCTTCTTTGGATCAGGCAGGACCAATGGCTCGTTCCGTCAAAGATTGCGCTCTTTTATTACGGGAAATAGCCGGATTTGATGTCCATGATTCAACGGTTTCGGACTTACCCGTTCCGGATTACACAAAAGCATTGACAGGAGATATTCGAGGGAAAAAAATCGGAATTCCGAAAGAATATCGTCCGGATGGTCTGAATGCGGAAGTCGCCCGAATTTGGGATAAAGGAATACAATTTTTAAAAGAAGCCGGCGCCGAAGTGGTTGACGTGTCTTTACCACATACAAAATATGCTTTACCGGTTTATTACATTATCGCTTGTGCCGAAGCCTCCTCTAATTTATCTCGATATGACGGGGTCAGATACACGACAAGAGTGGACGGAAAAACACTGGACGAAATGTATGAAAATACGAGAACAGACGGTTTTGGTGCCGAAGTGGTTCGCCGAATTTTATTAGGAACATTCGTACTTTCCGCCGGATTTTATGATGCTTATTACATTCGGGCTCAACGGGTTCGTCGTTTAATTTATGAAGATTTTCAAAATGTGTTTAAAACCGTGGATGCATTACTTGTTCCGGCGGCTCCGACACCGGCGCTCTCTTACGAAGCGATGAAAAACATGAGTCCTGTCGATACATATCTGGGGGATGTTTTTACAACGCCCAGTTCATTAGCCGGCGTTCCGGCGCTTTCATTGCCGATAGGATTATCCAATAACGGTCTGCCGATCGGATTACAAGTTATTGGAAATCATTTTGATGAAAATACGGTCTTCCAAATTGCCGATGTTTTAGAAAAACAAGCCGGCTTTGAAAAACGGCCCCATCGGGTGAAAGGATAAACAGATGTACACAATTAAAGGAAAGACAACAGAATGGGAATTGGTTATCGGATTAGAAGTACACTGTCAAATTATTTCTAAATCCAAGGTGTTCTCCGGAGCCTCAACAGCTTTCGGAGCGGAACAAAACACACATGTGTCATTTATTGATGCTGCTTTTCCGGGAATGTTACCCGTTGTCAATGAAAAGTGCATTGAGCAGTGCGTTAAAACAGGTATGGGCTTAAATGCCGTGATTAACAAATATTCCCGATTTGATCGCAAAAATTATTTTTATGCCGATTTACCTCAAGGCTATCAGATCAGTCAATTGTATCATCCGATTGTCGGCGAAGGTTTTATTGAGGTGACAACTTCGGAAGGAACCCGAAAAATCGGTGTGGAACGCCTGCATTTGGAACAAGATGCCGGAAAATCCATTCACGATATGAGTCCGACAAAATCATTTATCGACCTCAACAGATGCGGGGTCGGATTGATGGAAATCGTTTCAAAACCGGACATGCATTCTCCGGAAGAAGCCGGTGAATATTTGCGTCAATTAAGAGCGATAGTTCGAGCTCTCGGGACCTGTGACGGGAACATGGATGAAGGCTCTATGCGGTGTGATGCCAACATTTCCGTTCGTCCGGTCGGTTCAACGGAATTAAGACAACGGGTTGAAGTTAAAAACGTCAATTCCGTTCGGTTTGTCATGGAAGCAATTGAAATTGAAGCCCATCGCCAAGTGGAGCTCTATGAAGCCGGTCAAACATTCTCTCAAGAAACCCGTCTCTTTGATTCCGTTAATAAAGAGACAAGACCCATGAGATCCAAAGAAAATGCCAACGACTATCGGTATTTTCCGGATCCCGATTTGCTACCGGTTATCTTGACGGATGAATATATTGAAAATATTCGCCGTAATTTACCTGAATTACCGGAAGCCAAAAAGAAAAGATATGTTTCCGAATTGGGATTAACACCGTATGATGCCGGTGTTTTAACGGCAGATACGGAGACTTCCGCTTATTTTGAGACAGCTATTAAAGGGCAAGATCCCAAGAAAGTCGCTAATTGGATTATGGGAGATTTATTCGCCTTTTTAAATAAGACGAACATTCATATTTCGGAAAGTCCGATTAAAGCGAACCAATTAGGGGCTTTGGTTGAATTAATTACCAACGGAACCATCTCGGGAAAGATTGCAAAAGAAGTCTTTGAAATTATGACACAAACAGGGAAAGATCCGGCGGTTATTGTGGATGAGAAGGGGTTAAAACAAGTTTCCGATACGGGAGCCATTGACGCTCTTATCCATGATATTTTGGCTGCAAATGCGGATAAAGTTGCCGAGATTAAAGCCGGAAAAGATAAATTAAAAGGCTGGTTTGTCGGTCAAATCATGAAAGCCTCTCAAGGAAAAGTGAATCCGGCACTTGCCAATCAACTTTTAGAGAAACAATTGGATTCTTGGTCATAAAAAAGGATGATTGAAAAATAAACTTTTCAAGACGTTGAATAAAAAAATCCTCTCTGATTAAAACCAGAGAGGATTTTTTCAATTCTTGTCATTAAAATATAAACCTGTCAAAAATAGGAAACACACTAAAATCAACCAAGTTTACAAAAACAAAAGACAAATCTTATAAAAATTTATAAATACCCGCTATAAATGGTTCTGTTAATCTTATAAAGACCAATAGAACCATTCAAAATTATTTGCAAATAGCTGCATTGTCCAGATCATCAAATAGAGAAAAATGGAAGAAAGATGGTGTTTGATTGATAGGATAACTTAAGAGAATACCTTCATGTGAACTACGCTTATCTCTTAAAAAAGACCAACCGATGCTTCCTTGAGCGGAGGGGTCTATAAAATCAGAGTCGTCGGAAACATCGGAAACATCAGAAACATCAGAAATGTCAGAATAGTCGTCAAAATCGGCACATTTACTCTCAAATGTATGTTTGTTCGCATCATATACGATCCCGATAAGTTTCCCTGATGGACAAAAATCTGATAAAGAGGGCATTTCCATCCCCAAGGCTTTACAAAAATTTTCAGCCCCAAACCAATTGATATCAGGAGAAGATTTAACATACTCAACATTATTGCGGATGGCCCGAGATGAAATAGTAGCTTTTTGGCAAGAACCGACCAAATTTATTTTTGAATAACCCTTTAAATTACAAAAATAATCTCCTGTTTCGGATCCATTATTACAATCAGCATTGGTGCGACATTCCATACATTTCCCAATAGTTGCATTACAAAATGGCTTATCTGCAGAGCAATCTTCGTCGGTCTGACAACCATTTATTGGAAGACACTGAGGGTTGTATATTGGATTATCACAGAAATATCCCTCATTACAACATGAGTTTCCACATGCGATTCGTGGGCTTGGACAATATATACAATATGGTGCATAATAAGAGGTGCCCTCTTGGGCATTTGGACATTTTCGACAAGTATCTGAGACATCAGAATTAAATGTATCTGAAATCGGATTATCTTCCGTCGGGCAGGGGGCACACGTTCCATTTTGATCGATCATAAACGTTCCTATCGGACAACTATCCTCAACACATTCGCCCGTGTTAAGGTCTCGATACTCGTTTTCTCCGGGGCACGGTTCATCCATGGGATCCGTTAAGGGCGGCTCTTCCGAACTGGTGGATCCACCGAAACCACATGCGTCTCCCTCACAGGGGGTGAGCGTTTTATAAAACTCAAATGCCATTGTGTTTTCTGCTTGATTACAGGCATCATCCACGGAGACTGTTCCATCGATGATATCTTCCGTCTCATTCACGAACGAAT
>CALXPF010000006.1 GCA_944390205.1 uncultured Alphaproteobacteria bacterium
ATTTTATTCAAATTAAAGTGACACATCTTGCGCTTTGTTGGATCCCAGGCAATTAAATAGTGCTTATTTCCATACAGGAAGCCATAAGGGTACAACTCGCGCCAGTCCTTGTTATGTTCGGAATCATATTTTATTTTAATGCGGTTGCACGCAATAATTGCGTAGCGGAGCTGTTTTAAGTGTTCTGTGTTGATGATAATCTTTGGTCCGGGCCGAAAAGCGTAACCTTCAGCTTCCAATAGTGCTTCGGCATCCGGTTCTATTCTGTTGATGGCATCCTTACCGATGAGGGCTTTTATCTTGTGCAGGACGTTATCGATATATCGAGAATCAATCATCTTTTTGGAAGCTAAAAGTTTGGATGCGTTTTGTAGCGCGTGGATCTCTTCCATAGAAAAGCTGACCATATCGCGGCCTGTACCTTTAGGTAAATACCAACGTTTTGTATTATAACGACCGTTAATTTCTTTTAATTGAGGGTATTTATCGGCGATTGAATCTTTCATGCGAACTGCTGTCCGGAGAGAGACATCATACTTTTCCATGATGTTTTTAAGAGAAACGCCGTCATCTGTGTCCTGCATCCACAAAATCAGGTCATTGAGCGTTTGCGTTTTTTTATACATAGTCCGGCTCCATTCTTACAATAGCGCGCACATTATACTCGATTCTTTTTTCAAATGTCAATATGGGTCATGACAAAAATTGGCAGTTATTCGATGCCACAACCTTGCAAAATAATTTTATTTTATGTATCCTAATGAAAATGGATAAAAATGGTAGAAACAAAAATGAACATCAAAGAATTAAAAGCAGACATTCAAAAATACCTTGATGAAAACCTTGTCGTTGAACGGGCTTGTTACGATTTAGACGCTGAACCGATGGTCTTTTATCAGGAAGCTCTTCCAATGGAAGCAGATTTGCTGGAAGATATGGAGCCGACTTTCTCGCAGACATTATTTAAGATGATAAAAGAAAAAGGAATTTCTGAAACTGACTGCTATAAAAATGCTAACCTTGACCGCCGTTTATTTTCAAAAATTCGGAGCAATGATGATTATCAGCCGCGAAAAAATACCGTTTTTGCGCTGTGCATCGGTCTTAAACTTAATCTTGATGAGGCTGAAGAACTGCTGGATAAGGCCGGTTATTCAATTTCGCACAGCATAAAGTTTGATACAATTATGGAATATCTGATAAAACAAAAGGTTTATGACATCATGACAGTTAATGAAGTGCTTTATTCCTTTGATTGTCCGATTTTAGGTATTAAATAGGCCCTCGTTAAAGGGCCTTTTTTTCAAATTCTTCAAATGCAGCTTTATCTTTATAAGCAAGTGAGTATAAACCAGCCGCCATTAAATCCATTCGTTTTAATTTACCGGATTTATCTGTTTCAGCAATAAACGCGCCGTAGCCGCCGTCAGGAGTTTTGGGAGAAAACATCAAGACCGGTTGACCATCGCCTTGCTTATACATCATCACAAAATTAAACTTTACGTTGGCATTTTTCATGGCCTCAAGCTTTCTTGTTATATAGTAAAGATATGCATCACGCGATTTTATCTCATCGCAAACCCACATAGAGGAATAGTGAAAGTCCTCTGGTAATAAATCCGCAATTGAATCTGCAGAAAAGGTTGTATACATTTCAGCAACCTTATTTAAAAAGTCTTCTTGAATTTCGTAGTTAGTCATTGTTCCTCCTATTCATGTCTTAAAAAACTTGGCAGATTGTCGTCTTCGGTTGTTTGAGAAATGGCCTTTTTTCTTCTCTTTATGTCCTTATCAATTTTCTCTTTCCAGTTTTCCGGTAACGGTTCTTCAGGTGCGGCGCAACAACAGCATACAGCATCTGACACAGTCTGATAAAATACAGTCACGCCTTCTTCATCATTTACGACATTGGCCGCGTATTTTCTTCCTATGCCGATTTTGCTTGCCTCTGCAATGGCATCGATATTAGCACCGAGGAACAAAAACTCCCAACCGAATTTTTCACGTTGTTTTTCGATCATCTTCTTTATTTTCAGGAATGTGTATTCGCGGCTTGAATTCTCGTAACCATCTGTCGTTATGACAAACAGAGTTTTGGCCGGTACGTCATCTTTGCGAGCATATTTATGAATGTTACTTATATGTTTAATTGTGCTTCCCACCGCATCGAGCAATGATGTACAGCCGCGAGCATAGTATTCCTTATTCGTTAATGCTGGAACATCATTAATGGCGACCCGGTCATGGAGGATTTCAATTTTATCATCAAATAACACCGTTGTTACAAGTGCATTCGGGCTCTCTTTTTTCTGTTTGTTTATCATTGAATTAAATCCGCCGATAGTGTCGGAGACGACGTTTTCCATTGAGCCACTACGATCCAAGACAAAAACGACTTCCACTTTGTTTGGTTTATTTTGAACTTTTTTCATGCTTTTTCCTTTCAGTTGCAAGTTACAAGGAAAGTCTAACAAGAAAATTTTATAAGTTGGTCGCAGTAAAAGCGACATTTTGTTATGACAAGAAATGTCATCAATTTACTTCGTTATGCCATTTTTTGACTTCTGTTTGCGGTGGTGCGGTTGTAATCCTTTTTTATTTGTATAATTCTAATTCCGGTGGGGATGTCTGCCAGTAAAATGTAGATGTCCAGCGCATGAGTTGTCGAAAAAATTCACAAATCCCTTGCGTTTGTTGTTAACATCGGGTATAGTATAGCCCGTCACGATGGCCCATCGTGGCTAGGATATGCTAAATCTGATCAGTATGGGCAGTCGTTTGTGCATCCTTTTTGATTCTTATTTTGGGTGCAGATCGAATGTTTTGGGGCATCTACTCCTTAGGGGTGGATGCCAGTGAATAAGGCTACGCCCCAATAGCTGGGCTACTTATCATACTGATCGTAGTTAGCACATCCACCCGCCTGGAATATGGCGGGTTAAAACTACGGGCTGAATGGATAAGTAATGGCTGTATGCACATTTTTTGGTCATAGATACGCACCGCTTACGGAAGCAGAGAAAACAAAATTAACTGCTTCAATTACTGATCTTATCAAAAATCACGACGTTACAGAATTTTGGCTCGGAGCCAAAGGCGAATTTGATTTGATCTGTAGCAGTACACTTAGCAAACTTAAAAAAGAATTCCCGAACATAAAGCTCTGCCTCGTTCTGTCATATATTCCTACAAATAAAGAGGATTACGAGTGGAAAGAGCGATATTACGATCATATCTTCTTACCGGACGGGGTCGAGGATGGACCTCAACGTTTTGCGATCACAAGGCGTAACCTGTGGATGGCTCTCAACTGTGATTACATGATATGTTACGTTAAAAACGATTATGGTGGGGCCTATGCCGCTATGAAAGTCGCGTTGGCCAACAAGAAAGAGGTGATAAACATATGTCAAACATAGTGTGTAAATATGCTCTTATATGTTCGATGATGTTCATCACAACCTCAGCGTTAGCCGGAAATGAGCGCATTATGTCCTTTAATAAGGCCAAAAATGACCTGAAAAACCTGGTATATTATGACCATCATCAGACATTTTACTGTCATGTTCCTTTTGATGTCTATAATAGAACCATATTACCGTCAGATTTTTACATAGCGAAACATAAAAAGCGCGCTGGCCGCATGGAATGGGAACATATAGTTCCGGCCGAGAACTTTGGCCGAGCCTTCCGGGGAGTGGCGTGAGGGAGACCCGGCATGTGTTAACAGAAAAGGCCAACCATTCAAAGGCCGCCGCTGTGCAAACAAAACAAACAGCCAATTTCGTATGATGCAGGCTGATATGTATAATCTTTACCCGTCCGTTGGCGCGGTTAATGCTATCCGGTCAAACTATAATTTTGCCGAGTTACCGGAAGATGTTGATTTTATCATTGATGCCTGTAACTTTAAGGTACTGGGCCACAAGGTTGAGCCGGCGGACATGAGCAAAGGCGAAATTGCCAGGACATACCTTTATTTTGATAGCGAATACCAGACATATAACATGAGTAAGCAATCGCGGCGGCTGATGGATGCCTGGAATGTTTTGTATCCGGTCACGCCATGGGAATGCACCCGGGCCAAACGTATCGAAGAAATCCAAGGGAATCCGAACCCATTCGTAAAAGAACCTTGCATTGAAAAAGGTTTGTATTAATAATAAAATCAAGAACTTAAACTGACGTTTCTCAACCTAATGTCAACCTCTCTTGAGTAGATTAGAAACACAAGAGCAATAAAATTGTATGGAAAACATTGTAAATCAATATCTTAAAATCAAAGCGGCACTTTTTGGTTGGCAGATATGGCAGGGTATACTTTTTGGGTATAGGTATACTTTTTGGGGAGTAACAATTAAAATGACAGCCGCGTAATAGGAAATTTTGAAAAGGGAAATAGTGGCTAGAATTGGGCTTTAAGCGGGTATAAAAAAAGCGGACACTTTTCAGTATCCGTTTTTATTTTTTTAGTTTGGTCGGAATGACGGGATTTGAACCCATGGCCCCTACGTCCCGAACGTAGTGCTCTACCAGGCTGAGCTACATTCCGATATCATAAGTAGACCTACTTTTACTCTTTTTATTTTAACTTGTCAAGAAATTTTTTATAGCTTCTTAATTTATAGTCGGACATCCGGAACTCAGACCAAAACCATCCACTTTATTTTGAAACAAGGTAAAAACAATTTGACAAATCTCATTGGCCGTTCCGCGATCATCCGTCATCGGACTCATCATCGAATCAATATCGTCGGGACTATAACTTGGTTCTCCCATGGTCAGAAATTGCATAACATCATTAAATCGGTAGGAAATAAATGTTTGATCGTTGGATCTGACTATTTGATCGGGGCTCCCAAACTTTTGGATCAGCTGTTTTTCCGTCATTCCAATCATCTGATCCGGCTTGTTGATATATTGATCTTGAATTCCTTGACATCCCGTTAATAATAAAATCGAAAAAAAATATTTGATGAACCTCATTTTGAACAGCTCCCGATACTTGTTTATCCGCATTGTTATCTATGAGCATAACAGAAAAAATCAAGACTGAAGCGCACTGAAAATAAAAAAAACGAATCTAACAGGTGCCGGAAAACCCTTCTGCCCTAAACGACTCTGACACTTGAGCGGTTTTGGCTTTTTGAACAATCGGTGTCAAAATACTTGATAATTCTCCCGTATCACAGGATTTTGCCAAAGAAAGAGCCGTCTCTCGAAACTTATTTTCACACAAAAAATCTACTTCCGGTTGCTTGACTAAAAACCGAACCATATCCAACCGTTCCATTTTAACGGCAGCCATTAACGGGGTATTCCCGTCCGAATCCAAATCATTGACGGAGCACCCTAATTTTAATAACCATTCAACCATCTCTACCGAAGCATGCTCGGCCGCAAAAACCAAAACGGATTTGTGAACCGGTTTTCCCATAACCGTTTCATCCAATAAAACAACTTTGCGAAAATCCATCAAAATTGTCAGCTTTTGGACCGTCTGAAAGTCGTCTTCACAGATCGCTTTTTGAAAAACAGGTCCGATATATTTTCCTAAATTTAATCTTTCCATTGTTTTTCCCTTTCATGCTATAATTTCTTATTATATCATGAAATGCAAAACAGGGCAATATTTTTAAAAAAAAGAAATAAAAATCAAAATATTATTTTGTTCCTTTAGAGAAGGACCGCGCTTGTAAAATACGCATGCTCAGGTGTGTTTTGGGATCAAATAAAACGGGAATGGCTTTGGAGGCGTCCGTTCGAATCTGACATTTTTTAACATAAGGGACCTCCTGATTGTCGCAGACCATTTTGACGGGCCTTTTTTGGGTATTCAATACTTGAACCCGAACCGTTGTTGTATCCGGAACCAATGTCTGAAATTGACTTTCAAACGGATAGGCGCAAATAGACTTAATTCCCATACAGTGAGACTCTAACGGAAACGGCATCCCGCCGGCAGACCGGTAATAAGCCAAACTTCCGGTCGGCATGGCAACAATTGTTCCGTCTCCATGATAATGCTTTTTTAAAAATAAATGATCCGCTTCAATATTGAGATCACAAACTTGAGCTGTCATACGTTCCAAATAACAATCATTAAAGGCATAATACGAAACTTTTTTTTGATCGATCGTACAGGCATCAACACAAAGAGGTTTTAAAAATACGGGTTGATTCTTTTGCGCTACTTCAATACGCTCCGTTAAATAATGAGGACTGTATGGATTTAATAAAACCCCCATATGCCCCAGATTTAAACCAAAAACCGGAATGTCTTTCCCGATCATGTGACGCAGAGCCCTCAACATAAAACCGTCCCCTCCCAGTACAACAACACACTCCGCCTCGTTTAAAGGAACGGAACCATACTTTTTCTCCAATAATTTCTTAATGCGTTGTGTTTTGGGAGTCGTATCTGCCATAAAGAATAAACCGCTCATTTCAATCCTTTCGAAACAAATAAACGATCTCATTATATCACACAATAGAATTTTCGTCAAAAATATATGTTTTATTTTTTATAACATGTTGATATATAATAAAATAAAAAGAATTTTTAATTTTTCTTGACAAACATTTAAATTGTCGCTAAATTGAGAACAAAAAGAGAATATTTGATGGAGTATGCCCATGCTGACAAAAAAACAATATGAACTTTTGATGTTTATAAACGATTCTTTTAAAACAAAAGGAATTTGTCCGTCCTATGAAGAAATGAAGACAAAAGTCGGTCTTCGATCAAAATCCGGAATTTATCGTTTAATCACGGAACTTGAAGAACGAAAATTTCTGAAAAAACTGCCCAATAAAGCCCGTGCATTGGAAATTATCGCTCTTCCGGCAGAGCAGTATATGGCTCCCGAAAAAATTATGAACGGTCACAAAAAGAAAAATTCTCCACACGCACTTACCGAAAAATTGATGACTATTGCCAATGACAATGCTTTGGAAATCCCCCTTTACGGAAAAATTGCATGCGGAACCCCCATTGAAGCCATCAGAAATCCCGAGGATACCGTCTGCGTTCCGGCTCAAATGATGGGAATCGGAGAACATTATGCGCTTACTTGTGAAGGCGATTCCATGAAAGACGCCGGGATTATGGATGGGGATACGGTCATTATTAAAAGAACGGATTATGCCGAAAACGGGTCTATTGTTGTGGCGTTGGTGGATGGATATGAAGTGACTTTGAAACGATTTTTCCATAAGGGAAACCGAATCGTTTTAGAACCGGCCAATCCGGCCTATGAAACACGCATTTTAGAGGCCGATCGAGTCGAGATTCAAGGGCGATTGGTTGGTCTTATGCGAAGATATAATTAATCTTTTTCTCTTTAAAGTAAATGAGAGATTTGATACCCCAAAAGACATTGAGATACCAGAAATTACTTTGTGGTATGAAGATGATTAAATTTAAAGAAAATGAGGTGTATTGCACTTATTTAAATATTATTTTATTTTTTTAATAAAAAATAAAATAATATTTGTTTTTTTAAGATAAAATTCTCGGTTTTCAAAAAAAAGAGGAGGTACAAAAGTACCTCCTCCGTGCTGAAAGAAGAACAAAAAAAGGGGGGGGATGTTTCTTCTTTCAGAAAGGTGTTTGGTTCATATAGGGAGACTAGATCGTTCAAACACCTTTAGTGTCATCGAAATGACAATGTCACCATAACATTTTATGTTTTTATTGTCAATAGATTTTGTCAATATATTGATAAAAAAAATAATTATACAAATTTATATTTTATTATCAATATGTTATTGAAACATACTTTAGTTAAAAATCAATAAAAAACAGAAGAAATCTTATTTATATTTATATTTTTTGTTAAAAATTTTTACAAGATACTGACGGTGCATTTATTGAGCTTATCGGGTACAAAAAGAAGTTGAATTTTGAGTTGTTTCGCATAAGAATTTTTGCTCAGGGTTTTGCTCCTCATCAGAACTGTCATAAATGAATGCGAGAATACATCAAAACTGACTTTCGGAGGTTCTTTATTCAAGGGAAGTATTGATGAGGCGGGAGAGCAAAACAAGATATGAAGATAAAACGTGGAGTCAAAGACGAAATGCCATGATCGGCATGGATTGTCTTAAGACGTATTGATATGTTTTGATACAGTCTGTTGAGAAAGAATATATTGCAAAAAAAAACGGTATCCTTGGGTGTGATCGGGGCTGGTGTCATGATTTTTATTTTTGAAAAGGGGTATAATCAGATTCGTATCGGATCGGATGAATATGACGATTTTTTAATGTGGTCGAAAGAGTGGTTTGGCTGATACATATCGAAAAAGTCTGTTTTGATGAAGATGATCTTTTGTCATCCTGTTGCAGACTCGGAATGAGAGCAACAAGAGATCAGAGATTATTTTTCAAATGTGCCTTTATCGGTGATTATCCTTAATTTTGAAGATTATTGAGGGCATGAAATATTTGTTTTATTAGAAGATTTTCCATGGGGAGGAGGAGAAGCAAACAATATATTGATATATGGGTTTAGTCAGAGTTGAATTTTATTCTGAGATTTTTGGCATAAGTTTAATTTTCTAAATAGGTTGGATGTGTTTTTGTATTAAAAATATATACTTGCATTTTTATCATCTTTATTTTATGATTGGGGGATCATATGAAAGGGTTTAATTATGAAATATTCATTTTTTCTTTCTCTTTTTTTATTTATGGGATTTTTGAGCGCTTGTAATTATGAAGAATTACAACCCTCTTTTAAGTCGGAAAAAACGTTTGAAAACGGTACAATGCAATCCAAACCGAATTTTGCTCAATTTAGAGAAATCCCTATTCCCGAAAAGGCAACGATGGATTTGGAAAAAACATTGATGTTCGGAAACGAGCCGTTAATCGGTCGGCTGGCTTTTAATGCTCCTTATAATCAAGCAAACATGTTTGATTTTTATATGCAGGAAATGCCGAAATTCGGTTGGAAAGAGCTAACGGCCATTCGTTCGATCAATAGCTATCTGACATTTTCAAAAGATAATCGAATCGCAACCATTTCATTGTCCTCAACAAAAGTGAGCGGAACAGATGTTATTTTTGATATTTCCGTGGCTAAAAATAGTCGAGGTTATTAGATGGTGACTTCTCCGAAGGGTCTTCCGGCACTTCTTGATCAAATAGAGCTCGTAGATCAAGATATTTTAAAACTTTTGGAAAAGAGATTTGCACTTGCCAAAAAAAGAGCTTCTCTTTTGGGGTTGTCTTCGGATCAGGTTGCGTATAATCCGGACGAGGAGGCCATGGCCGTCCGTATGCTTTTGAAAAAGAGTAAAGGCATTATGGGAGATGGTGTTTTGGTTAAAATATGGCGTGAAATACTGTCTGTCTGCGAGCAAATCGTCAAACCGTTTTCGATTGCCGTTTATACCAAAGAACGATCACGAGATATGATCGATTTAGCCAAGGATTATTTCGGAACAAATTGCCGATATTTCTCGTGTGTCAGTGTTAGTCAAGCCATGCAAAAAGTGGATACGGGGGAGGTCGGAGCGGCTATTTTACCCTTGTTTGAACAATCGGAAGAATCGTGGTGGACCGGATTGGGATCCAAAGAACATCGGGATTTAATGATTGTCGCCAAACTTCCCTTTATAAAAGGCGTCGATGACGTGGTGCAAAACGAGGGGTTTGTTGTCAGTAAATCCGCCTCTTGTTCAACGGGAAATGATCGTTCTTTAATTGCGATTGAAATGTCTGTCACAACAAGTATCGGATCGTTGAAATCCATTTTTGAAAATGTCGGGTTTCGTGTCACACAAGTTTGGCCTGCTTATCATTTATCTCGAATTTATCTGTTTGCCGTAGAGTTGGAGGGATATATCACGTTGGAAGACGATCGTATGATTTTGCTTCAATCGTTATACGAAAAAAACATTCAGATGATTAGAAGAATTGGTGGGTATGCGACACAACAGATCTTAAAAAACAAATAGGAGCGATAATATGTTCTCTATCAAATCCTTTTTTAGCCCTAAAAAACATAACTCTCCCGATGTTCTCGGCGTTTATCCGGAACACATGCAGGTGCGCGCCTTGCCGGAGCGACGTTATATGAAAACGTCACGCGTTTTGGCCATTTTTATTTTAATCTGTATCGGATTTATGATTGCCATCGGCGGATTGTATATTTATTTGGCCGAACGGGTAGATGTTTCCATCGCAAATAATCGGGTCGTTAATTTGTTTTCAATCGATTCGGGGCGAAAGGTGCTTGTCCCGTCGGAACATGCTCAAAGAAGAATATCTGCCTTGGAATTGATGATGGAATCTTTATTGAGGGATTATATCTATAATCGACATCGTATTGTTTGGGACAATTCTTATATGCAGTCTGTGTGGGATGTCGGAGGACCGATTGCTCAATTTTCACATTATTCCTCAATTTATCAGCCTTTTAGGAGTGAAGCGGATGCCGCTTATCGAGCTTCAAGGGCAAACGGTTTTGTCAGAGATGTTCACTTATATGAATTTAAACGTGTGCAAGGGACATTGTGGGAGGGCGTGTTTGATACGTTTGATCTGCCGATTCCGGATCCGTTTGATCCGATTTGCGGAAATTGTCAGGATAACTCCAAAGCGTGTTTGGCGTGTAAGGAGTCTCATGCCTTTAACAGAAATCGCTATAAAGTGTTGTTAAGAGCCAGCTTCAATAATAATAAAACACCGGCTAATCCGTTGGGGCTTATGGTCTACTCATACAAT
This sequence comes from uncultured Alphaproteobacteria bacterium, assembly GCA_944390205.1. Lineage (GTDB taxonomy): Bacteria > Pseudomonadota > Alphaproteobacteria > CAAHEQ01 > UBA3637 > CALXPF01. Next base: position 10,735 of record CALXPF010000006.1, read on the forward strand.
ATTTTGTATGTGCCGATTCGTCCGGAAGAAACTTTTTGGGATGTTCCGCGTGTTCTCAAGCCGGATCTTTAGGAGACCCTCTTTAAAAATAAAATTTTGAGATTATACTTGCTATTTTGATAAAATTTGATATATTAGTTCCGTTATTTTAACTGAAAGAAAAAGGAGGATAAAATGCCATCAGTTGTTAATGATTCTTGTGTGTTATGTAAAAGTTGCGTTGAGGTTTGTCCGGTTGGGGCTTTCCATGCAGGCGAGACACAAGTGGTTGTTGATCCGGATGTTTGCATCGATTGTGGCGTGTGTATTTCAGAATGTCCGCAAGGAGCCATTTCTTCTTCGGATGAGGCAGATGAAAAATGGATTCAATTTAACGCCGAACATTCGAAAGAGTGGCCGGCCGCTTAATAGAGTTTAAAAATGGCCTGTTAGCAGGCCATTTTTAAATGATCTTCTTTTTTTGAAAAAATAGTTTTTGTATTCTTTTATAGTTATCTTTTTTGAGTGAAAATAATTTATGAAACAGTTTAAAGTCTCGATTGTCGTACCGGCTTATAATGAGGAAAAAAATCTGGTTCCGTTATCTGAGGCCTTATTGCCTCTTCTCAAACAGTATGACGATTATGAAATTATTTTCGTCAATGACGGCTCTACGGATTTAACCTTGGAAAAATGTCGAGAACTCCATAAAAAAGATAAAAAAATACAATTTATTTCTTTTTCTCGTAATTTCGGCCATCAAGTCGCTTTAAAAGCCGGTTTGGATTTTGCAACGGGAGATTGCGTCATTTCAATGGATGCCGACATGCAACACCCCCCCAGATTGATTCCTCAAATGGTTGAATTGTGGCAGAAGGGAAATGATGTTGTCTATACCATACGACAAGATTCTGAAAATCAGTCTTTTATCAAAAAATTGTGTTCCCGTTGTTATTATTTTGTTTTTCGTTTTTTTTCGGGACTTAAATTACCTTCCGGAACGGCAGATTTTCGGTTGTTGGATCGTAAAGTCGTTCGTGTCGTTCAAAACCTGAGTGAAAAAACATTGTTTTTGCGAGGTATGATTTTTTGGCTCGGTTTTAAACAAAAGGCGTTATTGTATACACCGAATAAAAGATGGGCCGGAAACAGCCATTATACAATTCGAAAAATGTTGGCGTTGGCTTTTGCCGGTGCGGTTTCATTTAGTGTCAAACCTTTGCGAATTGCCACTTATTTAGGTTTAATAACCGCCTTTTTGGGATGTCTGTTTACGGCTTATGTCCTTTATATGAAACTATGGAATGGTGCGGTGATCTCCGGTTGGGCCTCCATTATGAGTGTTCTTTTGATTTTGGGTGGGGTTCAATTGTTTATTATGGGAATTATCGGTGAATACATCGGATTGATTTTTATTGAAACTAAAAAAAGACCGCTGTATATTGTAGAAGAAAAATCTTTTGACAACAAAGAGCCTTTTTAACGTGTAAAATATAGGATGTTTTATGTTTAAAAGTATTGAAAAATTTTTTGATCGGTTTCGAAAACAGTTCCCGAGATTATATGGTAACAGTGATTTTATTGTTGTCCTGACGGCAACGTTTTGTGCTTTTTGGTTTTTATTCGGATTCGAAACGCTGAACATTTATAATACGGATTTAGTTGTCAAAGGGGGAGATTTTTCCGTCTCTTATTTGGGGAGCGTTTTTTATCGATTGGATGAATGGAGATGGCCGATTTTTACACACATGAATTTGGCTTATCCTTTCGGTATCTCTGTCCATGGAACGGATGGAAGCCCCTTGCTTTCTCTTATTTTTAAGATTTTTCATAAATTTTTCGGATTGGCTGCAGATGTTCAATTCGTCGGGATTTGGATGGTGATTTGTTATGCCCTTCAGGCTATTGTTTCTGTTTTGATTTTCCGATTGATTTTTAAAAGTAAATTCTTGATTATTTGTGCAGCCTTTTTCTTTGTGACGGCTCCGATTATGTATATGCGTGTTTTTGTGCATATCAATTTGATGGCTCACTTTATTTTATTGTTTTCTATTTTGATGTATTTCAAAAATCGCTTGTGCTTTAGAGATTGGGTTTATATGGGTATTTTAGAAACCATGTCTCTTTTGACGTGTCCTTATTTTTTGCCGATGATTAGCGGATTTTTCTTCTTATTGTTTTATCGAAAGGTTTTTGTGGAAAAAGAAGTCTCAATTAAGACTCTGATAAAGGGAATTCTTTTCTTGGGATTTGTGTTTTTGTTTTGGTTCTATTTGCTGGGAATGTTAACAAAAGGACAGATTCTGACGAGCGGAGGATGGCGTTTATTAAGTTTGAACTTAACGGCTCTTTTTAATCCTTTTTGGGCTCGATCACAAGTGTTTAACTCATTAACTCCGAAGGCTGATTTCGACTCGGATAATTATTTCGGATTGGGATTGCTTTTGATGTTGATTTTGTTAATTTATCATGTAAAAGACTTGTTCTCCCGTGAAAATTTAAAAAAGAATGCTATGCTTGCTTTGCTTTTAATCGGATTTGTTTTGTTTGCGTTATCTCCGCAAATAAAATATGGAACAACGGTTCTTTTGGATTATAAACCGGGGGCTTTTATCGAATGGTTGGGAAGCGTGTTTCGATATTCCGGACGTTTCTTTTGGCCAATCTGGTATTTGTTGGCTTTCTTCTTAATTAAAATGTTGAAAGAAGTTTATCCGAAAGCGGTTTATATTTTGCTCCCCTTATTTTTGTGTATACAGATTTGGGATTTGGTACCGACCTTCCAGATGAAAAAAGAATTTGTTGAGACAACAAAACCGGCAGAATTTAATTTTAAATCTCCGGAATGGAATCGCTTGAATCAACAGTATCAAAATATCTTTATTTTTTCGCATAACCAAAATTATCGTGATATGTGGAGATGGGCCCTTAAAAACCATAAAAATGTTAATTACGGTTTCTTAAACAGAGCCTCTAAACAGACAAATGATTTAGTTAATAAGACAAGAGATGAGTTATTGTCCGGTTATGTCGTGGATCCCTCCTATTTCTATGTCATTGACGATGATGTGATGGAAAAAATTGATGCCGCCGCTAAAATTAATCCGGCCGTTCGGAAATTACGCGAGCGAATTCAGAAAATAGATGACTATAGAATTTTGGAGTATCAGGCAGATCTGTTGCCGGCTAACACGGGCTTTAAGCCGGTTGTTATTCCGGTCACACATCGCTATTGGCAGGCTGAATTGGTCCATAACGCTCCTTATCGGGCCTATCGGTTGTTGGATACGGGATATAAAGATTTTGCAACAATTGTCAGATTTGATGAAAATATGTTGATTTTAAAATGGGATCGATTCGGTCAGGAAGAATTTAAAAAAGAACCGGATGGACGCTATCACCAGATTTTAAAAGAAACAAAAGACCCCCAATAAAAGTCTTTTATTTTTGAGATCGTGAAATATATAAAAAGGGATACCGTTTTATCAGATATTATAAGGACTGTTATTTTATATGGAGCCTTTTGAGACTTTCAATTGTCTCTTGAGCAGATTGATGTAAAATGCCGATACCGCCCATCTTGTTCCAGGCCTTGATGTTGGAGGGATAGTCATCAATCAATATATCTCCCGGTTGCCCGAAAAGAGGCTTATCTTTACTCAAACAGCAAATGACCGGACGATTCCCCAAGTGATTTTGAACCCATTTCTTTTTTTGTCTCTCGGCACTTTCGTATCCGATTTTGGGTAAACCGGTCAGAATCTGATAGTCAAATCGGTTCAGATAATCAATTAAGAGCGGGGCATCAGCTATCAATTCCAATCGCTCCCAATAATGGGGCGTTTCTTGAACTTTTTCCCATAATTCAAGTCGAGAAATTTCATCCGGACGAACGCCATGCCATTTTCGAAAGCATTCATCAAAGTTAGCTAAAACACCGTCTAAATCACAAAAAATCACAACGATGTTCCCTTTCAAGCGCATTTTCCGTTATTGTGATTGTTTGTTCCAACGGGTTGATTTGACACAAAATACCGTATGGAATACATCCCTGAGGCTCGGTATGCCCGAAATCCATGTTTGAGACAAGCGGAATATCTAAATTCTCTTCTTGTAAAACTTTGAGAATCATTTTTTCATATTCTTGTTTTTTTTCTTCGGAAACAAACCCGACACGACCGAACAAAATTCCATTTATTTTTTTGAGAATTCCCATTGCCGCATAATTGCGCAATTGATAAAGAAGCCAGCGGGGTGAAGGTGTTTCTTCGGAAATTTCAAAAAAGAAAATACTTTTCTCCCATTGTTCAAGGGAGGGCCAGACGGGGCTCCCTTTCAGCATATCCAAAACTTCTATACATCCGCCGATCAGTTTGCCTTTGACTTTTTTTTGACTGTTTAAAAAACGGTATCCGGTTGAGGGCTTGAGTGTTCTACGCAGTTGTTGAGTTGAGGGCTTCCCCCAGTTGAGCAGTTCGTCTGTCCAGCCATCTAAATTAGGAGTTAGGGTTCCGATGGGTTTATCAGAAAAAAGGATATTCTGAACAGCTTTTTTCATATAGGGGAAAAGTCCGCCATTTTCGGCAAAACCGGATAAAATACTCGGACCGTAGATTGAAACGACACCGGCTTTCATAAAAGCTAAGTGTAAAACGGTTGCGTCCGAATAACCGAGAAAAATTTTCGGATGTTTTCTGATCAGATCAAAATCTAAATAGGGAATAAGACGAACGGCATCATCGCCCCCGATAATTGAAAAAATGGCTTTTACATCAGGATTTTGAAGCGCCCAGTGAATGTCATCCGCTCTTTTTTGGGGGGAGTTATATAACTCTTCCGGTGGTAAAAGAGCGTTGGGGGTTTCAATTGTACGGAGATGAAACGCCTCTTCTAATTGTTGTTTCCCGATTTGATATCGGTCCGGATACATATAAGCCGTCCCGTTTGAGTGTGAGGTGAGCGCTATGGTATCACCCGGAAACAGAATTTTAGGTTTAATTATTTTTATATCAGACATTTACTGCTTCTTTGCTTTATTATGTTTCAGTATAATAAATTGTTTTAAAAAGAACAAGCTTTTTATTTTAAAAGATAAACCGTTTCCTGATTTGCCCTAAATTCGAAATGACTGTTATTTGATTTTTAATAAGACTGTTTTTATGATATATTCGGGGTTATCTTTAAGACATAATTTTTTTATGAAACGGTATTTTATATCCGCATACTTCTAATATATATTTCTTCTCTTCCAAGGTTTTTACTTTATAGTATTTGAGTAGGCCGAATAAGTTAAAATTAATTTTGATTTGATTGGTTTTTTCCGTGAATATTTTTTCCCATCTCTTGTCCGGCAGTTGGTGAACCAACTTCTTTTCGTAAAGAAGGGTTTGGAGGGCAATCTTTTGCATATATTCTTTTCTTTTGATTGTATTGGTATCATGCCATCTATATGAAAAAAGAATTTGATCAATAAACTTCATTTTCCCGATTTTAGACAGTTGCAGATGCATATTCCAATCTTCCAGAGGAGCTTCTTTGGTAAAACCGATTTTTTTGATTATATCGGCTCTTATTAAAAATCCATTCGGAATGTAGTTGCCGTTCACCAATGTTTCATATCGTCCGAATTGACCGGAATTAAATTTAAGAGGCTTGTTCTTGTCTTGTAAAAATTGAGCAAAAGTGATGTACGTTGCTTTGTTTAAATCAATTTGTTTTTGATGTTTGTCCCAACCGATTCTTTGAGAGGCCGAATCGATGATTTCATCATCGCCGACGACCAATATATAATCAGGATTTTCTTCTAAAAAAGAAACTTCCGTTTCAATGGCGTTTGGTTTTGCAAGATCGTCAGAGGCAATTAAATAAATGTATTTCCCTTGAGATAGGGAGAGCAATTTATTTAATGTTCGGCAAGTCCCTTCATTTTCTTTCGTTTCAAAGTGAATGGATTTGAAGCGTTTTTTACACTGTTCTTTCAATTCTGTTATTTTGTTAAATGTTTGATCCTTGGATCCATCATCAATAATGATCAATTCGATATTTTGATAAGTTTGGTTGATTATGGAACGAATCGTTTCTTGAACGTATTGTTCGTGGTTATACGCCGGAATAATAACGGATACAAGTGGATTAGACATGATATTTCCTTTTTAATTTTTTGCGAATGGATTTGATCGGGAGACATTTGATTAAAAAACAGAGAAAGATCTTTTTAATTTTGATTGAAACGGGAATATTAAGACGATATTGATTTAAAAATTTTTTTAAGATTCGATTTTCAACGGCGTAGGGGGGAACACCTTGTTTTTGTTTTTTGTAGTTTGCCGTTATTTTAATGATATTTTTTGATAATTCTTCTGTTTGATAATTTGAGGGAGAAAAAGAGAGGTCATGTTGAATATAGAGCAAATCGATATGTTTATTCGGATATTTCTTTAAAATTTGCTGATATCCTAATATAATATCGTGATCAGATGTATGTTCGCTATTGGTCGGTGTTTCAATAAATACGATTAAAATCGATGTGGCATTTTTTAGGTTATTCAAAAGACGCCGAATGCGACGATTGTACTTTTCCAATACTTGCGGATAAGATTTTTCAAAGGGAATATGTGCCGAAAAATCATGATTTAAAGTCAGTTGAGTATGGGTGTTTTTATAAACATTACATAAATTGTTCAGATCACCGTTATGATAGGAGAGGGAAACCAAATCTTCTTTATTAAGAAAGTCCTTAAATTCAGAAACCAAAATATGCACTCGCCCTAAAAAATTTGATCCGAATAACCAATCGAAGGGATAACTGGCTATTCGCAGATTTGCCTTGATCAAAGCCTGTGTGGAAGAACACGCCTCCCCCAGAGAAAAGATTAAATCATAATTTTTCTTTGCCATTATTTATCAATATCCTCAAATTTGAATTTTTTTCTTTTCGGAAGTCTAAAGTCCGGTTGAAATTCCTCAAAGATTTTTTGAAAAGATTTTTGGTCGTATGGTTTTGATGTGACGGCCTCTTCAGGTGTAAAGAAATTAACATAGCGGACAAATAGATTTTTTATTTCTATCGGAAAATTCAAGGTGTTCTTTTTTTCAGAGATAATAAGTAAATCAAAGTCATTTTGCACGATCTTTGATAGGACGGAATACAAATCTAATATTTCTCCTGAAGCTTGATCAGAAGAAAAATTTGAGGGTGGATATTTAAAAATATAGAGATTTTTTTTGCCATCCTGAGCCGTTTTTTTAAATTTTTGTTTGAGGTATTGAATTCTGGAAATCAATTCCTCTTGTATTTTTTCTTCTGATACTTCTTCTCCTTTCTGGGCATGGAAAGAGAGACCGGAAGCGATATCTTGATACATGGGCGGTATTTTTTTAAATCCTTGTGTTCCGATTATATCTAAATGGTTAAGAGCGGAGATTAAATTTGAGCAATTTATTGTATTCACCCAAGCAAATAAGGAGCTTTCAACAAAATGATATTTTAAAAAGAATTGAAATGATACTTCGCAATTATATCCCAAAGATACAATATGACCGTACTTTTTTTTCTGCGTTCGGGAAAAAATATTAAAATTCATTTATAATCTCCACAAGCTCTCTGATTTCACTATCGGTTAAAACGGGAGAAATCGGCAAACTGAGCATTTCTTTATGAATTTTTTCAGAAATCGGGAAAGATAAATCCTTCCACTCGGCGTATGCCCCTTGATGATGAGGAGGTGTCGGATAATGAATGTTTGTTTGGATACCCCTCTGTTCCAGATAGGTTTGCAATTTTTCTCTTTCGGAACACCGAACGGCAAAGATATGCCAAACATGGGCTTCTTCATTTTCTACTTGCGGTAAAATTATTTTCGGCTCCTTAATTTTCTCTCGATAATATTTGGCAATTTCTCGTCTCCGACAATTATCCGAATCCAAATATTTTAATTTAATATCTAAAAATCCGGCTTGAAGCTCGTCTAAACGAGAGTTGACTCCTTTGTAGATGTGATGATACTTTCGATCGGAGCCGTAATTTGCGAGAGCCTTTATTTTATTATATAGTTCCGAATCATTTGTTGTCACGCCTCCCGCATCACCTAAAGCACCTAAATTTTTTCCGGGATAAAAACTAAAAGCCGCGGCATCTCCCAGATTTCCGACACGACGCCCTTGATAAATCGCCCCATGCGCCTGTGCCGCATCTTCTATGACCTTGAGATGGTATTTGTCTGCTAATTCCCATATCTTTGACATGGGAGTTGCTTGCCCATACAAATGAACCACGATAATCGCCTTTGTCTTGGGTGTAATTTTTTCTTCGATTAACTCGGGATTGATACAATAAGTGTTGATATCGGGCTCGACCAAAACGGGACGACAACCGTTTTCGGAAATAGCCAATATGGTGGCAATAAAGGTATTTGCCGGAACAATAATTTCATCTTCCGATCCAAAGCCGTATCCTTTGATAATTAAATTTAAAGCGTCTAATCCGTTTGCAACCCCCAAAGCGTGTTTGACCCCGCAATAGGAAGCAAAATCTTGAGAAAATCGTTCGTTTTCTTCCCCTTGTAAATACCAGCCACTGTCTAAAATTTTTTTTATTTTTTCTTCAAAATCCGGACGAAACCGCTCGTTTATCTTGTGTAAATCTAAAAATTTAATCATTTGTCTCTCCTTTAGTCCTTTGAAAATCTTTTTATTCTTGTATGACCAATTATCGAAATTATACAATTTTTAAATAACAATATTATATTTTTAAAGCTAATTTACAGATGTTTTACTTCTTTCCGATAACCGTTTCATTAGACGAAACATTTTTTGTGATAATTGATCCGGCTCCGATCAAGGCGTTTTCTCCGATTGTTATGCCGGGGAGAATAGTCGCATTTGCTCCGATACTGGCTCCTCTTTTAATGATAATCGGTTCCAGTTTCCAATCTTTGTTTCTGGATTTTGGATATCGGTCATTACAAAAAGTCACATTGGGACCAATAAATACGTCATCTTCAATCAACATTCCATCCCAAATTTGAACACCACATTTGATTGTCACGTTGTTTCCGATGATAACATCATTTTCAATAAAACAATGAGCGCAAATATTACAATTACTTCCTATTTTCGCTTTGGGAAGAACCACACAAAATTGCCATATGTTTGTTCCGTTTCCTATGTCTTTGCTTTGAACATCCGATAAGGCATGAATCATCTCGCAATCTCCCGTAAAAATACATCGTAATCTCGGATATAGTCGCTCTCGTCATAGTGCTCGGAGGCCAAAACCATAACCACACAATCCGGTGAAAAATTTGTAAACTCTCTCCATAAATTACTCTTGATATATAAACCCTTATGCGGATTATTTAATGGAATGGTAATGCGCTCTTTCCCATCGTCCAAAATAAAATCACAAGAGCCTTTCGGACAAAAGATAATTTGTTGTAATTTACGATGGGCATGCTTCCCTCGTATGGCGTCTGCTTTTGTATCGTAAATATAATAAACCCTCTTAACTTCAAAAGGAATGTTCTTGTTCCCTTCAATGACAACCAGTTTCCCGCGTTCATCGCCGATCGCTCTAAAATCTATTAACTCATACCCATCCATCTCTTCTTCTCCGCTTTGTGTTCCCACCGATTGTCTCAGAAATTATCATTTTTACTTCTGTAAAAAGGAATCTCTTCGAAGGGGGGGGGTTAAAAAGACGGGCGATTATTTAAAACACATCGTCCGTCATCCGTAAGTTGTCTCGTTTCTCCGCAAATAAAACAATTCAATTCCTGTCCGCGTACATCGATGGAGATATTTTCGGCACAGCTATGACATTTCCCGAAAGAATCAAGCAGAGGCCTTTGGGTGGGACAGCAATTTCCCGCTTCATTACAACACTTTCCCCCTTGTATCTCTGTACAACAGTATCCATTAAAAATATGTGCGTTGGGACAACAGGTTCGCACGCCATCACTAAAATGGCGAACAAAATGCTCATCCCGAGAACAAGACAGCTTGTCTACCTGATAATAAGAAAATCCGTGATAATCCTTGACCTCATAAGGATGACGATGATCTCCGTGCTGTATGAACGGACCTTTGTCTTCAGATTGACAAGCTACCAAAAAGGATAACCCGAAAATCAAACCGAAAAGAGAGCATAACAGAATTATTTGCTTCATAATCAATCTTCTTTTTTAGAATGCAAACCGGACTCCGGCAAATGTTTCATTGGACTTAAATTTGACCGATTTACCGGCAATTTCTCCATCTCCCATATCAACATAACGATATCCGAAGTCAACTGCCACATTTCTCGTTAAATCAATGGAAAGTCCGGCACCAACCGTCCAGGCAAACTCAAATCCGTCTTCTTTCTCTCCGGCATATTTTAACGAATGATAAACCGTTCCGGCACCTGCTGTTAAAAACGGACTCACGGATAATCCTCTGATCGGTAAGTTGATAAAACCGTTTACTAAGCCTCGTTGGAAGCGACTCTCTAATTTATCTAAACCGGTTTGTGTAAATTTAGCGTGTCCGATGTAGGAATATTCTAACTCCATTCTCATGGGACCGGATGAAACACCTAAAAAAGCAGAGCCTCCCGGAAGATCATCCGTTTCTTTCCAAATTTCTTTTTCCTTGACGGTTGATAACTCCCCTCTTAATCCAAAATAAGCTTTGGCTTGTGCATTAAAAGAAGTGAATATAAGCACACAAATTCCAAGACACGTAAAAATATTCGGTTTCATTTATTATCCTTTCTTATAAGATTTTTACAACCTGTCGAAAGTATAAAAAAAATAATGCGAAAGTTCAAGTATATTTTTTGTTTTGAAGGCTCTCCAAACCCGCTCTTTCCCGAAATAAAAAGTTATATCGCAAGATCTTTGTAAGGCGAATTCGCTTTTTGTAATCGGGGTAAAATCCACTGTCTGTAAAGCTTTTTCTCAGGATCGGTGAACTCTGAAATATCCGTTGCAGGAATATTGTCGGCTGAATACTGTGTGTATTTCTTTTTAATTTGGTCTGAAAAGTGAAACCAGAAAACCATGCGGTGGAATACTCCTTTTGTTAAGTCGGGTTTGTCCACAAGTTGCAGTTTTTCCCAATAGGGCTCTTGAGTGAATGTTTTTATGTACTTTCTTTTGACAATAAACGAATCAAATTCAAGTCCGTTGATCGGAGTCTTTTTGTCGTTTACCAAACGGCCTTTCCAAACCAGCGAATTAATGCCGGTTATTCCTAATAAATAATGATCTGCGTTTTGGGCTTTTTTATCTATTTTTTGAAGTGCTTGTATTAAAGCCCCCGTTATATAGATTTGATCTGCATCAATTTTAACGACCCAATCTTCCGGTTCAAAAAAAGACAGACCGAAATTATAATAAGCCGCCAGTGTATTTTGATAGGGAGGATTATGTTGATAGCGTGGATCATTGGAAGGAAGAACGGCATGCGGATATTCATGTATCTCACAATATGGCCTTTTTTGACACCACTTGTTCATAAATTCAATTGAACCGTCATCGGGTTCGTTTGAATGGATTAAAACGATTCGATGAAACACACCATCGATGGAATCCAAACAAGCCTCAAGCGTTTTTATTTCATTTTTAACACGAACAAAGGCGACAAATTTATTTTGTCCGGAATAAAGAGACGTATAAGTGGGGAATGTCGGTGATATGTTCTCTTTGAAATAGAGATAGGAAAGAAAACAAGAGATGATAAAAAGGGCAAAATATTTAACATAACGGTACATTATGATTTTATCCGGTTTAAGTGGTACATGTGAAACAGAATAAAAAAATTATTTTAAAGGGTCAAGTTTATTTGTTGATGTTTGTATCTTTGTATGAACCTTTCATGAATATTTTTTAATGGACTTTGATGATCAGTCGGATCAAGGGCTTTATATCACCTTTGTTGAAAATCGTCAAAAGATATTTGTAGTCATACTTTTGTGTTGACAATAAAAATGAAACAGTATTCAATGAACATATGTTTTTATGTTTCTATGTTTTTATATGAAAGGAATAAGCATGAAAAAACTATTTTTAACGGTGACAACGCTTTTTATGATTGCCGGATCGGTTCAGGCTCAGGAGTATGGTTATTATGATGAAAGTTTCGGAACTTCCTCCGTTTATAGTCAGGGCCAATGGAATATTCGACCCTATGTCGGTGTCAAAGCCGGTTTTTCATCTTCTAAATTCGATACGCGTTATGATGATTCAAAAGATACTTTGGCCATGCTTTCTCCGGCTGTTGGTATTCAGATTCCCCAATGGCGATTCGAATTTGAAATAACAGCCTTATCCGAAGCTGAAGATAATGGGAATAAGGCTGATTTGTCTCGTTATATGTTTAATGGCTATTATGATCTTCCCCTGCCGAATAGTCCGGTTATTCCTTATTTGAATGCGGGCCTTGGTTGGACGAGTTATGAATTTAAAACACCGGCCGGATTCGGTTTGGATTATTCCGATACCGGTAATTCTTTTACATGGTCGCTCGGTGCCGGTTTGGGAATCAATTTAACAAAGAATATCAGTTTTGATATCGGATACCGTTATGTCGATGTTAATAAATCCGAATTCGGAGATGTTATGGACGTTGATGTCAGCGGACATGAGGGGTATGTCGGCGCCCGTTATATTTTTTAGCCGGCAAAATATAAATTGAAGCAAAAAAAACCGTTCTTGCGTTTTGAATTTTTTGAAAATCGAGAGCGGTTTTTTATTGTCTGTTATCCCAAAGAGAACTCTTTTGTTTTAAGTCTTACGGAATAAGTTTTTTATCCCTTTTTTGCTTTTTCAAAAATACGTTTTAAATATTGCCCCGTATAGCTTCTCGGATTTTCGGCGACTTGTTCCGGTGTTCCCGTTGCTACAATATGACCGCCTTTGTCTCCGCCCTCGGGGCCCATATCAATCAGATAATCTGCCGTTTTTATAACGTCCAAATTATGCTCAATGACGACAACCGTATTCCCTTGATCAACAAGTGCGTGCAAGACTTCCAACAGCTTTTGAACATCGGCAAAGTGAAGGCCGGTGGTCGGCTCATCTAAAATATAAAGCGTTTTACCGGTTCCTCGTTTAGCCAGTTCTTTAGACAGTTTAATTCGTTGTGCTTCTCCGCCGGAAAGAGTTATGGCTGATTGACCCAATGAAATATATCCCAATCCGACTTTTTGAAGTAACACACATTTTTCATGTATGTGTGGAATATTTTGAAAGAAATCAGTGGCCTCATCAACGGTCATTTCCAAAACATCCGCAATGGATTTCCCTTTGTAAAGAACTTCCAAAGTTTCTCGATTATATCGTTTCCCTTGACAGGTGTCACATTGGACATAAACATCCGGCAAAAAATGCATCTCGATTTTTAAAACACCGTCTCCGGAACAAGCTTCGCAACGGCCCCCTTTGACATTAAATGAAAAACGTCCCGGCTTGTAGCCTCGAATGATGGATTCCGGCAGATGGGCAAACCAATCCCGAATTTCGGTGAATATACCGGTATAAGTTGCCGGATTGGAACGAGGAGTCCGACCAATCGGACTTTGATCAATATCAATAATCTTATCAATATATCCCATGCCCTTCATTCGTTTAAAAGGACCGGCCGGTTCTCTGGATTTGTTGATCAGTTGATTAAGCCCCTTATAGAGTGTTTCAATAACCAAAGACGATTTTCCGCCACCGGAAACACCGGTCACACAGGTAAATGTTCCGAGCGGAATATTGACGGTGATATCTTTTAAATTGTTGGCGGTGGCTCCTTCGATCGTTAAAAATTGACCGTTTCCGACTCGACGCTTTTCGGGAATTAATATTTGTCGCATGCCCGATAAAAATTGCCCCGTCGTTGAAAGCGGATTGTTAATAATATCTTGCGGAGTCCCTTGTGCCACAACGTGTCCGCCGTTTCGTCCGGCACCGGGACCGATATCTAAAACAAAATCGGCGGACCGAATCGCATCTTCATCATGTTCCACAACAATAACGGTGTTGCCCAAATCTCTTAAGTGTGTAAGCGTTGAGAGAAGACGATCGTTATCCCTTTGATGAAGACCGATGGAGGGCTCGTCCAAAACGTACAGAACTCCTGTTAATCCGGAGCCGATTTGGCTTGCTAATCGAATGCGTTGTGATTCTCCGCCCGAAAGGGTACCGCTCATTCGGTCCAACGATAAATAACCTAATCCGACATTATCTAAAAATGTCAACCGATCAATAATCTCCTTGAGAATACGAGAGGCAATCTCTCGTTTTTGCTGAGACAATGTATCGGGGAGCCCTTTAAACCAAATAAGGGCATCATAAATGGAGCGGTGAGTCGCTTCGGAAATATTTAGTCCGCCAACCTTAACGCAAAGAGCTTCCGGATTGAGCCGTTGCCCGTGGCATGTTTCACAAGGAGAAGATGCTTGATATTTGCTTATTTCTTCTCTCATCCAGTCCGAAGAGGTTTCGAGATAACGGCGTTCCATATTGGGAATAACGCCTTCAAAAGAAGTTTTCCCTTTTTGAAATCCGTATAAAACCGCATGTCGGATCTTTTCGGGAAGACTTCTCCATGGAATATCCATATTTAATTTAAGGGTCTTTTGAAGTGATTTGAAAATACTGTCGTACCATTGAAATGTTTCCCCTGTTTGAGAGCTCCAAGGAGCAATGGCACCGTTCCGAATCGTTTTATCGGGATCCGGTATAACCAGTTTCGGATCGATATACAGTTTAAATCCCAATCCGGAACAAGAGGGGCAGGCACCGTGCGGATTGTTGAAGGAAAACAAACGGGGCTCTAATTCGGCAATCGTAAAACCGGAAACAGGACAGGAAAACCGTGTCGAAAATAGTGTTTCTTCTTGCGTATCCGCATTTTCAACAACCGCAAGACCATCCGCAAAATTTGTTGCTTTTTCGAGCGATTCGGCTAATCGACTTTCAATCCCTTCCTTGATGACGAGGCGATCAATAATAATGGATAAATCGTGTTTTCTGTTTTTATCTAAAGCGGGAGTCTCTTCAATATCGTAGATCTCTCCGTCAATTTTAACCCGTGTGAATCCTTTTTTTTGAAAGTCTTGTATTTCTTTTCGATATTCTCCTTTTCGTCCGCGAATAACGGGAGATAAAATCAGTAAACGAGTCCCCGGTTGACGTTGCATTAAAATATCAACCATCTGCGTGATGGTTTGTGCTTCAATCGGCAGGCCGGTCGCCGGAGAATACGGAACTCCGATTCTGGCCCATAGCAGACGCATATAGTCATAAATCTCCGTGACGGTTCCGACTGTGGAACGAGGGTTCTTGGATGTCGTTTTTTGTTCAATCGAAATTGCCGGAGAAAGACCTTCAATCAAATCCGTATCAGGCTTTTTCATTAAATCCAAAAATTGACGAGCATATGCCGAAAGACTTTCAACATAACGTCGTTGACCTTCGGCGTAGATAGTATCAAAAGCCAACGATGATTTGCCGGATCCCGATAATCCGGTGATAACAACCAGCTTGTCTCTCGGAATGTCAACATCTATGTTTTTTAAATTGTGCTCTCTGGCTCCTCGAATCCGTATAAAATTTTGCATGTGTTCCTCTCTCAAATAAGAAAAAAAATTATACTCTTTTTGTTTTTTTATTTCAACTCTATTTTTGTCTGTAATATTTTTAAAATAAAACATTGACAAAAATATAAAAGTGTGAGATACTCTGAGTCGGTTGAAATTTTGTTTTGTAAAAAGGGGAATCGTTATGAAAAAAATTTTTATGCCGGATGAATTTGAAACGTTTGGGTTAATGATCAGAAAAATAAAACCAAATGAAGCAGAAATTTCTCAATTTTCAAAATTATTGAAGGACAATCTTCCCGAGTCGAATTTTGCTTATTCTTCTTCTCTTAAAATGGATGAAAAAGAACTCTTGAGTGCTTTTCAAAAACAAGAGCGACAAGATGGATTTCCTTGTCAGGAAATCTCTTACGGTATTTTTAAAAATGATGTGATGTGCGGTGTTCAAACCGTTTACATTGATTTGTCGGAAAAAACAGCCGAGATTATTTATTTGACGGATCGTCAATATCAACGGCAAAAAATAGCTTCAAGCGTTTTGAGTAAAATGGAAGATGTGCTGTTTGAGGGCGGAGTTGATCAGATCTTTTTAAATTGTCATCCGTTAAATATGTCCGGTCGTTGTATGGCGGGAGGTTCGGGTTATCGGCTGTTAAACGGGGGAGATCAAGATGCATTTGCCATGACTTATGTTAAGACCAAGGAAGAAAAACAGGATATGAATGCTTATCGGAGAGGCAAAACAAATTTAATGCCCGTATCTGTCTACAAATATTTGTTTCAAAACAACCGCACAAGATAAAAGATACCGGATTATATTTAAATAGGGGCTCTTATGCATTGGGAAGTATTTTCGGGTGATATCAAAACCGTGAATGATTTATGGACGACGATAAGTACTTTATCCACCGGAAAAAAGCAGTTTCATCCGTGGATGATGTCACTTGATGGCTCGCTCGATCTGAGGACATTTTTGAAGTCGCTGAGCTTGAATCCGAATAAGCAAATTTTTGTGATTCGTTCAGATCGAAAGAGGGAGGTGCGAGGCATGGGTATTGTGACGTTTTTTAAGGATGTTGTTGATTTGGATTTTTGGTGCTCCAATACTGTTTCTCAAAATGACCTGCAAAAATTATTAAAATTTTTTGAACGAAAATTTATAAAAAACAAGGAGGGGACTTTATTTCAAATTCGATGTCGCGGTGAGGATAAAAGCAAGTTATCTTTTCTGAGGACGTGCGGATTTTCCCCGATGAATCCCGTTTCACGTCAAATGCCGGTTCCCGTCCGTCGCGATAGATTAAATTATTTTTGTTTGGTAAGAGAGTAATTTTCTCAAAAAAAGGATTCGTTATGTTTGAAGAAAAATTAGAATGTTCTGATTTGATTTTAAGCAGATATTTGGAAAGTGTCAGCGGGGAGCCCCTGACTTTAACCCAGCAGGCTCGTTGTTTTAGAAATTTATTAAAAGAACATCAATCTCAGTTGCGTGTTTTTAAGACATTTGCAAAAAATCAGAGTGTCGATGAACTTAAAACATATTTGTCCGAGTTGAATCAAAAATGGGAAAGCGGTCGAGAGGCTTTTTATTTTATGTATGATCGATTAAGCCACGCTTTGGCCGGTTTCTTTTCGATGAAGAGAGAAGGGGATACGGCTAACGTATACGTTTTTGTCGCCGATGACTTTAAGGGGCGCCGTTATTCTCAAAAAGCTTGGGAAATGGTTGAAAAATCTTTTTTTGAAAATCATGCGTGTCAATCCATATATTGCATTTGTCATCATCGAAATGAAACATTTAATCGCATGCTTGAAACATCAAAAAAAAGAGGATATCGCTCTGTTTTTGAACCGTTTTGTTTTGAAGGGCATTCGTATTCTCCTCAGGATTTCGGTATTTGGGTCAAAACCAGAGAAGACTATCAGAAAGAGCAGGGGTTAAAATCTTTTATTACCCACTCGAAAATCAGAATTTTCCCCTCTTCATTTGAACACACAAAAGAGTAATTTAAACAGGCGGGAAACTCTTAGATTCCCTTTTTCGGACAGGGGGTAAAGATTGGCGGCAGAGAAAAGAAACCGAAAATGGGGTCGTACGTCTCTTTGTGTTTGTTGATTATTGAGTATATATCTATACCGTTTAGGGCGAAAGTCGTTGATAAGTGAGCTAAAAATTATCAAGATCTTCTTTTAAGATTGACATATTCCAATCGTATGAAATCTCGCCGTCATCTTCATCCTTATAAATGACTCCGATAAATTCTTTACCGACAAAAACTTCGGCAGGAGCCTCTTTTCCTTCTCCCGGACGAACATGAATTTCCGGATTAAAAAATAACTGTTGTAAATAATTTTGTACTTTAACAATCTCTTCTTCAGTTAAAATCATGATCCATCCTTTCGGTTTTTGTTTTCTTTTTACACTTTTTTGTATTATAGTGAAAAGATGATTGCGATACAAGAAAAAAACATACCGGCAGATAAAATATCAATTGCCCCCATGTTGGATTGGACGGACAGGCATTTTCGATATTTTTTACGCTTTATTTGTCATCGACCTGTCTTTTATACGGAAATGATTGCTTCTCCGGCATTAATTCTGGGGCAAAGAGATGAGCTCCTTAAATATGATCCCTCAGAGCAGCCTCTTGTTTTACAGGTCGGGGGATCGGATCCCTCCCAAATGAGTGATTGTGCCAAATTTGCAGAAGATTATGGCTTTTACGCCGTCAATATCAATGCCGGATGCCCTTCTTCACGCGTACAATCCGGCCAATTCGGGGCCATTTTAATGAAAACGCCCGAACGTGTTGCCGATTGTGTTGCCTCTATGTGCTCAAAAGTGAAGATCCCCGTAACGGTCAAAACACGAATCTCTTTGGTTCAGGCCGGCGGAGACGGATTCGATCAACTCTTTCGATTCGCTTCTCTTGTCTTTGATGCCGGATGCCGTCACTTGATTATTCATGCCAGACAAGCCAAATTGAATATTTCTCCCAAAGAAAACAGAAGTGATCGATTGCCTCTGAATTATGATGTTGTTTATCGCCTCAAAAAAAGTTTCCCCGACTTATTTATTACAATTAACGGAAACATTTTATCCATAGATTCTATTTCTACACACTTAAAACACACAAACGGCGTTATGATCGGGCGATGGGCTTATGGAAATCCCTATGCTTTAAAGGATATTGATCGGTTGTTTTACCATGATGATCATCCTGTTTTGTCTCGTTTTGAAATTATGGAGCGGATGATCCCCTATTTGTTTGATAATCAAAAGCATCTATCCGTTATTTTGCCTCATCTGATGGGGTTATTCCATGGTCAGCCCAACGCTAAAAACTTTAAAAAAACGTTGATGACGCGTGATTTAAACGAAATTCAACGGATGATTCAATTCGGTTTGTCTCATTTTGAAGAAGATTAAAACTCGGCTATTTTCGTTGATGAATTAAAGGGTGCCTGCTTTTGGATTTGGGGGAATGATGCAGGTTTTTGGGAGTCGGGTTGATAATTCCCGTAGATAGTATCATTTTGAGCGCTTCTTCTACAGAGATATTTAATCGAATAATATCCTTTTTGGGAACATAAATGAAAAATCCGGAAGTCGGATTGGGAGTCGTCGGTACATATATGGCCACCAACGGATCTTGAACATGCTTTTGGATTTCTTTATAGACGGGGCCTGTGATAAAGGCAATCGTCCAAAGGCCTTTTCGCGGATATTCCACTAAAACCGGTTGACGAAAGGCTTGATTCTTATCGGGGCCGATCAAAGTATCAAAAATCTTTTTAATGGCGTTATAAAATCCCGAAATCAACGGCGTTCTGTCAATAATGCTTCTCCCAAGTCGCATAAATGCCCGTCCGATAAAATTGGCGGTTAACATGCCGATCAGCGTCAAAAAAACAAACAACAAAATAACGCCTAAACCGGGAATGCCATATGGTAGATAAGAATTCGGATTATACCGATCCGGAATGAGACCCGTCACGGATGTATCGATATAACGAATGAGCTCAAAGGCTAAGTAAAGCGTAATCGAAATGGGAGCCGTTACCAAAACACCCGTAAAAAAATAAGTCTTTAATGTTGGTTTTGTGTTTTTTCTTTTCCCGCGCATTTTGATGACCTTTCTGTCCCGCCCCAAAGTAAATCAGCCATATTTTATAAAATAAATGGGCGACTTGCAAGAATAAAAATTGTTTTTTGACGGATGGATTTATAAAAAATATTGACAAATATAAAAGCGTATGATATGCTGTCTCTTATTCAGTTGCTCCTTTATCGGGGGCCGAATGTGTGATACAAAAGAAATTAAGGAGAAGAGGCATGAATGAAAAACCATCTAAAAACATCTTACCGTTAACAAATCGTGAAATGAAAATTGTCTTATCCGGAAACCTATCTCAGATAAATACTCTTATCAAAAGTGTGGCGGGAAAACGCGCTCTTTCTCCTCAACAAACAAAACAAGCTTTGTGGCGATTATTACCTCATTTTAACCATGCTTATGTTCCGGCGCTTAAAAATTTAGGCTGTGATTTTAAAAACACAACTTTATATGACGGAAATACGGTTGCTCATTATTTATCTTATTTCGGACGGCTGACACCCCGTCTGATCTCGTCTCTTTCGAAGGCCGGATGTGATTTGTCCGCTACCAATGATAAGGGACATCCTGTCGCTTATTACTTGGCTGCCGAATTGCCCTTGGTTAAGGAAGTTGTTGCTTCCCTCAAAGAATGTGGCGTTGATTTTAAGAAAAAGAATGAAGCAGGTATTTGTGCTCTTGACGGAATTGTAGCGAGTATTTCTAAAAATCCTTTTAACGGGGGCGATCTTATTGATGCCGATACCGTTTTGAAGATGGGAACTCATTCCCCGAGACTCAGAGATTATGTATCCGCTTTAATTCGTGATGTTGCACCGCATGCCGATGTTCATCACGGAGCCCGTCATTTGGCAGAACATCATTTGTCACATTTTAATCAAATCAAAAGGGGACGGGAAAGCAGATAGGGTCCGCAAAATGTTTTTGCAAAAAACAGGGACATCTTCATTTTATTGTTGACAAATATATAAAAATCATTTATAAGTACAGTCCTATTTGAAATAAGTAAAGGGATAAGAAAATGTTTGCAGTAATTAAAACAGGCGGAAAGCAATACAAAGTCAAAAAAGATTCCGTTATTATCGTTGAAAAATTAAACGGAGAGGCTGGTTCTGAAGTTTCTTTTGGCGACGTTTTGATGGCCGGTGATAAAATCGGAACTCCTTATGTCGATGGAGCCGTTGTTTCAGGAGAGATCGTAAAGCAAACGCGGGGCGAAAAAGTTATTATCTTCAAAAAAATTCGCCGTCACGGTTATAAACGGAAAAAAGGTCATAAACAAGATTTGACTGTCGTTAAAATTACCGACATCAAAGCTTAAGGATAAAGGAGAGAACAAATGGCACATAAAAAAGCAGGTGGTAGTACACGAAACGGTCGTGATTCCGAGGGAAGACGTTTGGGATTGAAAAAATCCGGCGGTCAATCCGTTATCGCGGGAAATATTATTGTCCGTCAACGTGGAACTGTTTATCGCCCCGGTGAAAATGTCGGTATTGGAAAAGATCATACATTGTTCGCAACTGCTGATGGCGTTGTGGAATTTAAGCGTTCTTTCCAAGATCGTATTTATGTCTCGGTTGTCGGTAAAAACGCTGAATAATCAGAATCTTTACAAAAAAGCCCTCCTGATTTCGGAGGGCTTTTTTGTGAACTGTTTTGAAAGCTCAAACAATGGAAAACAAGAAATTTAGTCGCAAAACATTTTTGTGTTTGAGCATGTAAAGTTATTTATATGCTTGATGATGAAAATTAATCTTGTCTTTAAGAAGAATTGTTTTTTTTTGCATGACAAAAAATATTTGACAAAACATATAAAATATCTTATCCTATTATTGTCAGAACATTGATTGAAGGAGGGCTTATGAGAGATAAAACGATACAAAAAGAAGATAATTCTAAAAAATCGGATCTTCCTTCTTTTTTAAGAAGTAAGCAACAAGAAAAAACAGATGATCAGAAAAATGTTTTAGCTCTTCGAATGATCACGTATTTGGAGGCACGTCATTTGTTGACACCTCAGTCAGAATGGTCGGATCGGGTTGTTGCAGATATTCCGAATATTCCGCAAAATTCATCTCAGTTTGTTGAAAAAGTAATGAGAGACTATCTTAAATTTTCGGAAGATGATTTAAACGCTCTCAAAAAAGATGATATTTTTTCTAAAATAGCTTATTTGAGACAGGAAAAAGCAAATAAGAAACAAGATGTTATACTGGCCTGTCTTTCTGGAAAGTCTGTAGGGCGATAAGTTTGAAAGTAAAATGATTTCTTTAT
Organism: uncultured Alphaproteobacteria bacterium; assembly: GCA_944390205.1. Taxonomy (GTDB): domain Bacteria; phylum Pseudomonadota; class Alphaproteobacteria; order CAAHEQ01; family UBA3637; genus CALXPF01. Next base: position 32,677 of record CALXPF010000006.1, read on the forward strand.
TCTCTTTTTCTCTACTTTAAGGAAAAAAGGGTATTTTGTTGACGGGTCAATCAGTTTCTGTAGACCTAAACCCTCAGATATGGTTTCTTGAAGAATCTTTTTTAAGCAATATAAGGATTAAAAAGATTGATTCTTTGTAATTTTTGGGTGTATAAAGAAGAGAACCCTTTTGGGGAAACAAATTTAATAAGGGAGAGAATATGACAGTTAAACAATTTTTTTTAAAACTAAAGACCGAACAAAAGAAAGAGCCACCTGAATCAGGCCGTTCTATGGTTGAGATGTTGGGGGTGCTGGCCATTATCGGTGTGTTATCAATCGGTGGGATTGCCGGCTACACCATGGCAATGAACCGCTATCGGGCTAATGAGATTATCGATACTGCATCAAAAGTATCCGTCATTGCCATGTCTAAACAAGATTGTGATGAGTATGGAATCTGTGCTTATATGGATGACGTGACAATGAGCAACAATGTTGCCGGTGTAACGATGATGGAAGGTTATCACAATGGAAGTGTAATGGTTGGAAATCCTCGGAATCCTGGTGTTTACAACGCCATTAAATCTATTGCAGGAAACAAGTTTACTGGTTGGGGAGAGAGAGCCTCAATTCTCTTAAACTTTGAAGCGAATTAGTCTGATGTTCCCTTTTAAAATCGCCCGATCTTAAACAGGTCGGGTTTTTTTATGAGGCAGTTCATTTTTAACCATGTCTTTTTTTTAAGAATGAGAGATATTTAATATAATAAATTTTTTTAAAATCAAACACTTATATGGATCTTTTTTGTCGCAAAAAAACGATCCTTTTTTTTATACACGAAAGGAGGGCAGAAAATCAAGGTTTTTTTGATCCAAAAAGCGTTTCAA
>CALXPF010000007.1 GCA_944390205.1 uncultured Alphaproteobacteria bacterium
GGACTCATGGTCTGCAACATTTGTCGATCGTAAAGCATCTAACAAAGAGGTCTTTCCATGATCAACGTGTCCCATAACCGTCACGACGGGGGGTCTCGGAACAAGATCTTCCGGTTTATCCGGTTCATGTTTTAAAATCTCTTCCACATCGGATTCGGCAACCCGTTTAACCTTGTGACCTAATTCTTCCACAACCAACTCGGCCGTATCCGCATCAATGGTTTGCGTAATTGTCACCATCATTCCCAATTTCATAAGCGCTTTAACAACGGTCGCCCCTTTTTCGCTCATTCTGTTAGCCAACTCCTGAACCGTAATTGTTTCCGGAATGACAACCTCACGGACAATCTTTTCAACCGGCTGAAATTGCTCCATATGTTTGCGTTGTTCCTTTTCACGAGAACGCCGAATGGATGCCATCGATCGGCGAACCGGACGTGTTCCGATTTCATCATCCAAATCATCATCGTCTTCCATACGCATATTTCTGAACGCGCTTGTGTTCACTCTGTGAGATCCGTTACGCTTCTCTTCAAACGAGCGCTTGAATTGTCGATCTTCCTCCATATTTTCTTTTTCTTTTTTACGAGAAAATGAGGCCGTCTCCGATTGTTTCTTTTCAAATTTCTTGTCTATATCCCCCTCTCTCGTCTGTTCTTGAAGGAGGCTGATTTGCGTTTTTGCTTGTTGCTCTTGTTCCAATCGCTCCCGTTCAACTCTTTCTTGATCGGCTCTCTCTTGATCGGCTCTTTCTTGGGCTGCCTTTTCTTGGGCTGCCTTTTTTTGAATCTCTTCTTGACGGCGTCGCTCATTTTCTTGACGTTCTTTCTCTGCGGCTCGTTGCTGTGCCTCTTGGATAAGGCGTAATTTTTGAGAGGTTTCCTCCGACAAATGATTTACGGACGGCTCTTGCGTAATCACTCGCTTTTTACGGACTTCTACCTGAACCGTATTGTTTTTACCGGTTCCCGTGTTTTGTCGAACACGATTACCCAAAGAAAGCGTTGTTTTTTTGAGCTCTAATGTTCTGCCCGATAATGTTAGTGGTTTCTTATCCTCTGCCATATTTTATCCTTTCTCATTTTTCTTTTGAATTTATAAAGGCTGTCAATTTTAAAATCGTTTTCTTTAATTCCTCTGATATCTTTCCGGAAAAAACAGCCACATGAACTTGTATATCCTGTCCGCTGACTCGTCCCAGCTCTTCTCTTGAAAAACAAGAACAAATCATAAAATCATCTGTGGAATGCAAAAGCTTGTTTCGTCCGTTCTCGGCTGCATCGGATGCCTCCAAGAGCAATATCGGCTTTTCAAGTGATATGGCCTTTTTGACCGATTCAAATCCAAAAACCAATCTTCCGGACTTTCGAACAAGCCCCATTAAATCAAGACATTTTTGTCTCAATAATCTTTCCGTCTCCTCACACAAATCGGCGGGAATCCGAACCGTTTCTTTAAACGCTTTCGAAAATAATTTCTTTTGAATGGCTTTTTCCAGCATCTTCCGATCCGGTTTCATCCACACACCACGCCCCGGAAGTTTTTGAGACACATCAAAACAAACGACATGATCGGGCGAAACGACAAACCGCAGAAGCTCCGACCGATTTGCCGTTTCTTTTGTCATGAAACAGGTTTTTTCTCCGCCCTGTTTTTGAGATCTCTTATTTTGTGTCTCCGTTTTCAAACCAATGCTCCCGTGCCTTCATGATTAAAGCATTCGCCTCTTCCGCCGTGATCAGATCTTGTCCCAAAATATCCAACAATTCATCTCCGGCTAAATCTGCCAAATCATCCAGCGTTTTTACGTTGTTTTCTCCGAGTTTTACCAACATTTCCAATGTTAATCCGGAAAAATTCTTCAAATCATCAGCCAAATCTAATGTGGCCAACTTCTTTTCCATCGTATCTTGTTTCATAATCAGATAAGCTTTGGCTCTGTTTTGCAACTCTTCGGCCAATGCTTCATCAAAGCCCTCAATCGAGGCTAACTCGTTTAATGAAATATAGGCAATATCCTCAACTTTTGAAAAGCCTTCTTGGATCAATAAATGAGCCATCATATCATCAATATCCATGGCGCGCATAAACAAATCAACCCGTTCTTTTGTTTCATTCAACCGATGTTCGGCCTCTTGAGCTTCATTCATCATATCGATATGCCAACCGGTTAATTGACTGATTAAGCGAATATTCTGTCCGCGTCTTCCGATAGCCAAAGAAAGCTGCTCTTCGCTCAAAACAACCTCAACATTTTTTGATTCCTCATCAATAACGATTTTCAGCACTTCACTGGGCGATAAAGCGTTAATAATGAATGTTGCCGGATCCGGAGACCACTGGACAACATCAATCTTTTCTCCCTGCAACTCCTGAACAATTGCCTGCACACGCACACCTCTCATTCCGATACAAGCCCCTCTGGCATCCAATGTGCTGTCTTTTGACCAAACCGCAATTTTCGCACGTGATCCGGGATCACGGGCAACCGACTTAATTTCAATCAGGCCGTCATAGATTTCAGGTACTTCCGCCGTAAATAATTTGGCCAAAAACTGCGGATGTGATCGACTTAAAAAGACAATCGGACCCTTCACTTCGGCACGGACATCCAAAACAAGAGCTCGAATACGATCTCCGACACGATAGGATTCATGCGGGATCAATTCATCTCGGCGCAGTAATGCCTCGATACGACCGCCGATTTCGACAATCAAATTGCCCCCCTCAACCCGTTTAACGATGCCGTTGATAATCTCGTCTTTTTTATTTTTCATTTCATTATATTGTCGCATCCGCTCCGCTTCACGTACTTTTTGCGTAATAACCTGTTTTGCCGTTTGAGCGGCGATCCGTCCGAAATCCATCGGGGGCAACGGATCAACAATTTCATCTCCGATCTTTAAAGACGGATCTTGCTTTTGAGCCTCTTCCAGAGAAATTTGGGTAAATTCATCGACAACCTCATCCACAACAGACAAATAACGAGCCATTTTAATAGCACCCGTATTTGGATCAATTCGTGTTCGAATATCATATTCCGGACCGTATTTCGAGCGACCGGCTTTGGAAATAGCTTGTTCCATAGCATCCAAAACGGCAGCCTTATCAATATTTTTTTCACGAGCCAACGCATCGGCCATTTGAATTAATTCCGGTCTCGGAAGTGTTGCAATCTGCATGGTATATCCTTTCTTCTTTATTTCTTATGTTGATGTATTTTTAATAAATCTTCCGTCAATAACAATTTTGCCTTGGCGATATTATCAAAATCAAATGAAACCTGTTTGTCTTCAAATAAAAACAGAACTGTTTTTTGATCTTCGCTCAAGCCCAAAATGCGTCCTTTAAATCTTTTTCGACCATTGATCTCCGTATTGGTCTCGATTTTAGCGTCATACCCCTTAAACCGGTTATAGTCCTGCGGTTTAACCAAGGGTCTGTCCAACCCCGGAGACGAAACCTCAAGCATCCACCGCCCCGCAAACGGATCCATCGTATCCAACAGGGCCGAAACGGTTCGACTGACTTTTTCACAATCATCAACCGTCATATCAACACGATCATTTCTTTCCGCCATAATTTGGAGCGTCTTCAGATCTCCCCCTTGCAATAAGACACGAACCAAATTATAGCCCATGTCGGAAAGAGAGGGTTCTATCAGTTTTTCTATTTTTTCACAAATTTCCATTTCATCTCCGTTTGGTTTCGACTTCTATCAAAAAAGGCGGGTCTTCCGACCCACCCCCGTTATTTTTGAGAATGTAGGATCATTATACGATTTTTTTTTAAGAATGCAACTTTTTTTTTAAGAAACGACAAAAAATCAATTATTTTTTTAAGTACTTATGAATTATTCTTTTAAAAGACTTGCAAAAAAAGGAAAAATATGCAAAAAAATAAGGCAATCAAAAAATTAAGAAAGGATAACAATATGTTCTTTCCGCCTAAAATGCCAAAAGTGACGATCAGTCCCGTACAATCAACTTCGGCGACGGTTTCCGTTCGTTCTTCGATCAGTGAAAACGAGACGTCTTTCAGCTCCGCCGCACCAAACACGTCGGAGACAACCGCCAAAGGGACAGGGACTGTCACCCCTCAACAACCGACACCCTCTTCCGATATGGCCAAAGCCACCCAACAAGCCCTTTCGAATAAAAAGCAAGAGCCGGTATATGCCCCTTCCGTCAATGCCGTCCCGTTTGCCGATTTATGGTTTACACCCGAGAAAATCGCTTATATTCGGGATACACATACAAAGTTTGCGTTGGTTCCGCTTGAAACGGACGATTTAAAAGATTTTCACAAAGCTTTGGAACAAGGATACACCGGTTCTTCCAGCTATGCTCTGCGCTTTGCCGGAGAATCGTATCGTGTTGAGCGCGTTTTAACAATTACGGGAATTCAGTACAACTGTCGAAAAATGCCTGTCTCAACACCGGATATTTTTTCATTGGGAGTTCCGGAACCGGTCATCCGACATTTGATCAGTCTTTCTCAAGAATCGGGGCTTATTCTGTTCGCCGGTCCGACCGGTATGGGAAAGACGACAACGGCCTCGGCGTTAATGCGCAAGTTTTTAGAAAATGACGGCGGCTTCTTGTACACAATCGAAGATCCGCCCGAAATGCCGTTGGACGGTTTGTATCATGCCAGAAACGGGGCTCTTGGGTTATGCAAACAAACACCGGTCGAAAATGAGCGGTGGGGAGATGCTTTGAAGTCGGCCTTACGATCTCGTCCGAGATATATTTTGGTCGGAGAAATTCGAACACCCGAAACAGCCTCACAGACGTTGCGAGCCGCCACATCCGGTCACCTTGTTTTATCGACCATTCACGCAAACAGCGTAGAAGACTCCTTAAATTCCCTCATCAAATACGCAAGCGGTGCCGGACTTCAGGAAAGCTTGGCTTCCGACTTATTGGCACGGGGTATTCTGGCGGTCGTTCACCAAAAGTTAGAAGGAACAACCGTCTTAAGGCCAAAAATCCATACGGCATTTGCCAACCCCAATCCGCTCGTTGCCGATCAGATGCGTATGTCCATTCGAGACGGCAAAATCAATTTGGGAACACTGATGGAAGCGCAGGCAACCAAACTCTTTCAGGGGAAGCCTCTCTTTAAAGAGACATAAAAAAGATCTCCCCCATAAAAACGGCCCTCATCGGGCCGGCGGGGTTCGGTATTTTCGACAAGTCTCGGCTCTTTTTTCGACATGTCTCGGTTTTTTTTGATAAGTCTCGACTCTTTTTTCGACAAGTCTCGGTCCTTTTGTCGACATGTCTCGGCTCTTTTTTCGACAAGTCTCGGCTCTTTTTTCGACAAGTCTCGGCTCTTTTTTCGACAAGTCTCGGCTCTTTTTTCGACATGTCTCGACTCTTTTTTCGACATGTCTCGGTTTTTTTTGATAAGTCTCGACTCTTTTTTCGACAAGTCTCGGTCCTTTTTTCGACATGTCTCGACTCTTTTTTCGACAAGTCTCGACTCTTTTAAAAGATATTTGCGATTCACCCAAACGTGTATGGATCAAAACGGTTTGAACCATTGTCCCATTAAAGAGGCACAAATATCTTTATCCCCTTTGTCAATCTTCCTCTTTCAACCGATCAACAGGCGTTCTCAACGAAAATTCTCTCACGATTTTATCTGCCCGTTCCATATCTGATTTTTCAATGAGATAAGCCCCGTATTATCCCAAAAATCCAAGACAATACCCGACAAAAAATCATTGACATTTGAGATGTTTTATCTTAACTTTTCTCTAAAAAAAGGAGATATGAATGTATTCCGGAATTCCATTTCCAAATTTTGATCCCGTTGCCTTCCAGATCGGTTTTTTTGCCGTTCGCTGGTATTCATTGGCCTATATTTTCGGACTGATCGGGGCTTGGCTGTTAGCTCGTAAAATGTCTAAAGCCTCAAGCAGTGTTTTTACTGTTTTAAAAATTGACGATTTTTTAATTTGGGCCACGATCGGTATTGTTGTCGGAGGTCGACTGGGATATGTTTTATTTTATAATTTAAGATACTTTATGGAATTTCCTCTGCAAATTTTTGAAATTTGGAACGGCGGTATGTCGTTTCACGGAGGCTTGATCGGTGTCATTATTGCGACTCTTTTATTCTCGTACAAAAAGCAAATTCCTCTTTTTGTCATGGGAGATATTTTAACGGCGGTTGCTCCGATCGGATTGTTCTTAGGGCGTTTGGCTAATTTTGTCAACGGGGAACTTTACGGTCGGTTTACCCAATCCGTCCCATGGGCCATGATTTTTCCGGATGGATCCAACCAACCCCGCCATCCCAGCCAACTCTATGAAGCTTTTGCCGAAGGCCTTTTGCTATTCATTATCTTAAACGGCATTTGGTGTTTTATTCCGAAATTCCGAAACAGACATGGTTTTATTACGGGACTTTTCTTTATCCTTTACGGAACCTTCCGCTTCATTTTAGAATTCTTTCGAGAACCGGACGCTCATCTGGGCTTTATTTTTGAAAACTTATCCATGGGCCAGCTTTTATGCATTCCGATGATTCTGTTGGGTGTTTGGATTATTTTACAAACATCCCCCGTTAAACAGGTTAAAAAATGGGATATCGGAGAAGAAATATGACATCTTTGTCTCTTTTTTTTCGCTGACTGGATTTTTTGTTAAAAAGAAAACTGATTATTCCTCTTCTGCGAGCCCCTCATTCTGCCGAATACAAAGCAAAAGGGGTCGGTGTCGGATTGGCATGGGCGATGACCCCCTTGGTCGGAATTCAAATGTGGCTTGTTTTTATGACATGGATCATTGCCAAAAAAGTTTTTCGATGGCATTTTTCACTGGCTTTGGGAATTGCATGGACATGGGTCACCAATGTTTTTACCCTTCCGCCCGTATACTATCTTTTTTATGTGACAGGTCAACTCCTGAGAGGAAATTTTAACAGTATCGGAGGATATCAAAACTTAAAAGAAATTATCGAAAAAACATTTTTGTCCGATCTGTCTTTTATGGATCAGTGGCTTTTATTTTTTAAACTGTTGCTTCAAGATTGGGGCATCTCGATGATGATCGGATGCATTCCTTTTTCCGTTCTTTTTGGCGTTTTGGGATACCGAATGACATTATCTTTTGAACAAAAAAGACTTAAACGTAAACTTTTAAAGCAAAGGCAATTAAATGGAACAATCGACACTGCTCAATAATCTTCACATTCAACACGGCTTTTACGATGCACTAGATTCCGAATCGGTTATCGATCCGATCTTAATGAATCAAGTTCATTCGGCAGACGCCCTCATCATTGATTCAAAACCGACCCATGCCCCCTCTGTCGATGCCCTCATTACCAACAAGTCTCACCTTTGCTTAACCGTCAAAACTGCCGATTGCGCCCCCGTTTTGTTGGCAGATCCGGAACATCATATTATTGCGGCCGTTCATGCCGGTTGGAAAGGAGCCTTTCAAGGCATTTTGGAAAGTACCATTCTCAAGATGCTCTCTTTGGGAGCCTCCGTCAACACCCTGATTGCAAGCATCGGGCCCCACTTACAAAAACAAAGCTTTATCGCCGGTGATGATATGAAGAGATTGTTTCCGACTACCGAGTCTCATTTTTTTTCTCCGCAACAAGACGGGACTTTTTTATTTGACTTTAATGCCTATCTGATTTATCGCCTACACAGATCCGGCCTTCGAACAATTGATTCACTCCCCATAGACACTTTTTCAAATCTCTCTTATTACAGTTTCAGACGAGATCCTCAAAATCCCAAACGACAATACTCAACCATTTGCTTAACGGATTAGGGGGCTTTTAAAGCCCCCTTCCGTGTTTTATCATTTTTCATTATCGACCCTGCTCACGCATCCAATACTTTTGACGCGGAAGATAATATTTATGGGGTAAACCATTCAACCGCAACAAGGAATTCATCAAACTTTTACTCAGTTGCGCCAACATAAACAACTGATACGGACGTTGATCCAAATGAGCCGGATGATGGCATCGATTCAACGTTGCCAAATACATCCGTTTTTTCTCCGGACGAATCACAATGGGCGGATACCCGTTTCTCATTAAAATTAAATTCATTAACAAGCGAGCCGTTCGACCGTTCCCATCTTTAAAAGGAGCAACAGAGGTTAATCGTTTATGAGCCTCAAGAGCCCTGTCAATCGGAGAAATCGACTGATCATTTATATCTCGAACCAATTCCTTCATCATCAACGGTACTTTTTCGGGTGCCGGCGGAATTGTTTGAGAAGACGGAAAGCGCGTTTGAACCGAACGATATACACCGGCATTTTCTTTGTCCGTATTTCCCAAGACCAAGGCGTGCAGACGACAAATCACTCCTTCGTCAATCGGGGCCTTTCCTTTTGAAAGCTTAAACATATAGTTAAGAGCCTTATCATAATCGGCTGTTTCTTGATGATACAAATCCTGAACTTGTTTCAATTCTTGAAAACGACGACACTTACTCATTTTTTGTTCCAAAAAATCAGACTTATAATTCATCCGATCTTTGAGCCAGGACCAATATCTTTTGGGTTCGAAACAATCCCTTAGCAACCTTAGATATTTCTGTTGTTTAATATAAATTTCCTCAATCAAGTGAGAGCAACAAGCATCAAAATCTTGTTGTCTATGCTCCTTTTCCTGAGACAAAGCCATTCGCTTTTCCGGTGAGATCACAGAGAATTCCGCAAAACCGTTTAATGTCATCTCTCTTCCCTGTCGTTCCTGTTGGCGTTTCAAAAGAGCATATTGTTTTAACTCTTTCCAATCTTCTGCCGATAACCAATCTAAAGCCTCTCGTCTTTTTTGTCCGTGTAAAGAGAGAATCAAATCCATCGTTTCTTGTTGCATAAATCCTCCATTTATCAAATCGAGAACATTATATCTTATTTTTTATTTTTTTTCAACTTTTTTTTCAACAAAATAATTCACTTCAAAATTGCACTACCTTTAAGGGGTATTCAAGAAATATTTTTTTGACTTTTCTTAAGATTTTTTTTATACTTCATTTCAAAGGAATTCCGACTATGAAATTTAATGCTCGTCCACTCAAAACACATCTTAAAAAAGTTCGAGGTCGCAAAGCCTCCAGTACCAAATGGTTGCAACGCCAAGTAAACGATCCTTATGTTTCGGAAGCGCATCGTCAGGGATTTCGGGGTCGAGCTGCTTTTAAAATCATGCAGTTAGATGATCAATTTCATTTTTTTAAATCGGGACGACGCGTTGTGGATTTAGGATGTGCTCCGGGTGGTTGGTCACAAATTGCCGTAAAGAGAGTTCATTCGACACCGGAAAATCCTCTTGTGGTTGGTTTAGATTTATTGCCGACAAAACCTATTTCGGGAGCTAATCTCATTCAACTGGATTTCACATCAGATGAGGCCCCCGCTCGATTACAAGAGCTTTTGGGGAATCATAAAGCCGATATCGTCATGTCGGACATGGCGCCCAATACGACCGGCATGCACGCCATCGATCACTTACGCATTATGAATTTATTGGAAATGGCCTATGATTTTGCTATTCAAGTTCTCAATACAAACGGATTTTTTATTGCCAAAATTTTTCAGGGCGGAACAGAAAATACTTTTTTAGCCCGCATGAAAAAAGATTTTGCGATTGTCAAACACGCTAAACCGGATGCCAGTCGTAAAGATTCTTCCGAAATGTATGTTGTCGCCATCGGGTTCAAAGGGAAAAAAGAGGGTTAAGATGCATCCCGAACAAATCAAAAATGCCGCTGTTGAGCTTCTCGGTCAAATTTTTAAGTCCGAACAACCGGCCAATGATCTCATCAATGCTTACACACGTTCTCGACGATATATCGGGTCAAAGGACAGACGTGCTTTAACGGATTTGGTTTTTGGTGTATTGCGTCATCGGTCTCGGTTATGTTATCAAAAACCCGACATCTCGGTTCTTGAAATGGTGGAGGCCTATCAAGAGGGTTATTCTCAAAGCAGTTCGGTTCCTTTTTATATTCAAAACGAGGTTCCCGAATGGCTTGTTCAGCATATCCCGCATGCCGAAACGGAGCTCCCCCCGCTTTTGGAACCGGCACCGGTCGTTATCCGTGTGAACGGCGATCGAGATGAAATCAAACGTTTGTTGGAAAAAGACGGAATAGAGACAGTTCTGACTTCTTATTCTCCGTTCGGTTTAATTATGAAAAAGCGGGTTAATTTGGCGGGTCATCCTTTATTTAAAGCCGGAAAAATTGAAATTCAAGATGAAGGGTCTCAAGCCGTGGCCCTTCAAACGCACATCAAACAAGGCGATACCGTTTTGGATTACTGCGCCGGAGCCGGCGGAAAAACACTGATGTTCGGTCAAATGATGCAAAACAAAGGAACGATCATTGCTCATGACGTTTCACCCGTTAGCCTAAAAGAGCTTCAAAAACGAGCTACCCGAGCCGGTCTTAGTATTGTCCAAACGACAACCGATTTACCGGCATTTATTCAAAAAAATCCCCACATTCATTTCAATCATGTTGTCGTAGACGCCCCCTGTTCCGGAACGGGAACGTGGCGAAGATGTCCGGATAGACGTTGGAAACTGACTCCCGAGCAATTTAAAAAATTGATCGAAACACAAAAAGGCATTTTAGAAAAAGCTAAAATTTATGTTTCATCTCACGGGTTCCTTTCTTATATGACTTGCTCTCTCACGCAAGATGAAAATCAAAATCAAGTGAACTGGTTTTTAAAGGGGAATCCGACTTTTAAACTGATTCGTCAAGCTCGTTATTCTCCGGCCGCCACAAGGACGGACGGTCTTTTTGTCGCCGTTTTACAAAAGACAAGATAACAAAAATCTTCCAAATAAAATTAACCGCTTTATTTCGATTACTTATTTTTCAAAGAAGTAAATATTATTGAATCCGCGTCCAAAAGCATTTCCGATATATGGTTTTTGAAAAGAATAGTTCTCTTTTGTTTTATTCCAACGCCGTTTTGTCGGTGAACCGCATCCGAATCCAAACAGGGTATGCCACAGTGACGATACCGAACGGATAGATTATATTTTTAATAATTCTGCCGAACAGAACACCGTATAACACAAGAGACGATATCCAAATAGTGAGACGAGCCAAACATTGTTCCAAATGATTTTCAGCGATAAACCGGCCATACATTCTAACGACCGGCTTTCGTCTTAGGTACCCTATTCCTTTATATCCCAAATAGCTATACAACCACCCAAAATATAACCGAGCGGGAGATTCTTCTGCCTTTTTAACGACCGGCTTTTCGTCTTGCGTGCTGTATTCCCTTGTATCCCAAATAAATAACACCGACCGCTCCCAAAATATAACCGAGCGGGAGATTCTTTTTTCTTTCTTGGGTGACAAATTGATCCAAAGCAGTCACTTGCTCACGACGGTTCTTATCTTTGAGATTTTGTGCCAGACGCGTATAAATATGAAGCGCCGTCAACGGAACTCCCTTTGAAAAATCAACCGTTTCCGGATCACGACCGGAAATTCTCGGCATAACCGTCATCAATCCCGAATAAGCATCTTTCCCTTGAGTCGTCATTTGCTTATGCAATAAATTGGCCGCATTCAAATAAACCAAATTTAATTTTTCCGGATCTTTTTCGGAGGCAGCATTCACCTCAGCCGCTAAATTTGTAAACAACATCATTTGACCGAATGTTCGAATCATATCCTCGGCTTGAGACGGAACACGTTCCGTTTGATGATCGGCCGTCTGTCGATAGGTGGCTCGATCCGAAAGGCCATATAAATTTCGTTGTAAATTATCCAATCGCAACCGAACATAATTATCCACTAAATCCAAATCACGTTTATCAACACGAGTTGCGCGACTTTCATCTCTGAAATCCACACCAAAAACAGCGAGCTTAAATCCGGTTCGATCTCCGCCGATTCGTTTTTGATTTTCTAAATCAAACCGACTTTTTTCGGAAAAGGCCTTATAAAATCGCTGACAGGCAGATGATAAATCATCGCCTCTTTGCATGAGACTATAAATGTTTTCTAAAATAGCCACATCCAAATTTTTAGATAAATTCAATCGATCATACTTTGATTTAAATTCAAAAATATCTTCCTCATTGATATGAGCATTTGAAACGGATAAAGGTTGTATAATTGGCAACGGCCGATCATAACTCTCCGGAACTTCTATCGAAGACGCATCATGACGAACCATACCGGATGTCGCATGATCTCCACCCTCCGAAGCCGGCGTAATAGCCTCACGCGTCAGATGTACCACCGGACGACCGCCGTCTTTTATTTCATCGGGCCGAGTACCTGCTTGTGTATTCGATTTCGATTGAGTTTCTGCCGACCCCGTTTGATGTTCCGCCAGATACTCTTTAACCGTGCTTGATTTACCTTGTTGTTTGTCTGCCGAGGCCGTGGAAGTCGTTCGTCGATGTCCGGCATAAACAAACGCGTCCTCACTCTGAGAATCAGATACCGCGCTTTCCTGACGAGCTCCTTGTTGAGCAACAGAACCGTGAGCCCCGCCTGTCTTTGAAGGGGTTGCCGCCTGTGTCGAGGTGTGTGTTCCTGCTTTTTGATCGACCGTTTGTTTTTGAGTGGCTGATTGAACAAGAGACGGATCTTGAGTCGGTACCGCCTGATCCGATGATTGATCCCGATCATTTCCCATTAAGAACGGCAATGTGACAGAGCCCAGAACCGCAGCCATTCCGATTGTCCACAAACAACCGCGCACTGCTTTTTTATTTTGCTCTTCCATCTGCTTCAACGTATCGAAACCGACATCGTCATCCGAATTAACAAAAGAACGACTTTTTTCGGACGGAGCATCATCTCCTCGTTCACTGAGATCTTTGGTATCTCCGTCAATCGGATATCCTGTTTTCACTTCGCCATCTTCACGATTGGAAAAACGAGACATCAGCGGACCGTTATCGTCCAAATCAAAAACGGCCTCCATCCAAAACCATGCCCGTTCGCCCCATTTTTGTCCCAACAAACGAGTACTTAAAGCATAAACCGCTTTTGATCTTCTTGTAATCGGATTATATTTTTGTGCCATATTACGCTCCATTTTTTCATCTTTATTTAAAATAGCATTCTTTTATATATTTGTCAATCTTTTTTCCTTTTCGAGGTTAAAATCGTTTTAATTCTCGTATCAAAAAAGCTTTTACGTCTCATGGGATTAATATCAATCCCGATACGGGTCGGGTAGCCGTTTTCGACTTCTCGCACGACCAATTCTATTTGCTCCAAAGACAACCGATCCCCCACTTCCATATCGGGAAATTCTTGAGCAATCAGATCACCGATTTTCTTGTCTCGAAACTTAAGGGGAATTTCCAACCCGTAATTTTTTTGTAAATCGGTAAAGGTCGCAAACGGAGAAATCGGAAAATCACCCCATACGCCCAATTCATCTTGTTCCGTTTCCGAACCGTACAATTGATCCAAAAGGGGGAGTCTTCTTTCGGAAGGGGCAAAAACATAAACTTTATCTCCGATTTTTAATCGGCGAACAGAAGCACTTTGATAGGCAACGCCGCCTCGAATAATCAACGTGGGGCGAGCCCATCCGGGAATTGTCTTTTGTTTTAAGATCGGTGTATTTTCCGTAATTTCATAGAAGATCAAAGAGCTTTGATCCAATCCCGGCAAATCAACTTCCGTTCTTTCGGGGCGTTTTTGCGTTTCGGGAAGAGCCACACCCAATATTTTTGAAACAGGTGTAATCAAGAAGCCCTGAAATGCAAGGCTGTATAAAACCATGACAAAAACTATGTTAAAAAAGCTTTCTCCGTGAGGCAAATGATAAACGATCGGAGCCAACGCCAACAAAATGGATGTTGCCCCACGCAATCCCACAAAAGAAATAAATCCTTTTTCACGAAAAGTATAACTTTTAAACCATGAAAGCAATGAAAAAACCATAATCGGTCTCACAACAAAAATCAGCGCCGTTCCGATAACAAAGGCCTCCGTCCAAATATCTTTCAGACGCACCGGATCAACAAACATTCCCAATGTAATAAACATCAAAATCTGAGATAACCAGGTTGTTGTTTGTTGAAATTTTGAAATGGTCCCATGGGCTCGAATTTTTTCATTTCCCAAAAGCAGTCCGGCCATATAAAGAGCCAAATACCCACTTCCGCCCAACATATTCGTAACGGCAAAACCGATAAGGGCCAGTCCCAGAATAAAAATAGGATATAACGCCGTTTCCAAAGAAATCTTGTTGACGCAAAGTCGCATGATTAAGAACAAAAAATAGCCACATCCCGCACCGACAAACAATTGTCCCAAAAAAGACGGGACAAGAAAAGACAAATCGGATATCGGACCGGATGACGTCTGTTGAATAAGAATGATAAAGGCAAATGTTAAAAAAATCGCCATAGGATCATTGGCGCCGGATTCAATTTCAAGCGTTGATTGGACGCGTTCTCTCAAAAAAACGCCTCTGGACCGCAGTAAAAAGAAAACGGCGGCCGCATCCGTCGAACTCACCATAGACGCCAAAAGAAGAGCAAAGATCCAATCAACGCCCAAAATAAATCGTACGATCGGTGCTAGCAAAAGAGTGCTTATAAAAACGCCCAACGTTGCCAAAACAAGAGACGGGAAAGAAACCTGTCGATATCGATGCATAGAGGTTCGAAATCCACTATCAAACAAAATCAGAGCAAGGGCAACGGATCCGATAAAAAAAGCAATTTTGGGATGTTGAAAGCTTTCAAAAACATCAATGCTCCCGCTACCGGCCAAAATACCGATACACAAAAAAGCCAAAATTAACGGAACACCGACACGAATGGAAACGACACTGGTTAAGATGCTGACACTTAAAACCATTCCAAACATTAAAATCGGTACATTGATAAAATCCATTTTTATTCCATATTAAACTGAGATCGTTTTTTTAAATCCGTTAATTTATCACTGACAACGGCCGTATCTCTTCCGGCTTTTGCCAACCGATCGTACATACGATCTATTTCTTTATTCAGATACGCCGTTTCAACGGAAGCAATTAAATGATTTTTTTCCGTTTCGTTGTCTCCCTCCAAAATTTGTTCGAGCGTTTCCAAAATAGATTGAACCGTTTCACTTGAATTTTTCATTTTTTTGCGAATAACATAAGGAAGCAAATAGATCAACTGATGCACAATCTCGAGAGCATCTTTCGGGTTCATTTTTCGAGGGGTGTAATAAGATAACATATCAAAAGCAATGCCGGCTTCAAAGCTGTTATCCACAACGATAAACGGAACGGGATCCGAGAACTTTTTTTGCTGAATCTCTTTTAAAAATTCCAACAAATGATGGAAAAAGCCTTCGACATTAAACAAAACAAACGGTTTAAAATTTAAAAACCCGTCTTGCATGGCAACACAATCATAGACCAGCTCATCCAACGTTCCGACCCCTCCCGGTGCAAAAATGACGAAATCGGCACCCAACAGTTGTTGTTTTCTTTCCTCCAACGTATGTGCCACAATAATCTCGGAAACTTCATCGATCAATTGATCACTTTGGTATAGAGCCAAATACTCCTTGGTTGTCACGCCGTGAATCGGCGTTTTTTGTTGTCGCCCCTGTTCCCCCCAGCTTTTTAAGACGCCTTTAGCAACGGAGCCCATAATCCCCTTGGAGGACAAACCAAAATCCAATCGAAAATTCCGCCTGCCGATTTCCTGCCCCAACAAAAACGCTTCTTGCTCATAAATCGGATCATTTCCGGACCGAGAGCCTCCCGCCACAAAAACTCGTGTTTCTCCTTTTTTATTATGAGTTAAAAACTCTTGTGCCATATGACTTTGAGGCATTTGGGTCCCGATACTTTTCCGAGATTTTTCGGATTGATCACGCAAAGATCGTCTGGACAATGCAGACCCGCGATCAACGGAAATTTTTTGTAAAATTCGAGCTGTGTTTTTTAAGGATCTTTTTTGTGGCATGGAAAATCTCTCCAAAAGTTTTTTCTTCACATTAGCATAAAAAAAAACAACGGTCTACAAAAAATAAAACTGGTTTTTTTTAAAAAAAAATGATATACAATCTCATAATTAAAAAAGGAGATCCGTATGACAAAGAAACTTACAAAATCGATGAAAAAAAAGTTAAAAATCATATCTGTTTTAATCGTACTCCTCTTGATTGCCGGAGGCGGGTATTATTCTTATAGAACGGCACATGAAAAAACAGCGGCTCAAATGCCTCTTCAGGCTGTTTCCGCCATGGTTGTGACGGAAAAAGAGATTATGCCGGAGGCCAGTTTTGTCGCTCGTATCGAATCAAAAGACAAAGTCGGCCTCAGAGCTCGTGTTTCCGGCTTCTTACAAGAACGCCTTTTTAAAGAGGGGGACGTTGTTAAAAAAGATCAACCTCTTTTCTTGATTGAAAAAGTCAACTTTGAGGCAAATGTCCGTGAGGCAGAAGCCAACTATGCCAAAGCGCAGGCAAATGCGAAAAATGCGCAATCTCAATATGAGCGTACTCAAACATTATTTAAGACAAAAGATGTTTCGGAAGCTCGTTTAGACGAAGCAAGAGCAGCAAACGAATCAGCTAAGGCCGATGTGGCTCAAACGAAAGCCCTGTTGGATCTGGCACAAAAAGATTTGGAATACACGGTTATCACGGCGCCTATGGACGGAAAAATCGGCGAATCTAAATATTCGGTCGGTGAATTGATCGGACCGGACAGCGGTGTTCTTGCAACTTTAGTGACAATTAACCCTATTGATGCCGTCTTTTCCGTCAGTGAAAATCAGCTCCTTGTTTTACAAGATGAATTTAAACAAGCTGACAAAGCAGAAGTTTATTTTATTACATCTAACGGAAAAACGTATCCGGAAGCGGGGCAAATTAATTTTGTGGACGTCACCTTGGATGAGAACATGAATACGCTTAAAATTAAGGCCTCCTTTCCCAATCCGGACAACAAGCTGATCGCCGGACAATATGGTCGTGTTTTACTCAAGAGTCTGACACCCGTTAAAGCCATTGTTATTCCGATGAAGGCGGTTCAACAAGATATGACGGGTTCTTTTGTGTATGTGTTAACGGCGGATAACAAGGTGGAACGTCGTATGATCAAACGAGGAACGGAATTGGCGGACTTTGAAATGACGGTGAACGACGGACTGCAAGTCGGCGATAAGATTATTACGGAAGGGTTCCAAAAAATAGCTCCTCAAATGACGGTTCAGCCTGTTTTTGACAAATAATTCAATACAAAAGGAGAGACCTTATGATTTCAGATGTTTTTATTAAGCGCCCCCGATTGGCGACCGTTATTTCGGTCGTTATCGTTTTGGCGGGCCTTCTTTGTATGAGTGCCATGCCTGTTGAGCAGTATCCCAATATTGTTCCGCCGTCCGTATCCGTCACGGCGACCTATCCGGGGGCCAGTGCAGACGTAGTTGAATCTTCGGTTGCCCAGCAAATTGAATCCGTTGTCAACGGTGTTGAAGATATGCTTTACATGAGCTCCAGTAGCAGTGATGACGGCTCATACAGTTTAACGGTCACCTTCAACATCGGGACAGATCCGAATATTGCCACCGTCAATGTTCAAAACCGGTTAAAGCAGGTTGAAAACACATTACCTTCCGAGGTTATCAAGCAAGGGGTGATCGTTGAATCGAAAATGTCCTCCATGTTGCAGGTTTTTTCCGTCAGCTCATCCAATCCGGAATATGACGATACATTTTTAACCAACTACGTTTTGATTAACATTAAAGACGAAATTGCACGAACAAGAGGGGTTGGGTCCATTCAGGTTTTCTCCAGTTTGGATTACAGTATGCGTGTTTGGTTGAACAGCGATAAGCTCAAGAGTCTCAAGCTGTCGACAACGGATGTTTTAAACGCCATTCAAAGTCAGAATGTTCAGGGTTCTTTGGGTCGAATCGGCGTGATGCCGTCCACACCGGATCAACAGTTTCAGTTTTCTCTGACAACGGAAGGTCGTTTAACCTCTGCCGAAGAGTTCGGAAATATTGTTATTCGAGCCAATACGGACGGTTCATACCTGTTTTTGAAAGATATTGCACGCATTGAATTGGGATCCAAGTCTCAAGAAATGAGAGCGACATACAACGGGGAACCGGCGGTTGGGTTCGCAATATTCCAAGCCCCCGGATCCAATGCCGTTGAAGTGGCAACCGCCGTCAACCAAAAAGTGGCCGAGCTACAAAAAAAGATGCCGGCTGACATCAAGATCAAGACAGTCTTTAACAATGCTCAATTTGTGGAAGATTCCATCAGTGAAATTTTCCAAACAATTTTTGAAGCATTTATGTTAATCGTGTTGGTGACTTATTTATTTTTGGGCACATTCCGAGCAACGATTATTCCGACCTTAGCCATACCGGTTTCTTTAATCGGTGCTTTTATCGGGATGAGTTTGTTCGGCGTGACGGCCAACACCATTTCTTTATTGGCATTGGTTTTGGCAATCGGTATTGTTGTGGACGACGCCATTGTTGTGGTGGAAGATGTTGAAACCGTCATGCATGAGAATCCGGACATGCCGGGGCCGGAGGCTGTTTCCAAATCCATGGGACGGATCACGGCGCCGATTATTGCCATTACATTTGTGTTATTGGCTGTTTTTGTTCCGATTGCGTTTACACCGGGGATTTCCGGATTGTTGTATCGACAATTCGCCATCGCCATTGCGTCTGCCATGTTGATTTCGGGGCTCAACTCGTTGACACTCAGTCCGGCAGTTGCGTCTATCATCATGCGGGCAAACGACAAGCCGTTTTGGTGGGTTCAAAAGTTTATGAACGGTGTAGAAAAGGCCCGTCAATTTTATTCCGGAACGGTCAAAAAACTTGTTCCATACTCAAAATACGTGGCTGCCTGCCTTATTCTGTTTGCAGTGGGGTCCTACTATCTGTTTAAAATAACACCGAGTGGATTTTTACCGGCAGAAGATCAAGGCGCATTTATGATGGAAATTCAGCTCCCCTCCGGTGCCTCTTGGAACAGAACAAAAGCAGTGATGGACACGGTTGCGGAGCGGCTCAAAAAGGTTCCGGAAATTGATACCTATTTGTCCATTACCGGATACGGTATCATGAGTGGTGTCCAAGCGTCCAACAGCGGTTTCTTTGTTATTCACCTGACACCTTATGATGAACGACAAGGAGAAGGACAAGATATTAACAGCATCATTTCAAAAGTCTACCTTTTGACAATGGATATCAAAGAAGCCCGTGTCTTTCCGTTTAACATGCCGGCCATTTCCGGTATCAGTATGACGTCCGACTTTGAATATATCTTACAAAGCACGCAAGGAGCCTCCCCTGAAGAGATCATGGCGGTTGCCAATACGTTAATTGAGAGGGCCAACAAAGATCCTCGATTGCAACGGGTTATGACCTTCTATACAATTGACTCACCGCGTGTCAAACTGACGATTGATCGTCAAAAAGCCTATGCTTTGGGTATTCAACTGTCCGACATTTTCTCCACCATGCAAACCATGTTGGGCGGAACCTATGTGAATGACTTCAACCTTTACGGACGAACATGGCAGGTGAATGTTCAAGGAGACGTTGCCGATCGTAAAACATTGGATGACATCTATAAAATCAACATTCGCAACAATAAAGGTGAAATGGTTCCGTTGCGGTCTTTAGTGACGGTAGAACACACGATCGGAGCTCAAACGATTCAACGATATAACAACTATCGTTCGATTAAGATTACGGGGGCTCCTGCTGAAGGACTCGGTTCGGGAACGGCCATGCAGGCGATGGAAGAAATCTCCAAAGAAGTCTTACCGCAAGGATATCAGTTCCAGTGGACGGGTATGGCCCTTCAAGAACAAGATGCCGGCTCTCAAATTATTTTAATTTTCGGCATGGCGTTCTTGTTTGCCTACTTATTCCTTGTTGCTCTGTATGAGAGCTGGATCATTCCGGTTCCGGTGATGATATCTATCATTATCGGATTATTCGGAGCAATCGGATTTTTGGCACTTCGATCCGTCACGGATGATTTGTATGCGCAAGCGGGAATTATCGTGTTGATTGCCCTCGCTGCCAAGAATGCTATTTTGTTGGTTGAGTTTGCCAAAGATCAATATGCAACGGGTATCTCTGCCGAAGAAGCGGCCGTCAACGGAGCACACATGCGTTTCCGTGCGATTATGATGACGGCGATTGCGGCACTTCTGGGCTTCTTGCCTTTGATGATTGCAACCGGTGCCGGTGCCTTGGCAAGACAAGCAATCGGAACATCCATCTTCGGTGGCTTGGCCATGTCTTCATTTGTCGGTATTTTCTTTATTCCGGCGCTTTATATCGTCTTCCAAAAAATGCTTGAATATTTTTGGGGTCGAAATAAGTAATGGTTGATGAGGCCTAAAATGACAAACACCACCAAGATTTTGGTGGTGTTTGTGTATCAAACACACTTTGCACGACAACAAAACAAATGACCTTTACTGTTTCTTTTTAAATCAATGCCGAAACAGGGGCTTCCCCTTTGCGAACGCGTGTTGACAGATCTCTTGTCTCAATCTACATAAACGCTTTTTTGATAAAGAACTTCTTCAAAAGCCGACATCCCTTTTAAATCAGCGCATTTAAATTAAAAAAATCAATCTCTGATTATTGTAGATTCCCGTTTCAAAAAAGGCTCTTTTGGGGAAGCGGTTTTGGGACGATAATGATGAGATTAAATTTATTCTTTTCAACAAGAAAACAAAATGATCAGAATAATTTGAAAGAAGAAGAAAAGAAGGATAAAAGAGCTTTTTATTCCCAAAGATAAAAAGCGCAAAGAGATATCCGTTCACAACCCGTTTTAGTTTGAGATAAAATTAGACCAGCTTTGGGGAACGGGGAGCAATTGCCATTGAGAATCATTCGGATAATGCGTTTTAATAAATGTTCGGGGTTTTGCAAAAAAGAAATCATCGTCAATATTCTTGCCTCGAACCAATGCCGTCACGGATGGAATTCGTTGTTCTCTCCGTTTTAAAAATGTCCGCATTTGACGTTCCGTCCGAATATCTTGTGCTTCATAAATATCGCCGTCAATCATCCAATACGTGTCGACCAGCTTCCATTCTCCATCAATTCGAACGGCATTCCATGAGGCCAAATAGCGTTGAAGCGGATAATTGGTTCCGACCAAATAATGAAGCATAACGGAAAACGCCACATACTTCGGCTCTTCATACCGAGAAATCCGAATATTATAACCGGCATACCCCGGAATCACAACCGTTTCCAAGCCGGCCAACGTACACAGCTCTTGATACAAATCCGCAAATTGCTCCGGAGAACCGATTCTGGTTTTAAAAATATCATTGGGAAGTGGTTCAGGAGCCTGCCGATTATTGTTTGACGCCTCAATCCGTTGTTTTCTTAAAAAACCGTTTCTTTGGATTTGATAAGCCATCCAGGCTGCGATAATACGAGCTTTTTGTGTATCGGTTGTTAAATCTTTTGTTAAATATTGAACCAAATTTTCTTTGGTTTGAGCTTCTCGCAAGGGAGTTCTTTTCGCTTTAGCATCCAAATAACCGAACGTTTGAGACTGAGCATCCAAAGGACATATCGAAACAACGATAAGACAAAAACACAGAAACAATTTAGACATAAAAAATTTCATCGATTTTCTCTCCCTCCTTTTATCTGTTCAAAAAAAGAGAAATGTTTCTGCTTTAACTGTTGAGAGTGTTTTTTATCATGCATATGGGGACAAGAACGAGGAGCCTTTTGATCAGAATGAGCGGTTGAAGTTTGAGATAAATCCGATTTCTTTTGTGTTGTCTCTTCATTTTTTAACACTGTTGAAAGAGATTGACGCGGTTTTTGTGACACCTGTTTTTCTTGGGTTTTAAAAAGACCGTACCACTCTGTATCACTCTTTTTTTCGAGATTTTCTTTTCTTTCATCAAATGCCAAATCAAAGCGGTCCTGATTTCTGATCCATCTCAAATAATCAAGGGCCGGCAATATTCTTTGCAGTGTTTGATTGAGATAATCTCGCTCATCATCTGCTTTCTTTTGAGCCAGTGATCGCACACGAGCCGGTTTTTGGCTGAACATATTTGCATAAAACGGTGTTTTATCCGGTAAATTTAACATTTCTTTTAAATCAGATACCGATGTTTGTCGTTGATACAAATTTTCTAAAATCATTGCGGCTTGAGCGTAATACTGAGAAACAATCATCTGAGATAAAACCGTTTCGCCGTCTTGCTTTTCTTTTAAGTCTATATGCCGAACAAAAGCCTTTAAAAGCCTTTGTTCATAGGCCTCAGGGGACAATTTTTTTCGAGCGGCCCGCCGAGGAAAGTCCTCCGAATATACAAAAAAAGAGAACAAATACAGCCGATAAGCCAATGAGATATCTTTATCCCAAAATTTTTTTCGTGAAACAGGTGGTAAATTTTGGGGCATCAACATCCTCCTTAAAAGATTACGAACTCTCGATTAAGAGTATCATTTTTTTTGTTTTTTTGTCAAGAATCATTTTCCTTGAAAGGAATGAGAAAATATGGTAAAAAAGGGTCATTGATTCATTTATTTAGAGTAAGGAGAAAATCATGAGACGAAAATTAATTGCCGGAAATTGGAAAATGAATTGCTTAAAAGAAGACGGTCTTGCCCTGGCAAGTGCTGTTTTTCAAAAATGCTCCGAGTACAAGACACTGCCGTTTGACGTTCTTATTTGTCCCCCCCTTTCATTATTGGGACAAATTGCATCTTTGCCCCATCCCATGACGGCAATCGGGTCTCAAGATGTCAGCCTTGCACCGAAAGACTTTGGCGCTTTTACGGGAGACGTATCGGCGGAAATGATTAAAGATTTGGGGGCTTCTTATGCCATTGTCGGCCATTCGGAACGTCGTACGATGCGTCACGAGACAGATGCCGTTGTTCTGGAAAAAGCAAAAAATGCCCAACAAAAAGGATTAACCGCCGTTATTTGTATCGGTGAAACGGAACAAGAACGAGAGTCCGGACTGGCACTATCCGTTGTTTCCAAGCAAATCAAAGGGTCTGTTCCGACAGACTCTACCGGCGATAACTGCGTCATTGCATATGAGCCGGTATGGGCCATTGGGACGGGGAAAGTTCCGTCTGTGGCGGATGTCGCAGAGGTTCATGCAGCCATTCGTCATGAATTGGCCAACTTATTAGGCTCCGAAAAAGCAGAAACCATTCGGATTTTATACGGTGGCTCTGTTAAACCCTCCAATGCGAAAGAATTACTCAGTGTTCCCAATGTGGACGGTGCTTTAATCGGAGGAGCCAGTTTAAAAATCGCTGATTTTTGGGGTATTGCCGAAACACAATTCTAAATACGAAAGAAGAAAAAATGAAAAAAATTATTTTACTCCTTTGTTTTTATGTTCTGCCGGCCGGTGCGCAATTATATGACAACTCCAATTTAAGTTGTATGAAGTCCCTGCCGGAGGTTGTGGTGGTAGATCCTCAATTACCGGAAACGACATTCTCAAAACGAGCGGATTCGGATGGTTTTTGGGATTATGAAAAAGAGAAAAAAGGATGGGGTTATTCGCAATCTTATCGAAACGGGGGATGCTTAAGTACGGTTTACCTGTATAACGCCGATCTTCCCAATATCAGCCTAAAAGATTTACGCGAACAAGTGACAGCCTCAACTCACTTTCGTTCCACAAAACAAGAACGCGTTTTTGTCCATGGTGTTGAGTTTGAAAGCGTGACGGGCTATGAAGGAGATCAGATTAACCTCCTTCTGCTCGGCATTTTTCAAAATAACTTCTTAAAGATCAGAACAACATGTCAAAATGTAAACCGTTTGGATCAAGCCGGTAATGAAAAACTAACTCAAGATATGACTACAAAATTAACGGAAATCATTATGGAGAATTTAACGACTTGTTTAATGGTCCCGACAGAAAACACGGCTTCTCCTTCACCTGATGGAAATAAATGAAGTTTTTTAAATTTATTTCTTTTTGTTTCCTGATCGGATTCATCTTTCCAGCCTTGGGGAAGGACTTATTGTCTCCTCAAGCGTGCTGGACAGAATTACCCTTTCAAATTACGGCAGACTCGCTTAATTCTAAAGAAATGGTGTTTCAAAAAAAGCCTGATGGCTTCATTAATTTTGAAGAAGAAGTACAGGGAGCAGGATACGGACAAGCCTATACCAACCAAGGGTGCTACACACAATTGATTTTATACCCGATTAAATCCTCTGACACCGTCTTGGACAATCCGTTGAGACAAGAGTTTTTAAAATCGCTTTCTTTCACGCCCTTAGCCATCAAAACGACAGTTATCGATAATCATCCGGTTCTAAGCGGTGGGGATGTCTCCGCACTTACGGGTGAAAAAACGGAAGGGATTCAATATCTGTCTTTGATGTTCTATCAAGGATATTTCATTAAAATCAGAACCTCATGTCTATACACAAGCGCCCTTGAGAAAGATCTCCAAATCACATTTGTTCAAGATCTGTCGGAAAATTTAATACAAATTGCATATCAACACTTGAAAAGCTGTTTCGAATAGATTAAACTAAGCGCATCTTTTAATAACATAAAAAAGGAAATATCATGCAAACACTTATTTTAACCATTCATATTTTACTTGCGATCGGAATTACCGTTTTGGTCTTAATGCAACGCAGTGACGGCGGGGCTCTCGGTAGCTTGGGCGGTGGTCAAGGCGCCTCCGCTTTATTTACGGGTCGCCAAGCCGGAAACATGTTAACCCGTCTGACATCATACTTTTTTATCGGATTTATTTGTACCAGTTTAGCCCTCGTTATTATGGCTAAAAACGCACCCGACAATACGGATCCGGCAGCACAAGCCGCCGCAACACCGATCACGAGTAATATGCCGACACCCGCCACACAATCGCAAACACCGGTGGCACCGACACAACCGGCGGGAGAATAAGAATGACTGAAAAGACAATTGCACGAGAAGTTCGATTAAACGATATTTGTTTTTCGAATGAGGCTCCCTTTGTTTTAATTGCGGGTCCTTGCCAAATGGAGAGCCGACAGCACGGATTAGAGATGGCGCATGCGCTTCAAGAAATCTGTCAAAAGAAAGGGATTTCTTTTGTATTTAAAGCCTCATTTGATAAAGCGAATCGAACCAGTATAAACGGCATTCGGGGCATGGGGCTATCAAAAGGGCTTGAAGCTTTTGCGGATATTAAAGCGACTTACGGGTGTGCAACACTGACCGATATTCATGAAACATCTCAATGTGCTCCGGCGGCGGAAGTTGTTGATATTTTACAAATTCCGGCTTTTTTATGTCGTCAAACGGATCTTTTGGTAGAAGCCGGCAAAACCGGAAAAATCATCAATGTCAAGAAAGGACAATTTTTAGCCCCGTGGGATATGAAAAATGTGGTTGGGAAAATTGAAAGTACCGGCAATCACAACATTTTATTAACGGAACGAGGTGTTTCTTTCGGATACAACACACTGGTGGTTGATATGCGATCTCTCCCGATCATGAAGCAAACGGGATATCCGGTTATTTTTGATGCGACTCACAGTGTTCAACAACCGGGAGGACAAGGCGGATCCAGTGGCGGACAAAGAGAATTTGCGCCCGTTTTGGCAAATTGCGCCATAACAACCGGAATTGCCGGAATTTTTGCCGAGACGCATGAAACACCGGATACGGCACCCAGTGATGGTCCCAATATGATTCCGTTAAAAGAAATGCCAATGTTTATCGATCGCCTGATGGCTTTTGACAAAATAGCAAAAGAAGGCGTCAAGGAAATCGGTTAAAAACCGATTCAATAGGAAAAAGTGGAACAAATAACAACTCAAAAGAAAGGATAAAACATGAGTGAAATTATTGATATCCAAGCCAGAGAAATTTTAGATTCCAGAGGGACTCCGACCGTTGAAGTCGATGTTGTTTTGGACGACGGTTCTTTTGGTCGGGCTGCCGTTCCGAGCGGAGCTTCCACAGGGGTTCATGAGGCTGTCGAGCTTCGAGACGGAGATAAATCACGCTTTGGTGGCAAAGGTGTTTTAAAAGCGGTCAACGCCGTTAATACGGAAATTTATGATGCCGTTGTCGGAATGGATGCGTCCGAACAAATCGCGGTTGATCATGAAATGATTAAATTGGATGGTACGGAAAACAAAGGTCGTTTGGGCGCCAATGCGATTTTAGGCGTTTCTTTGGCTATTGCAAAAGCATCTGCCGAAAGTGCGGACCTTCCGTTATATCGTTATATCGGCGGCACTTTAGCCCACGTTTTACCGGTCCCGATGATGAATATTTTAAATGGCGGAAAACATGCAGACAACCCGATTGACATTCAAGAATTTATGATTATGCCGTACGGTGCCTCTTCTTGTTCCGAAGCGATTCGAATGGGGGCCGAAATTTTCCAAGCATTAAAATCCAATCTCAAAAAAGCCGGTATGAATACAAATGTCGGTGACGAGGGTGGATTTGCTCCGAATATCGGTTCGGCCAAAGAAGCTTTGGACTTTATTGTTGAATCAATTAAAACCGCCGGTTATAAACCGGGAGAAGATGTTGTTATTGCGTTAGACGCCGCCTCTTCCGAATTTTATAAAGACGGGAAATATCATTTGGAAGGAGAAGGGAAGGTCCTTTCTTCGGCCGAGTTGGTAAAATACTATGAGGATCTGGTCAACACCTACCCGATCATGTCTCTTGAAGACGGTATGGCAGAAGATGACTGGGAAGGTTGGGACATGCTCACCAAGACCTTGGGCGGTCGTATCCAATTAGTCGGCGATGATTTGTTCGTCACGAACACGAAACGTCTTGCCATGGGAATCGAGAAAAAGGTTGCCAACTCTATTTTGGTCAAAGTCAATCAAATCGGTTCTTTGACAGAGACGTTGGAAGCCGTTGAGATGGCTCATCGTGCGGGCTATACGGCAGTTTTATCTCACCGCTCCGGAGAAACGGAAGATGCAACGATTGCAGATATTGCCGTTGCAACCGGATGTGGACAAATTAAAACGGGCTCACTGTCTCGTTCCGACCGTTTGGCTAAATACAATCAATTGATTCGTATTGAGGAAGAGCTGGGCGATACAGCCGTCTTTGCCGGTAAATCTATTTTTGCAAAATTTAAAAAATAGAAAATAATTATCAAAAAACGCCTCGCCCATGATCTGTACCCCATAAATTGGACAAATAAAAAAAGTCCCGAGGGGTGTAAATCAAGAGGAGTGATTAAGCAAATGGCATCGGCGTTGAGCCGGTGTCATTTTTTTGTATCTAGAAAACCACGCGTTAGACGCGTGGTTCAGTAAAGCTTATAGCGGTGAGGATGACAAAGCGCTC
>CALXPF010000008.1 GCA_944390205.1 uncultured Alphaproteobacteria bacterium
TAAAAAATTATCCCGAAAATTGCTATCGCAATCTTCGGGACTTTTTTTTACTGTCCAACTTTCGGGGGACAGATCAAACGGGGGCTTTTGAGTGATATTTCAAACACCCTGATCTTGTTGAAGAAGTCGGTGTTTTCTAAATAAGATCGTCAACACAAACGGTCTTTCTTCTTATTTTTTAATCCGAACATCGTAGAATGTTTCTGTTAAATCTAACAATCTATTTGGCAATCAAATTTTTTAAAATAGGAAGGGCTTCTTTTAAATCAGAAACAGCATAATCCGGATGCAGAATTTCAAACTCTTTTGAATGAGGGTTTGTTCCAACTAAAATCCCAATCCCGTTCTCATAATTACGAGCCATTTGAATATCGGATTTCCCATCCCCGATACTAATAATTTTTTTTACATCAAATCCTTGAATCGCAGAATCCGTAAATGTCTTAGAGGGTTTATCAGAATCCGTGTCCTCTGCACCGATCAAACGATCAAAATACCGGCTGACACCTAGTGTTTCAGCTTCGTTTCTTAAAATGGATCCCGCCTTATTACTGGCTAAAATTTGGATAAATCCTGCTGTTTTTCCAAATTTTAAAATCTCTAAAGCTCCTTCTTTTAATTTTAGATCAGCAGCATGCATGGCATACGCTTTTAGATAAATCGCTCGGGCTTCGGTAGCTCTTTCGGCTCCAAAAACATCTTTAATTAAATTTCTGCCGGATGTATTCATCGCCATTTTGCTTTCTTCCGGCGTCCATAAGGGCATATTGTAATGTTTTCTGGTTTCATTTTGTGCGGCAAAAATGGCACCAAACGTGTCAACCAATGTGTTATCCCAATCCCACAAAATAATATTCATTTTTATTTCCTCCTGTTTGAAACGAGGTCAGTGTACAAAAAAAAGTCGATTTGTCTATATATTTTCGAAAAAAATAGGCGCGTGTGAAAAGTATTTTATTTTGATCTTTTTTATGATAAAATATCTCACTTTTTTAAAAAAAGTGAAAGGAAAAAGATGAACAATTCAATGACAATAAATCAATCGGATATGGCTCTTTTAAAGCACTTGTGTGAACCATCCAAATGCAAAATAGATAGAGGGTTGGAACCTTGTTTTTTGTTTCAAACAACAGATAAAAATGCTTTAAAAATAATTTCTGCCGTATTGATGAAATATGTTCCTCAGGGGAAAATCGAATTCTTAAGAAAAAATAATCAAGTGATCGGTCGCATCAATGATCCGTTTTTAAACCCTCAAATTGAACAGATTCAAGATGCCATGATCTATTCATCTCAAAAACAAAAAATAATGGAATTTTTAACACGCACCTATACGGAACACGAAGATAAAACAGATCGAGGACTTATCTATTGGTTTATTCCTCAAAATCCATCTCCTTTAATGAATGAAGAGCGGAATTATGCAACCAAATCGCTTCATTGTATTTTAAACACGCTCAAGTATTTGGATTTAATCATTCAGTGTGAAGGATGCATCGGTGTACATGCCGATCATCCCAGAATTCTCAAAATTACAAGCGATTTTCTAAACACAAAGCAACAACAAAAGGAAAAAATATTATCAAATATCGATATGTTGCGGGATTCCGTATTAAACAATCGTTGTCAATCTCTTTAAGGTAAAATCGGGGACCTGATGACCGGTTCAAAGAAGGAGAGAAGAATTTCTCCTTTTTTATAGAAATGCTATCATAAAATAATTGTAAAAATACTTTTGTTTGACATTTTGGGGGAACTCATTTAAACTCTGATCCAAGAAGGAATAATTAACATGAATTCATTGAAAAAAGATTTGATTCCAATGGCTATTTGCTATGATTTTGACGGAACATTGGCTCCCGGAAATATGCAGGAATATGGCTTTATCAGATCGCTTGGGCAAACCCCTCAAGAATTTTGGGAAAAAAGCAATCAGATTGCATTAACCCAAAAAGCAGATAATATTCTTGCCTATATGAAGTTGATGAAGGAAGAATCTTTGGCGTATCATCTCCCCTTCAAAAAAGAAGATTTTAAAAAGTATGCAAAAACAATCCAATTGTTTCCGGGGGTTTCAGACTGGTTTGATCGCATAAATACATACGCTCTTTCGAAAGGAGTTCGTATGGAACATTATATTATTTTATCAGTTATGAAGGATATGGTAGAAGGAACGGTTATTGCCCCTTATTTTAAAGAAATTTTTGCCTCCTCATTTATGTATGATGAAAATGATATTGCCGTATGGCCGGCATTAAGTGTCAACTATACAAATAAAACACAATTTTTATATCGTATCAATAAGGGGTGCTTGGATATCAGTGATAATTCCATCAATCGACACATGGATGATAAAGATAAACCCATGCCCTTTAAAAATATGATTTATATCGGAGATGGAGAAACAGATATCCCTTCAATTAAAACAGTTAAACGAGAGGGTGGACATGCGATTGCCGTTTATCAACCCCATTTGCCTCTGAGAGAGGATACCATTCGCATGATACAAGGAGATGATCGGGCCGATATCATAACACCCGCCGATTATCGAGAAGATGCACCGCTGGATATATTTGTTAAGGCGGTTATTGATAAAATAGTTATGGACACTTATGTGAATAAAGTCGAACAAATTTGCAATCAGGTTATACAAAAAAAGGAGACACATGAAAATATCAAGTAGCGGTATCATTAACGGAATTATTCAAGACGAATACGGGAAATACGGATCTCGGTTTGAACGAGACATGCCGGTTTATTCTCTTCCCCTTCACATTGAGGGGGCACCGGAAAATACCGTTTCGTTTGCAATTATTATGGATGATCAGGATGCAATACCCGTCGCCGGATATGTTTGGATCCACTGGCTTGTCGCCAATTTAACTAAAACGGAAATACCGGCCGGTGATTCCATGCATGCCGATAACGGCTATATCCAAGGCGAAAACAGTTGGCATGTTCCAGTCTATGGAGGCCCTATGCCGCCGGATCGTCCGCACACCTATGACATTAAGGTCTATGCGCTGGATAAGATGTTAGATCTCAAAAAAGGGTTTTCTGTTGATGAATTATATCAAGCCATGCAAGGACATGTTTTGGAAACAGCAGAACTCAAAGGATCTTATCGAAATTGATTCTTAAAATATTATCAAGAGGGCCTTTTAAGGCTCTCTTTTTTATTCTTAATATTTTTTCTTAAGCCCGTAATGCGGAAGAAGATAGTTAATGGAAAATAGTCCGTATAAAAATGAGCACGAGAATGATCAAATAGACAATATCAGAATATTTATGTCTCAAGTTGATATGATAAATATGGTCTGCCGAACGTTATATTAAAAAAATGAGGTGAATAAAAAGAGGTAGAAGTTAGGTATTGTTTTTTGACTTGTCAATAAATTTTTTCAAAAAAACACAATTTTTGGTTGTGTTTTTTATTTATTTCAAGTATAAATTGCATATTGGCATTGAAGTCAAAGGAGGATATTATGAAAAAAACACTTCAAGATGTAAAAACAAGTCCGGCAGATAATATGAGCAGAAAAGAAAAAAAGAAGCAAAAACAACACGTAAACCGAGCCTCAGAATCTTCTCAATATCTAAAAAACATTATTTCCGACGGAGATGAACAATCAAAAACGGATTATGCCCCCAATTTTACGTTGGTGAATCAAGAAATTTTTTGTACATTTGTTTATTTGTGTCGGTTATTTGAAGAGATTATGCAACAGATTCGTGAAGAACGCTTAAAATCCTCCCATGACATGATCAAAGAATATCAAAGTTCTTCCGGCGGACAATGGATGATTATTGATAATCAAACGGGAGAAGTGATTAAACTTTTTTCAGATTCGAGCGAGAATATATTCCAAAAGTCCGAAGATCCTTCTTCGATAAATGAGTTGTTGAGGGATGAACAAAACCATATGGAAAACCATATGGACACCCCCAAATCTTTCTTCGATCGATACAAGCAATATTCGGAAACTTATCAACGTAAAGATTTTTATCGGTAGGGTTTTAAGACGATCAAGATCTCCGCTGACAAAAGATAATTATGCGAAGTTTTTAAAAATAAGAACCTCCCGTTACAAGGGGAAGTGACTTATTGTATGAGAAGAAATGCCTATTTAATCTCTGTATATTCCACGTCAATAATTTGATCTTGTGATTTTTTGTTTTTTGTTTCATAAAATTTTTCCGCATGGGAAAATATATGGAAATCTTTCATGTGCCATTTAAGCCGAATAAGATTGAATAATCCCACACAAACAAATATCAGCAAAAGCGGTATGGCAATATACCAGGCAATAAGAAACAGAAATGAAAAAATTCCGACCATTAAAATAAAACCGATCAATGCTTGAATAATATTCATAGTATCACTCCAATTTTGTTTTTAGTTGATAAAGGACATTTAATGCTTCACGCGGAGATAAAGAATCAATATCTAATTGCTTTAACTCTTTTTCTACCGGAGAGTCTTGCTTTGTATATGTTGTTTTTAAAACTTGAGAAAACAAGGGTAAATCGTCAAATAACGGTTTTTGTGTTTGTTTCTTTTCTTCCAGTTGTGCCAAAACCTGTTCGGCCCGAACAATGACCGGTTGGGGAATTCCCGCCAACTTGGCAACATGAATACCGTAAGAACGATTAACGGCACCTTTATCAACTTCATGTAAAAAGACAATATCCCCTTGCCATTCTTTCACACGCATTGTGTGTAAGGTGACACCTCTTAATCGGTTGGACAAAGCGGTTAATTCATGGTAGTGGGTTGCAAATAACCCTCGACATTTATTGTGATCATGCAAGTATTCAACAACCGCCCAGGCCAGAGATAGTCCATCAAAAGTGGCCGTTCCTCTGCCGACTTCATCTAAAATGACTAAGGATTTATCCGTCGCTCCGTTTAAAATGGAGGCAACCTCAACCATTTCAACCATAAAGGTTGATCGTCCCTTAGCCAATTCATCGCTGGCTCCAACACGGGAAAATAATCGATCAATTAACCCGATTTTGGCATATTCGGCAGGAACAAAAGACCCCATTTGTGCCATAACGGCAATTTGAGCGTTTTGACGCAGAAAAGTACTTTTACCGGCCATGTTGGGACCCGTTAGAATCCATAAATTGTTATCCGGTTCTCCTAAAGTGCAATCATTGGGAATAAATGTTTGGTGATTTTTTTGTAATGCCGCCTCAACAACCGGATGACGTCCCCCCTTAATTTCAAAGTCATATCCGTCTGTTAAGATAGGACGAACCCAATGTCCCAATTCCGCTCGATATGCCAATGCCGATGCAACGTCTAAAACGGCAAGACGAGAGGCCGCTGCCGAAATCTCCTCTTTTTTGGATAAAATCATGGATCGTAATTGGTCAAAACATTTCATTTCAATCAATAACGCTTGCTCATCCGCATGATTAATTTTGGATTCCAAATCCATCAATTCGGCAGTAATAAACCGAATGCTGTTTAATAGCGTTTTTCTGTGCTTGAAACCCCATTCGGGATGCTCTTGAATGAGAGAGGCTTGTTTCTCCGGAATTTCAACATAATATCCTTGTAGATTGTTGAATGATATTTTTAAATTATTGATTCCGGTCATCTGAATATAGCGATGTTGTAAATCAGCCAGAATTTTACGTGTATTATATTTTAGGTTTAAAACTTCATCTAATTCGACCGAGTATCCCTGCTTAATAAACCCACCGTCTCTTGCCTTTAACGGGGGCTTATCAATAAGAGCCACCTCAATTTCATGTACCAATTCACTGTGCTCCCCCATATCCAGTAAATCTTTTTTAAGAGAATGAGGAATAATTCCCTTGCAAATACTGTTTCGGATGGCCGGAATTTGAGATAAACCTTGAGCTATGTCTTTCATATCTCTCGGACCGCCTCGTTCTTCCAAAGAAAGACGCGCCAAAGATCTTTCAATGTCAGACACGGATTTAAGTAAATGTCGGATCTCGTCTCGTATGGTGTCATTTTGAAAAAAATAATCTATTTTATCCAGTCTATCATTGATCTTCCCCAAATCTAACAAAGGAGAAGAAACATATTCAAACAACAAGCGTCCGCCCATGGCCGTTATTGTTTGATCCAATGTTTTCAGCAAACTTTGAGCCGATCGATCATTCGTCATGGTGGAGGTTAATTCCAGGCTCTTTCGAGTGGACGCGTCAATTTCCATAAATTGAGTGCTGATCATTTTATGAAGAGGTTTTAAAACCGGAACGGCGCCTTTTTGCGTTAACAGGATATAATCCAAAAGAACACCTGCCGCAATAATTTCTGATTGAGTAAAAGATCCGAAAGCTTCAATATCTTGAACCTTATAAAAAGATTCCAACCGCTTTTTATTGTTTAAAAAAACAAAGCGCTCATCGGGTATTTCCGTTAATATGTCAGAGGTGTCAAAAATTAAATCAGGATATTTCTCCTTTAAACTTTCGGGAACCAATATTTCGGAGGGATTAAATCGAGATAAAACGGAATGAAGAGAGTCCAGACGGGCCGTTTGGGTATAAAAATCACCGGTCGACATATCGGCCCAGACAACTCCGAACTCTTGATATGCCGGAAAAACAGAAGCAATGTAATTATGTTGCTTTGCATTTAAAAGAGAATCTTCAGTTAAAGTTCCGGCAGTGACGATGCGAATAACATCTCTTTTAACAACGGCCGTGGAGCCTCTTTTTTTTGCCTCAAGAGGAGATTCCATTTGTTCACAAATAGCCACTTTATATCCGGCTTTAACCAGTCGGACCAAGTAGTTCTCGTAAGCATGAAACGGAACACCGCACATGGGGATATCCTGACCGTTATGTTTCCCTCGAAAAGTTTGAACAATATCCAGAACTTTAGAAGCAATTAGGGCGTCTTCAAAAAACAGCTCATAAAAATCACCCATGCGATAAAACAAAAGACAATCCGGATAGTCTTGCTTTGTTTTTAGATATTGAGCCATCATGGGCGTTGTTTTAAAATCTTTTGCTTCTTGCTCCATTTTTATTCTTTCCTTTTTATAAGGTGTGTATTATAGTCTATTTATGCGAAAAAATAAATACCGAAAAAAACATTTTTATTCCGTCCGGTTTTTAGCCAGATTATTTGTTTTAAATATTCCGACTGCCCTTGTTTTAAGTATCATGCTCTTTTGGGGAAGAATCGGCCCGTGGACAGCCTTGATCTTTTTCGGATGCGTCTTGGTCGTAACGGGTGTTATCACGTCTTTTGTCTTTAAAGAGTTGGAAAGTTTTATCGGCTATTTAAAAAGTTTGGCTCAGGGGCTAGAAGTTGAAACACCGAGGTTCCATAAGGGGATTTTCGGATCTTTTCGATTAGCCGATGCCTTTTTAAAAGTCAAAAATATTTGGTCAAATCAAACTCTCTCCGATGCGCGTATTTTAGAAATTCTTCCCGTTCCTCTTTTGTTGATCAATCTCGAAAGTAAAATTGTTTCCGCCAATAAAATTGCCGAGGATTTTTTCGGCGCAGATTGTTTGGGAAAATCCATCAATCAAATTATTACACTGCCTTTTTTTGAAAATATTTTAAGCCAAATCATTCAGGGATCAAAGCAAAATGACTGGTTCGAGTGGGAATATAAAGATGATGTCACATATACGTTTCAAGTGCGAATAGAACGATTGCCGGAATTAGCTAAAAATAAAGCGATTGCCGTGATTGTTTTTCATGATATTACAACATTAACCTCGTTTAAACAACAGCAAGATGATTTTTTTGCAAATGCAAGTCATGAATTAAAAACACCCCTGTCCATTTTGTCCGGAATGATCGAAACTCTTCAAGGTCCGGCAAAAGAAGATGAAATCGCTCGTGAAAAATTTTTAAATATGATGGCGGAACAAACAAAACGTATGACGCATTTGGTTCAAAATTTGTTAGAAGTTTCAAAATTAAAAATGATACAAAAAACAAAATCAAATGATGTTATTCTGGTGTCGGAATTATTGACGCATGTTTTGGAGGATCTCACGATTAAAGCCAAAAATAGTCATAAAACCCTTCAATTAAAATTGGTTCATGATCTTCCTCGTCTTATCGGAAATCAAGCCTTATTGCATCAGGCTTTTCAAAATTTGGTGGATAATGCCATTAAGTATGGAGAAGAAGGAAAACCCATTACCATTAAAGCACAATTATGCAACGGATTCCCCAAAAAATCCGATCGCTACTTTGATGATATGCGACAGGTGGTTTTAGTGAGTGTTCATAATTTCGGAGCTCCCATTCCCTCATCTGTTCTTCCTCGTATTTTTGAACGATTTTATCGAGTTGATTCATTTAAGACAAAATCGATTGAGGGAACGGGATTAGGGCTTGGCATTACACAACAAATTATCCAACAACATGACGGATTGATTGAAGTATCAAGTACCGAAAAAAAAGGAACTACGTTTAGTGTTTATCTTCCCGTTGATTTTTAAAAATCTTTTTATTTTACTTGGCATCATAAATACGGATAGATTTTGACAGTCGATCTTCTTCCTGTCGGAATTCATCTCCTTTAACGACAATAGATGTCATTCTCAGAGTGGGTTCCGCCACTTTCTATTTCTCCGTAATATCCGATAGAAATAACTTTGTCCGCCGTCATCTGTTTGTTTGTCCACGATAAGGAAACAGAGGAATGTTGCCTGATGTCCTCAAAATCTTCCAACAGCTCTTCCGGAGAGGGAAGTACTTTACCGATAGAGGCGCATCTATCTTTTGCCGAATAAAATATATCATATATACAGTAATACCACGTTTTCCCGTTGACCTCATATGCAATCGATGTTGACGGCATACAGCTTCCGGATCCGTTTAATGCATTTTCCATTAAATTTAAATTATGTCATTTTTTATGGTCGACATAAAAATAAATTTTCAGGTAAACGGATCCGCTCTTAAAAAACAATGACGTTTGATGAGCGAGCTTTTATCCTATGCGGGGAGGAAGAGAGTTCCGCCCGTCACCGGTTCCGAAACGCCGGTTGTTGTCGGATAACTGATCGGCAGGTGATTGAGTGAGCGGGCCGCCAAAAAGGCATAGGCGCTAGCCCCTAAGGCGTCTTTGTCAAACCCCAAATCGGTGGCGGTTTGAATCGGCTCTTTTATGTTTTTCCGAATCATGCGTAAAAGGGTCGGATTAAGTGTTCCACCCCCTGTTAAAATCCATTGTTTGGGGCGATCCGGAAAAAATTTTTGGCTTTTGACGATCGTCTCTGCTAAAAAGGCGGTTAAGGTTGTCGCACCGGTTGCCGTATCCGAACCGATGACGTGCTCATATAAGTTTTCTAAATCATTACGTCCGATTGATTTGGGAGGTGCTTTTTGAAGATAATTCTGTTTCAGTAATCGGGCCAACAGACGATCATCTATACTTCCTTTTGCAGCCCATTGACCATCAAAATCCATTTCTGCCCCCGTTTTTTGATGAATCCAGCGATCCAATAAGGCAGTTCCGATGCCGATGTCAAATGATTGTAGCTCCCCTAAAGGGCCGATATAATGTGCAGATGCTATTCCGCCGATTGAAATAATCACAAGCGGTTTTTCAAAGGATCGAGTAAGCGCATCGAAAAACGGAGCAAACAAGGGTCCTCCGGTTCCGCCCGCTGCAAAATCCGTTTGAATAAAGCGACTGATGACGGGAGTTTTAAATCGATGAGCCAGATGCTCCGAATTTCCGAGGGCAATATTAATTTTTTCTTGCGGATTATGATAAATTGTGTGGCCGGAATATCCGATAACATTCGGTTTTAGATTTTCTTTGCGGATTGAAACTAAAAATTCTTGAATGATATTTTCATGAAATTCAGTAATAAGTCGATCGGCTTCTTGCATTCCTTGACTTTGACTAAAGTCATTGGCGGCGACTAACGAAAAAATTTTTTCTTTGATTTCATTTGGATAGGGCCGAGATAATGTCTGTTTTTTTTGATAAATGTCCATGCCGTCTGTCTGAATCAGACTGATATCGACACCGTCTGCAGATGCATCGGAATAAACTCCCAGAGCCAGTTGTGTTTCAATTTGCATTGATTTTCTCCGAAAAAGGGGAGGGAAGTTGATCTTGAGCTTCTTCAATCCTATCGTATAATTCACTCAGAAAGGCGCGACCATGAAGGCCGGTCGGAATGGGGTCTAAAAATTGAATAGTAATGATCCCCGGAATTTTTTTTGTTTTGTTTTTAGGCCAACAGTATCCCGTATTTAAAGCAACCGGAACAACAGGTACCTGACACTGTTCATATAAAAAAGCAACTCCCGGATTATATGGCTTTTTTGTTCCCGGCTTTGTTCTGGTCCCCTCAGGAAAAATAATTAAGTTCCAGTTCTCTTTTAATCGTGTTTGAACACCGTGAAGCATTTTTCTCATTGTTTTGGCTCCGCCTCCGCGATCAATCGGAATACATCCCGTCTTGATAAAATAAATGCCTGCGATCGGAATCAACAATAATTCTCGTTTTAAGACATAAAAAATATCGGGAACAACACTGTGAAACACAATTGTCTCAAGTGCCGATTGATGCTTGGAGGCAATAATATATCCATTCTTTTTCGGTAAATTTTCAAGCCCTTTAATTTGAATTTGAATGCCACAAATCAAATATAAACATTTTATCATAAACCATGACCAAAAGCGGGGAAAGCAGGAGGCGGCTCTTCGTGACATAAACAATGTCGGAATGAAGACAAAGAATAAAATTAAAGTGACGGAATATAAAACAAACAAAAACAAAACGGAGCGAATCCATAAATTTATTTGATACAGGGTTTTCATCTAAACTAAAATATCCTTTCAAGTATATATTTGGTGTGAACAATGAGAAATTTATGATACTCTAAAATCAGTTGCCAGGCATATCGCGTGCGAACCCAATCCACGGAATCATCAAACGTTTTTGGAAAAACGGGAAAAACACTGATTTTTAAAAATTTATTTTGATTCCTGATTTCCAGTAAACTTCTCGGAACATGATAGAAGCTGGTGACAAGCAAAATGGACGAAACATGTTGTTTCTGAATCCACGCATTCACTTCTTGAGCGTTTTCTTTTGTATTCTCAGCCATATATCCCAAGGTGATATATTTTTGCAAAGGGGGGGGGAGTTCGGACAATAACTCTTCTTTTTTAACGGCTTTGTTAACGCCCGATATCAAAAGAGGAATATCTTTTTTTTGACGTAAAAGAGAAAATGCCGTTGCTATTCGATCATTTCCGCCCGTTAATACAACAATGGCTTCTGCCGTTTCTTGAGGAGCATATTTAAAACTCAACGCGTATAAACAAAATATCGTGAACCCGATAATCCACAAGGTGATTAAGATTAAACAAAAATAAGCCGTTAAATGCTGGATCACTTTTTTCATTATAAAAATCGCTTCAAATAGTGAGAAACCGTTTTAAATGTTGTCAGGAATGCCAAAACGGCCGCAATAAAGGGAACAGAGCCCAAAATAAGCCACTGCTCATATGTTAAAGAGGTATTAAAGATAAAATCTTCTGTCACTTCATCTAAAAAATAAGCAAATCCGCTCATAATCGGAAGGGTTGCAACAAAACCGATCAGGCTTCCCAATAACGTTTGTTTGAAACTGCGAACGGCATATTGAGCGGAAATATAAAAATCGTTTGCTCCCATCATGTGAATAAGAGCAATAACCGGCTGATGAACCGATAAACTCGTTCTGGTCGCATAAATAATCGTAAAGGCCGTACTTAAAATGAGTAAAACCAAAATGACGGAAACCAGCTTAATCATGCCGGTTGCCAGTTGAATTAAATTTTCCAGCCAAAGCCGATGGCTGTCCAAAATCGCACTCGGAACCTGTTCCGTTAAGTCGGCCTTTAATTGCGTCAGATCAGGCGGATTATTCGTATCAACACTGACATCAATCAACTTCGGAAGCGGTAACCGTGAAATGTCTGTGTTTTCGCCGATCCAAGGAGCCATCAGAGAGCTCATTTGTTCGTCAGATAAAACCGATGCCCCCAGTACGCCTCTTGTTGTCACTAAAATCGTAACGGCGGTTTCAATGTCGGCCTTGACGGCGTCCTTTCTGTCTTTTCCGTCCGAATCAAATGTCGGAATTTGGATGGTGAGCGAACCGGAAATATTCCTTGTCCATGTTTGAATGGAGGAATAGGCAACCAACGCTCCCGATAAGATGAGAGTTGCTATAAAAACCATTAACATACTCATCCACGGGACAAAATATCTTGACGCATCATCCGAAAAAGGAATATCCGACTTTTTTGTCATTGCTCACCTCGATTTAATATTTTTGTCGCTAAATCGACATATTTGTTGTTGGATGGCCCTAAAAGTTCAAGATGCCCTTTTGATAAATGAAGTCTCGGAAAACCAAAGTATTTGATCAAGTTTTGGTTGTGCGTTGCAATGACAACGGTTGTCCCCAGTTTGTTCAGCTCTAAAAATAAATACAATAACCGTTTTGCCATGACGTCATCCACATTTCCCGTCGGCTCATCGGCTAAAAGCAATTGCGGACGATTGATGACCGCTCTGGCAATGGCCACACGTTGTTGCTCTCCTCCCGATAATTCCGCAGGATAGGCTCGAAGTTGTTTCTCTAATCCGACCCATGCCAATAATTCCGAGACATGACGTCTGATTTCTGATTCTTTTGTTCCTGCGATTCTGAGCGGAAGAGCCACA
The DNA here is from genome assembly GCA_944390205.1 of uncultured Alphaproteobacteria bacterium. Classification (GTDB taxonomy): domain Bacteria; phylum Pseudomonadota; class Alphaproteobacteria; order CAAHEQ01; family UBA3637; genus CALXPF01. The sequence goes on from CALXPF010000008.1 coordinate 12,700, forward strand.
TTATCAAAGGCGTTTAGATGCGGGAGTAATCTGAAGTCTTGAAAAACCACGCCTATTTGTCTCCTGATGCGTGCTTTTTCTTTGCGAGATAAAGTATCGACCGCTTGACCGAATAAACGAACACGCCCTTTTGTCGGAAGATTGTCCAAATACATTAAACTCAGTAATGACGTTTTTCCGGCTCCGCTTTCTCCCGTCATAAAGTGAAAGGATCCCGGTTGCAACTGGAACTGAATGTCTTTTAAAACATCGGATCCCGTTTCATAACGAAAAGATACGCCGTTAAATTCGGCTATCGGAGAGGATAATTTTGATGTCTCTTTCACGTTTCGTTCCTATGAAAAATGTTGTATCTTTTTTTTAAATCGGTTATATTATGTTTACACCATTTTTTAAAAAAGGGAAAGATAAATGTTAATTGTGTGCCCAAAATGTTTTGCTCAATATGAAATACCCGATGCCCTGCTTGATAAAAAAAAGAATGGGAAAGGGGTTCGGTTTCATTGTTCGGCATGTCGGAGTTATTTCGTCGAGAGAATAGATCATCCAATGGCCGAACAGCCGACTGAAGAGCTTCAACAAGAACCTTCCCGAAAGGAGATGCCTCAAGGGCGGGCGGATATACACTCGATAAGGGCAGATGTACCCTTGTCTGAGGCAGAAGGTAAAAATACGGGCCCTGAAACAGCACCGGAAGATCGGGTTGATCCGGATATTTCCGCTTTCGGTCGTCCGTTTTCACCAAATGCCATCAGTATTGATTCGGATTTGATTCCGGAGGAATTTAAACCGGTTCATTCTTCCAAGAAAAATAATATTCTTGCTGTGCTTATATATCTGATTATCGTTTCGGTCTGTTGCTATTTTGCTTTTGTAAAAAGTGATTGGATCGTTCAACAACTTTCTTTTGGGGATGAAACAAATTCGATACAAACAAATAATTCGAATAAAGGGACTGAAATCATCTCCCCAAAAAGCAATAGCCCTTTTCAAGAAAATTTGACGGAGAAGCAAAATAAAACAACTCAAATAACCAATCAAAATCAGCCGATCATATCCCCAAAAACGGAGATAATCAAAGAGAAGCCCCAGCCTCAAAATATATCTCGTCTGCCCGAAGAAGTGAATGCAAAAATACCGAATAAAGATGTTTCTTCTTCTCAAAAGGTTTCGGGCTTGTTGATGGAAAAGGAAAAAAAGACAGATCCAAATCCGTCTGTGGCTTCATCGCCTCGCGAGGCTTATTCGTCAGAATCGGAGCGGGTGTCAAAAAATGATTCGGCTTTCAAAGATAATGTCGCCCCTGATAAAAGGGCGGAGGTATCTGAAGAAGAACCTGTGAATGTAAAGAAAAACCAAAATGAAACAGGAGCCGCCGCATTGATTGCTTCTCTGTCGGCCGTTCCTTCGGATGAAACCGTCATTGATCCGTTTCAAGATATGGGAGAGGCTCAATCCGTCAATACGTTTGAACATAAAGATCTTCCTTTAAATCAAAACATTCATTCCGAAAATCCCGTAAATAACGAGATTAAAGCGGATTTTGTTTTTGACGGAGATCAGCCCTTACCCGCAATTCCGAGGCAAGGAATTCCAATGAGTGAGGCTTTAAAAAATAAATCCGATCTTGCCCCAAAAGAGGCTGATTCTCTGATTAATAATCTTCGAATTCAAGATGTTTCTTATCGAATTGAAGAGACCGAAACGGGCTCAAAAGTCTTATTGCAAGGGGTTGTTGCCAATACCGGCTTGACAGATCGATCGGCACCGGAATTGGTGGCTTATTTATACGATCAAAACGGCACCGTTTTATCTTCTAAAAATATTATTTTGACAGATCCGATTATTCAATCAAACGAAGTGCAATCTTTTTATAGCACTCTTGTTTCTCCTAGAGGAGTGGATCATGTACGGATTCGTTTTTTGGGGGAAAGCGGTGATTAAAAATTTAATGTCGTTTTTTTTGTGTTGTTGGATTGTGGGGGGCACTTGTGTCGGTGAGGCTCGATGTCTTCTGGGGGAGGCGGTTCAACAAAAACAAGGATTAAAGGCTTCTCTTCCGATTTATCAGGATTGCGCATTGGTAGAAAATGATGACGATGCCCAATGTTTTTTGGCGTCACTTTACCAAAAGGGGAGAGAAGGAATCTCGCCATCGACCGGAAAAGCGCTTTTGTTTTATCATTTATCTGCCGAAAACGGGAATGCTCGTTCTCAAACAGAATTGGCTAAATTGCTTTTAAAACTGGATGAAACCCCTCAAGGACGTCAGGAAATACAAACATATTTAAAAAAAATACAAACGGCTTTGGGACAAAATCCCGCCAATCCGTTTAAGGGAGAACTGTTGCACCCCTATACGCTTCTTTTGCTGGCTCAGGAAAACGGAAAGCAAAAATGGTATTATCCGACAAAAACGACGACTTCTGCGGAGGCATCCGTTCTCTTGAAAAATTATCGGATTGATTCTCAAAAAAGAGCTCAAGCGTTACGGGACGCCTCGTCATGGAAGCGAAAAAAGATGATGGAAGCGGCTAAAGAAGTTTTTTCACCGCAAGAGTACCAAACATTTTATCAGTCTATTTATCCGAACGAGGGGCGTTCGGATCCGTTTACAAGATCGCAAGAATTAGAAAAATTAAAAAAGCAAATCCATAAAAAATATTTCGATACAAAGGGTTAAAGGAGATTTATGCCATTTATTTACATTAAAACATTTGGATGTCAAATGAACATTTATGATTCGGCTCGGATGTTGGGGGCTTTTGAAAAGCTCGGATATCAGGCGACAAATAAAAAGGAAGAGGCGGATGTATTGTTGCTTAATACATGCCATATCAGAGAAAAGGCGTCCGAAAAATTATTTTCGGAAATAGGACGTTTAAATGAAGTTAAAAAACAGCGAAAGCAGGAAGGCAAAGATACGCTTTTGATTGTTGCGGGATGTGTCGTTCAGGCAGAAGGGTCTGAAATTTTAGAACGAGCTCATGCGGTTGATATCGCTGTCGGCCCTCAAAATTATCATCAATTACCGGAATTGGTGACGCGTTATAATCGCCGGAAGGGTCGTATCTTGGAGGCTCATTTTCCGGCCGCTTCAAAGTTTGATTTTTTACCGCCGATAAAGGCGAACTCCGCTTCTGTTTTTTTGGCTGTTCAAGAAGGATGTGATAAGTTCTGCTCTTATTGTGTGGTCCCTTATACAAGGGGATGCGAATATTCACGTTCTGCCACGGAAATATTGGAAGAAGCGAAGGGTCTTGTGGAAACGGGGGCTCAAGAAATTATGCTCCTTGGCCAAAATGTTAATTGTTGGCGGGGGGAAAAAAATGGTCAAAAAATGGACTTGGGGGATCTGATTGTTTCTCTTTCCGAAATAGACGGATTGGAGCGGATCCGATATACAACCTCGTATCCGTCCGAAATGACACAAAATTTAATCGATGCTCATCGAGATGTTCCCAAATTGATGCCGTATATTCATTTGCCGATACAGTCCGGCAGTAATACGGTTTTAAAAGCGATGAACAGACATTATACCACGGATACATACGAGGAGATTATCGCCCGTTTTCGGAAGGCTCGTCCGGATATAGCCGTTTCTTCTGATTTTATTGTCGGATTTCCCGGAGAAACGGAAGAGGATTTTGAGCAAACACTGTCTTTGGTTAAGCGTGTTCGGTATGCCAGTTCTTTTTCTTTTAAATACAGCCCTCGTCCGGGGACGCCGGCCAGTTTTATGAAAAACCAGATACCGGAACCCGTTAAAACAGAGCGGTTGATCCGATTACAGCAGGTCTTGTTGGAGCAACAAAAAGAGTTTAATCAAAATACGGTCGGAAAAATCTTGCCGGTTCTTTTGGTTGAAAAGGGAAAAGAAAAAGGACAATTAACAGGCTATACACCGTACTTACAACCGACTCATGTGAAAATGAATTCACGTTTTTTAAACACAATTCAATCGCTTAAAATTACGGGGGCCAGTGCGACCTCTTTGACAAGTGAATAATTTTTTGTTATATACAATCGTAAGAGAAAGGAAGAGATATGAGTGAAATGGAACCCGAAACATATGTAGCATCTGATTTAACGTTAAAAACAAAAAAACGTCATATTAACCCTCGGACACAAACCCAAGGAGCTTTTATAGATGCCATGAACAAACATGAGATGGTCTTTGGCTTGGGACCGGCCGGAACGGGGAAAACTTTTTTGGCGGTCGCCAAGGCCGTATCCGAAATGTTGGAAGGTCGAGTGGATCGTATTATTTTGACAAGACCGGCCGTGGAGGCGGGAGAGAATTTAGGGTTCCTTCCGGGCAATTTAAAGGATAAGATCGACCCTTATTTGAGACCGCTTTATGATGCTTTATATGATATGTTGCCGACAGATATGGTCGATAAGAAGTTGGAAAGCGGGGAGATTGAAATTGCACCGCTCGCATATATGCGAGGTCGAACTCTGTCCCATGCGGTTGTTATTTTGGACGAAGCACAAAATACAACGGGTATGCAAATGAAAATGTTTTTGACACGATTGGGAGAAGGGTCGCGGATGATTATTAACGGGGATTTAACTCAGACGGATTTGCCGCGAGGTGTTACGTCCGGTTTAATAGAAGCCGTTCGTATTTTAAAAGATGTTCCTGAAATTGCTTTTGTACGATTTTCGGAAAAAGATGTTGTGCGACACGGGCTGGTCTCAAAAATCGTTCAGGCATATGACAAAGCCTCTCAAATGGAAAAACAAGATGCCTAATGTTGATATTCAAGTTCGGGATAAACGGTTTTTTGAATATAAAAAGGGATTAAAACCCTTTTGTCGTCGCATTATTGAAAAAGCTTGGAATGATCAAGAGCCGGCAGAGATTTCATTGGTTTTGGCCGATGACGAGTTTGTTCATCAATTGAATCGGGAATATCGCGGAAAAGATTGTCCGACAAATGTATTATCTTTTGAAACGGACGATCGTCCGTCGGAGCCGAATGTTCCGTGGCTTGCCGGAGATATTATTGTTTCTTTTGATACCGTTTTAAAGGAGGCTAAAGCTCAGGATAAGTCATTTGAAAGTCATTTGGCCCATTTGATTGTTCATGGAACCTTACACTTACAAGGGTATGATCATTTAACGGAGGCAGAAGCTCAAGAGATGGAGGCTTTGGAGATTAAGCTTATGCAAGAGATGGGTTATCAAAATCCCTATGCGGGGGTGGTGGAATGATCAATTTACCTCACAAGTTAAAATCGTTTTTTGGACGGCATCCGGAGGAGGATCAGGTTTTAGAGACGATAGAAGAGATTATGGATCAAAGAGAGGAGCGCGGAGATAAGGTTTTGGTTGATCCGGATGAACTTCTCTTGTTAAAAAATTTATTTAAACTTAAAGATATCAGAGCGGGTCAGATTATGATTCCCCGAATTGATATTGTCGGAATCTCGACAGATGCCTCTTTGGAGGAACTTAAAAACGTTATTATCAATGAAAAGTTTACGAGATTACCCGTTTATGATAAAACATTGGATAATATTGTGGGGGTTGTCCATGTGAAAGATGTCTTATGTGCTTTGTTTGAAAAGCAATTAGACACCGTTAAAGAAGTTATGACCGCCAATGTGTTATTTGTTCCGCAATCCATTCGCGCTTTGGATTTACTCAGAGATCTTCAAGAAAAACGAACGCAGATGGCGGTTGTTATTGATGAGTACGGCGGTACGGATGGATTGATTACACTCGAGGATTTATTGGAAGAAATTGTCGGAGAAATTGAAGATGAACACGATGCTTTGGATACCCCTCCGACATTTAGACGAATTGATGCCGATACAATTGAGGCAGATGCTCGTATTCTCTTAAAAGATTTAGAAACGGTGATCGGACCCTTTGTGACGTCTTCCGAAAAAGCTTCGCAGGTGGGGACCGTCGGGGGACTTGTGTTTCATCTGTCCGGTCGGTTGCCTCATAGAGGAGAACTCATAAAACACTCTTCCGGAATCGTATTTCAGGTTATTGATTTAGACGCTCGACACATTAAAAAGATAAGAATTACACGCTTGAAAGCTTTTCAGAACTCTAAGAAACAAAAATCAATACAGAAAAATAAAGAAAAATGAAAATAATTACATTCGGATGTCGATTGAATGCATTTGAGTCAACACTGATCAAGAAAATCGGAGAGAATTTGGATCGGGTTGTTATTGTTAATTCTTGTGCAGTAACGCAGGAAGCGGAGCGTCAATGTCGGCAAGCCATTCGAAAGGCACGTCGGGAATATCCCGATTACAAAATCATTGTGACGGGTTGTGCGGCTCAACTTAATCCGGAAAAATATGCCGATATGCCGGAGGTGGATCGTGTTTTGGGTAATAAGGAAAAATTGATGCGTGAGGCTCTTTATGCATCTGATCCGATTTTGGTCGGAACGGATATGTCTCAAACATCTTCCGTTCCTCTTGTGACGGATTTTGAGGGGCGATCTCGTGCTTTTTTGCAAATTCAACAAGGATGTGATCATGCCTGTACTTTTTGTATTGTGCATATTGCTCGGGGAAAGAACAGAGGATTGCCTCCCGATTTGGTTGTGCGACAGGCTCAAACGTTTATTGATAACGGATTTTCGGAAATTGTTTTGACCGGTGTAGATTTGACATCTTATCCCTATGGATTTAATTCTCTTTTAAGACGCTTGTTAACGGAAGTCTCCGGATTGAAGCGATTACGACTTGGTTCTTTGGATCCGGCGGCCCTTGATGATGAATTTATTCGTATTGTTTCTGAATTTCCGACTTTAATGCCTCATTTTCATTTGTCGGTTCAAGCGGGAGATGATCTGATTTTAAAACGGATGGGGCGTCGTCACACACGCAAACAAGTTATTGATTTTTCAAAAACGTTACGCCAATATAGATCAGATGTCGTTTTGGGAGGGGATTTTATTACGGGTTTCCCGACAGAGACGGTTGATCAATTTCAAAACACGTTAGACTTGGTTCAAGAAGCTCAGTTGACGTTATTGCATGTTTTTCCGTATTCGGTTCGGTTGGGAACTCCGGCTGCAAAAATGCCTCAGGTAGATATTTCCGTTCGTAAAGAACGAGCCAAACAACTGAGAGAGCTGGGAGAGAATAATTTAAGACGGCAATTAGAGCACATGGTAGGAAAGCGAAGTCGCGTTCTGATTGAAAAAAATGGAAGCGGTTTAACGGAAAATTATATTCGGGTTCAAACGGACGTTCGAGGATCGGTAGGTGAAATAGTGAATGTTCTTTTAACTGAAAGGAGAGGGTATGAGTTGGTTGGAAAAGCTTAAAAAAGGGTTTCAAAAAACGGCTACTCTTTTCTCATTTACAAAGGTCGATTTATCTCAGTTGGATGATGTCGAAGAGGCTTTTTTGCAAGCAGATGTCGGGTATCATACAACCAGTGAGTGGATGACTAAAATTGCGCAAAAAAAACCGCAAACACCTGAGCAGTTACGCCAAATAATTTATGATATGATCGTAGAGAAAATGGCTCCTGTGTCTCGATCATTGTCTGTTGATACCACACGGAAACCTTTTGTTGTTTTGATGATTGGCGTGAATGGAGCAGGGAAAACAACAACGATCGGTAAAATGGGATCTTTTTACAAAAAACAGGGTTTAAAGGTTTCTTTTGTCGCGGGAGATACGTTTCGGGCCGGAGCCACGGAGCAGTTGCAAAAATGGGGAGAGAGAATTGGCAGTCGGGTTTATACGGCTCAGGCCGGAGCTGATTCGGCGGGTCTTATTTATGATGCGTTGAGAGAAAGTCGTTTGAATCAAGATGATGTACTGTTTATTGATACGGCGGGGCGATTGCATAATCGTTCGGATTTAATGGATGAATTGAAAAAAATTGTTCGAGTTATAAAAAAGATTGATGAAACGGCTCCTCATGCCGTCCTGCTCGTTTTGGATGCTACGGTCGGACAAAACGCTTTAGCTCAAGTTCAAACATTTTCGGAAATGATCGGTGTTACGGGGTTGGTTATGACAAAAATTGATGGAACGGCCAAGGGGGGTATTTTATTGGCGTTAACGGATCGATTTCATCTACCGATTTATGCACTGGGTATCGGCGAACAAGTTGATGATTTACAATCCTTTACGGCCGAACAATATGCCGAATCCTTGTTGGGGCAATAAATATGAATATGTTTAAGTCATTGTTTTTAAGAATGTTGACTATTTCCGGATATCAATTCGGGATGCTGTTGTTGACCGGCTTTTTGTTTGTCATACAGGCTATAGCGATGGGTTTTTTGGATATCGGATCATGGTCTTTATATTTAGCAAATAGAGGTTTTTTAAATATCAGTTTAGATTTTTTATGTGTTTCCGTTTTGATGAGTTGGACGGGATATCAGACGTTGGTGTTGACTCGTCGTAAAGGGTACGGATCTGTTTTTATAACGGGCATTTTGATTTTGATTTTGACCGGATTGATTTTTGGGGCGGTTTCTTCGGATCCTGTTTTTTTTGATTTTTTGTTAATTGGCAGATATGTCCTTTTTATGCTTTTACCCGTCTGTTTTTGGACGGTTGTGAATCGATTCATTTCTCTTCGGTTGGATTCTTTAAAGTTTATCTTTGTTCTTTGTGCCGAATTATTGGGATTTTCTTTAGCCGGTTTTATTGTCTTATTAACGGGAATATCACCGACTGCAATCTTAATTTGGTCTTTATTTTTGTTTCTCGGATCTTTTGCCGGTTTGGCTCTCTTGTCGATATTGAACAAAATTCCGCCGGAAACATTTGTTCAAAAAACGGGAGAAGTTCAAGATTGGACGGAACAAAAAATGGTTTACGGCATTTTTGTTGTTTCCTTTTTGTTTATGCTCGGACGGTGTATATTGGAATACGGTTTTATGCGATCTTTGTATGGCTTGTTTTCACCGTACGAATACGCCCCTCAAATAGCTTTTTTATGGGGCTGTTTCGGAAGTCTCGGCATTCTGTTAATTGTGACATTTTTTAAAATTCGTTTTTTGTATTCGGCTCTGCTGGGTGTCAATTTGGCGGCCATCGGTTTTGTGATTGCGGGAAGCGGACTGTTGTTTCAGATCTATTGGGCTATTTTGATCGGCGTTTTGGTTTTTATGATTTTTAGTCATATTTATTTGGAATCTTTTTTACAGCTATTGGTCCGTATTTTGGCAGTAGGTAAGGCCCCCAGTATTCGAAAAAAAAGATTGGTATGGATTCAACCGGTTGGATTTATGGCCGGAGCCATTTTTGTTTCGTATAGTTATCATTTGTCCTGTTTGGCGATATTGCTGATTGTGGTCGGACTTTCTTTATTTATTTTAATTACTTTGGTGACAAAAATTTATTCCGTCATTTTAATAAATATCTTTCAAATGAAAGTTTGGAGAAACGGACGGATTATCATTGCATCTCGACAGGTTTTAGACAGTGTTCAAAAAGGGCTTAAGGCAAAAGATCCCAATGAAGTTATTTATTTTTTAAAAATTTTAGAGCGTTCAAAACGCGGAGATTATGAGAAATATCTTCTTAAAACACTCAAACATCCGCATGAAGAGGCCAGAATATTTGCATTGGAAAGATTAACACGCTCCTATGATTCGGATCGATATGTTCCTCTTTTGGAAAATATATTAAAAAAAGATTTAAGTGTTCGGGTTCGTCAAAATGCATTGATGTCTTTGATTGTTTTGGCAGATCAAACCTCCGGATCGAAAGGTATTGAAAAATATGTTTCTTTTTTGGATAATCGACAGTTGCGAGTCGGTGCGATCAAAGGCTTTTTAAAGGTGGGGGGTAATCAGGCGCTTTTGGCGATGGACGGCCTTCAAAAATTGGTTTTTTCAAAACGCTTGGCGGATAATAAAGCAGCCTTGGATATTATGACGGAAGTTCCCAATCCCGGTCTGGTTCGTTTGTTGATCCCTTTGTTAAAACGATCGGAGTCGGTTTTGGTGAGACGAGCATTGCTGGCGGCCGGTTCTTTTAAACATCCGCAATTATTGCCGTTTATTTTTAAAGAATTAGATGATCCGGAGACACAAGAAGAGGCGTTGGTTGCGTTAAAGCAATTTGGAAAGCAGGCGTTCCCCTCAATAGAAAGAATTTTAAATAATTCGAATACGCCTCTGTTAAAACAAAAAATATTGGTTTTATTCTTAACACGCTTGCCAAGCGGTGAGGGAAAGCAGATTCTGTTGAGATCATTACAGAGTAGTTCCCAAAAACTGAGAAAATTGATTATTCAAGGTATGATTGATTCAGGTATTTTTTGGGTTCATCCTCAAAAAGGAAAATTGTTATCCGATGTTTTGAGAAAAGATTTTCGTAGAATTGATTGGATGATGACTTTTACGCGTCGGTACAGACAAGCTCCCACTCATGAGATGGAGGATGCTTTTTCATTTTTATTGAGAGCCATTAAGGCTGATATTTCGGAAACACGAATTTTGATATTTTTTGAATTGCTGTTGTTGAAAGATCATCCGGTTTATGTCAAAGCGATTCGTATTTTGTTAACGGATCAGTATGATAAATATCCGGCGGCTTTGGGCGTTTTGGAAGATATGTTGCCCCGTCCTTTGTTCCAAAAAATCAACACGATTGCCTTTTTGCCGCTTGAGGAACAAAAAGAAGTTGTGTCGGCACCGCTGTCGATTGAAAAAGTTGCCTTTGATATTGCGGGAATCCTTGTCCGTGTTCCTTTTGTATCCTCGCCTTGGGTAAAGGCAACGGCACTTTATTGCTTAAGAAAATTAGATTGTGAAGAAAGTTTAGAGGCGGTTAAACAGGTTTTGTCAAAAGAAAAAAATCCGGTTGTTTTGGAGGCGGCGTTATGGGCATATGCGCGATTGGAAAAAGATCCCGACATACGGCATCAAACCGTTTTAAATTTACCGACCAGTTTGTTGGTGAGACAGTCATTGGATGAAATATTGGTACAATAGGAGATAAAAATGGCAATCACATTTGAAAAAGTCCTTGTTTTAAAGAATATTCCCATTTTTTCGGAATCTTCCGAGTCGGCGTTATCTGATTTAATTGCCGGAGCCGAAGAAAAAACATATAAGGCCGGAGATATCATTGTGGATCAAGATCGAGAAAATCATTATCTGTTTATTATCTTAACGGGAGAGGTTCATTTTCTTGATCACAAAGAGGTCATTGGTGAATTGGGGGCTCGTCAATATTTCGGTGAGACGACTGTTTTAAGTCCGGCCATTTTGCCGTATCATGTCAAGGCGGTATCTAAAACAACTCTTTTACGCATAAGCGGAAGTCGTTTATATCAGATGATGGCCTTACATCCTTCTCTGGCAAAAGGATTTATCGGTGAATTATCAAGACGCTTACGGCAAGAACAGGTCAAAAAAATCTAAAAAATAATATTTGCAAATTTATAAAAAGTTTTTTATATTACAAATATTATTTAATAAGGAAGGAGAAAAATATGGTTAAGTCAAAAAAAGACATCTCTCACAGCACTTTAGATGAGAAGACTGTCATTTCCGTCGCTCATGATACGTCGGCGCCGGAAAAATCAGCGCATTCTTCAAAAGCCAAGTGGATTGCCGGATTGATTCTGTTGCTTTTTACGGTTTTGATTTGGTTCTTTTTTGGTTTAAAAGTTATTGATGTTGCCCCGGGGAAAGAGGGTGTTTTCGGAAAATATTTTGATGGATCTTCCGTTCCGGGGGATCGTGTGGTTGCAACCATTGATGGTCAGGATTTGTACTTGTCGGATGTGCGGTCGTTTGCAGCTCAAACACCTCAATTGGCAGAATTGCCGTTTGATATGATTTATCCCCAGCTTGTTCAGCGCTTGGTTAATCAAAAGGTTATTTTGAAAGCGGCAGAAGATTCGGATATTGATCAAGATCCCGTTGTTCAAAAAACAATTAAAATGGCCCATGATCAAATTATTTCCAATGCTTATTTGGGGCGCCGGTTAGAAAAGATGGTGACACCGGAAAAACTAAAAGATCTCTATGTTCAAGAGGTTCAGAATTTTGACCGTCAAGAAGAGATCAGAGCACGCCATATTTTGGTAGCATCTCAAAAAGAGGCCGAGGATC
>CALXPF010000009.1 GCA_944390205.1 uncultured Alphaproteobacteria bacterium
GGGCGGTGTGACAGCATCTTTTGCCATGCTGGGGGACGTCTGTTTTGCCGAACCGGATTCCTTAATCGGCTTTGCCGGCCGTCGTGTTATTGAACAAATCGTGCGAGAAAAATTACCGTCCGACTTTCAAAAGGCCGGTTATTTACTTGAGCACGGGATGATCGATCAAGTTGTTCATCGTCGAAAATTAAGAGAAGCCATCATAAATATTCTTAACTTACTCATGCCCAAAAGTGAATCCGGTCGATAAGTAGCTGAGTGATCGTTGTTTCTGATCAAGAGACGTGAAGACGCTTTCATCTAGGGGATTTTATTATGTCGAAATGATCGAATTCTATTCGATCATTCGTCGTTTTGGGGGTTTCCCATATTTTTTAATTTTTTGTAAAGCCGATTAAAATCAAATTTTTATAAAGTAAATAATTATTTTTCAAAAGATCTTGTATTTATAATCAATTTCACTTATTTTATGAGTGATAAAAAATTTGAAGGAAGGAAAAAATATGCAAAACATCTTATTTTTTGATACAGATCAGCTGTTACGTGAATTTGCGTCGGCACACCCTTTAGAAAATGTCAACATGGTATTTTTTGAAGAAAGCTTAAATACCATTCCGCTCAAAAAAATTGAGCCTTACTTTGATTCGGAAATTATTTCTCTGTTTACCCATTCAGAGGTCATTCAGAATGAGCGATTGGATTTATTCCCGCATTTAAAATTAATTGCGACCCGTTCTACCGGTGTTAATCACATTGATTTAGATTATTGTAAAAGAAGAAACATTGTCGTTTCAAATGTTCCTCGTTACGGAGAAACAACGGTGGCCGAATTTGCTTTTGGCCTTCTTTTGTCCGTCGTGCGTAAAATTATTCAAGGGCGAAACGGAATGGCTCATAATCATGTCGAAATATCTAATTATATGGGCTTTGATCTAATGGGAAAAACGATTGGTATTATCGGGACCGGTTCTATCGGCAGGCACATGATTAAGCTGGCAACCGGCTTCGGAATGAAGATTTTAGCCTACGATCCTTATCCCAATCCGGTGCTCAAAGACTATTATGTCTCCGATTTAAAAACAATTTATCAACAAAGTGACATTATTTCTCTTCATATCCCCTCCACGCCTCAAAATTATCACTTACTGGATCATAAGGCCTTTGAACAAATGAAACGAGGCGTTATCATCATCAATACCGCCCGAGGGGATTTAATCGATACACAAGCATTATACTTGGCTTTACGACAAGGAATTGTCGGCGGGGCAGGATTGGATGTTTTGGAAAATGAGGACTTTTTATTGTATGATGAAGTGATGACATCTCCTCGTGCAACCGATACGGATATGTTGCTTGACTCAGCCATGAACCTAAAACTTATGCAATTTAAAAATGTTATCGTAACCCCTCATATTGCCTTCAATTCTATCGATGCAATCAATCGAATAAATGAGACTGCTTTTGATAACATCCGATCATTTATGAATCATCAACCGACAAATAATGTAATTCGATAAACACTGAAAAGGGATCCCAATCGGATCCCTTTTAAAGTTAATTCACTATATCTTTATTTTCTTTTGTATCTGTATTTTCTTTTAGATCAAGATCATTCTCTTCGCCGAGAGCAGGATTTTCTTCCTCGGCGATTTCTTCCAACAATTTTTCTTCTTGGACAGAAGAATTATCGGATGGCTCCGACACATCCGCCTTCTTTGTTGTATTCTCTAAAGAAGAGGGAACAATATCAGAAACCGTTTCGATACACTTCAACACCCAAATATCATAAATGGGATGTTCCATGGCTGAGAAGGCCGGATTGGAAGAAAACATCCAGCCATAAAAAACGCTCTTATCATCCCCTTCTTTTGTACGTTCGGTAATATTTAAAAAAGCCGCATTTTCGGGCGTTTCTTCCGGAGACCTCGTCACACACCGTTCCGGAATAATTTTAAGTGTCCCAAAATGAATGGCCTCTCCGATAACTCCTTGAAACGTTTTGACACGCCCCGTCACTTTATCAACACCTCGCAATAGGACCTCTTTTGTTTCAATTTGAGCCCCGTAAACAGTTGTATTAAAAACAAGCAACAGAAATAAAATCAGCTTCTTCATTTTTCACCACTTACTTTGTAGACAGGAAGATAAATTCCGAAACATTATCTTCTAATGACTTATAATTTTTGGTCTCTGTAATCCGATCGTTATTCTTGAGAACAACCTGACTTTTCCCCGGTTCCAAGCTGACATACTTATCCCCCATAATACCCGAATCGGAAATGCTTGCAATCGTATCTACCGGCAAACGAACAGCTGAATCAATACTTAAAACAACATCGGCCGTAAACGTTTCCGGATTGAGTTTTGTTTCTAAAACGGAGCCGACTTTTATGCCGGAAATACGAACATCAGCCCCGCGTTCCAATCCGCCGATTTTAGAAAAATTAGCAGAAACAGTATATCCCTCAACCGCCTTAATATCTACTCGAGCGGCCGCAAAGAACAAAAAAAGCCCTGTAAAAATAAGAACACCAAAGCCTAAAATCGTTTCAACCGGATTTCTTTTCATATACCCTTCCTTTCCTAAAAATGAGACCTTTCACTCATTTCTTTCATCTCTTCTCATATATCTTTATTTACAACCGATGCATTTCCGGAGACAACGTCTTGTTGGGAGATTTTTTCTTCATTTCCATTCTCTTGGCCTTTCTTTTCACGCATATAGGTATTAACCTTATCCAACAATTCACCCAAAATCAAAGCATCTTGCGTAAAAGTAATTTCCTCTCCGTTTTTTAGTATTTCATCATCTCCGCCCGGAAGCAACTCTATATGTTTTGAACCCAACAACCCGTCTGTTTCAATTAAAGCAGACGAATCAACCGACAAATCAATCGGCTTTAGGAATGACATTTTAACATCAACTCGATATCCGGAACCTAACTTTTGTTCAGTGACATGACCGACCTTTATCCCCGCCAACCGAACATCGGCCCCGTTCATAAGACCGTCTGTTTTCAAAAATTGAGCATGTAAAACAAAATTATCTTCATCTTGAACGGCAGATCTGGAATGAACAAAAATAAGAGCTCCGACAAGCAGACCGCTCAACAATAATCCTGCCATAATCTGTTTATTTTCTTGACGCATTTTTCCCTTCCGTTTTCGAGTATTTGACTAAATTTCGAAAGATTTGTCAAGTCATCTTTAAAAATGAATTATGTGACGAAAGAAAAATTGACGTTTTAATGATTTTATCCTACCTTATAAAGGGAGAAAAAAATGAAAAACCGATTATTTATTTTTCTTTGCTTTTTTTTGATAATTTGTCCTTATTTAAAGGCTCATGCCATCTCAATTATCCGAGATACGGAAGTTGAAAGCGTTCTGACGAATTACGTTCGTCTTATTTTTAAAGAAGCCGGTCTCAATCCGGATAATGCTCGAGTTATCCTCGTTAAGGATGATTCAATCAATGCCTTTGTTGCCGGGGGGCAAACCATTTTTATACATACCGGCTTGATCACACATTCTCAAAGCGTCGATGATCTGATTTTTGTTTTAGCTCACGAGACAGGCCATATCAAAGGAGGCCATCTTATTCGTGGATACGATGTTAATAGACATATTCAGACAACTGCTCTCGTTTCCAGTATCTTGGGCGGATTGGCCGCCCTTGCCGCCGGACGTCCGGATGCCGGAGTCGCCATTATGATGGGCGGATCCACATCCGCCATGGGTGTTATGGCCGGATACCAACAATCCGAAGAAAGTGCAGCTGACAGAACAGCTGTTGATATTATTCAAAAAACCGGATACTCCATGCAGGGTTTTTCGGAAATTATGAAACTCATCAATCAACAAGAACGCCTGAACTCGGATGAAGCTTCTCTTTCATATCTCAGAACCCACCCAATCACAAGAGATCGGCTCAATATTCTTTCTCGTTTTACAAATAATCCGAAGCCTCTGACGTCAGATTTAAAATACGACTTAATTAAAGCCAAACTTATCGGCTTTTTATATCCCGTCGATCAAATCAATCACCACTATTCCCCCTCAAATACATCCGTCTCCTCACGATACGCTCAAGCTATCTTGTTATACAGAAATCACAAAATCGATGCCTCGTTAAAAAAAATAGACACTCTCATAAAAGAATACCCCAAAAATCCCTATTTTTATGAACTCAAAGCTCAATTTCTATTGGAAACCGCTCAGATAGAGCCCTCTATTGAAACATATAGAAAGGCGATTCGACTAAAACCGGATGCATTTCTTATTCGACTGTCACTGGCTCAAGCTCTTTTGGAAACGGATCGAAAGGAATATGCTAAAGAAGCACAAAGTCATCTCAAGCAAGTTATCTCCGTTGATCCGGATATTCCTTTTGCATGGCAACTGTTGGCAACCGCCTATGATCGAACCGGCCGTACAACAGAACGCTCATATGCTTTGGCTGAATATTCGCGCACCATGGGAGATATCAAAAATGCAAAAAAACTGGCTTCTCAAGTTTTAAAAGGAGCCACTTTGGGAACCCCTCTTTATCAAAAAGCTCAAGACATTTTACAACTGCCCGAAAAAGACTTCTAAAATACGAATCACTTCTCAACCTTTTTATAGTTTTTTCAACCAATCAGAAAAAACATTTGTGAATTTCGGCTCTTTTGATCAATCACGATAAAGAAGAAATTAAGCGCTGAATATTCCCCATCTGGCATTTTGTAATACACAAACCGTAATTTGTTATGGGAACCTGTTGGGATTCGGCTCTTTCTATCCGATTTAACAGTTGTCGTCTTGTCAACATACAGGATCCGCAATGCACAATCAAGGCATAAGGGGATAAATCCTCGGGGAATTTCCCTCCTCCCGTAAATGAAAAGGAAAGCTTCTTTCCTGTTCTTTTCTCCAATAATTTGGGAATGACGGTTTTGGCAATATCGTCTTCATGCGTTGTATGGACACAGGCTTCCGAAATCAAAATACGATCCCCGTCTTTTAAAGAATCTATGACCGCACATCCCTTTAAAAACGTATCAAAATTTCCCTTTGTCCTCGCAAATAAGACCGAAAAAGTTGACACCTTTTGATGAGGAGACACGACAGATAAAACTTCTTTAACAACCTTGGAATCCGTAATCACCAGATCATACTCGTTTTGTTTGAGAGCCAAGGCAAGTTGCTCCGGTTGAATCACGGTTGAAACAGCTCGTTTATCTAACAATTCTCTCAGGACTTGAACTTGAGGTAAAATAATACGACCGGCCGGAGCAGACGAATCAATCGGTGTCACCAACAAAACATGATCTCCTTCAGAAACCAATCCGTTCAAAACCGGTTCACTCCCCGATTGTGAAAGGGCTTTTTTTATTTCTTGCAAGACCAAACGAACGCCCTCTCCCGTCAATGCATTTGTTGAAATACTCCCTAAAGGAGGCGTATAACAATCCTTTTTATTGTACACAACCAGATAAGGAAGATTGAGAGAACAAACCAGATCATACAAATATTTATCGGTTTCCGACAATTCTGATGAGGCGCGAACCAACAAAACCAAATCACTTTCCCGAAGTGTCTTTAAAGCGGCTTCTTCCCTTTCTTTTCCCAAAAGAGTTTGATCTCCAAAGCCGGCAGTATCGCAAAAAACAACAGGACCTAATCCCAAAATTTCAAACGCCCTTGTCTGACTGTCGGTCGTCGTCCCCGGATTTTCGGAAACAATTGAAACATTCTCCCCGATCAAAGCATTCATCAAAGATGATTTACCGGCGTTAACGGGACCCAACAGGCAAATACGTTTTCTTAACCCTCGTTGAGTTTTTTCAACCATTTATAATCTCCCTTTAGAAGAAAACATCACAAACGCCTTGATGAACTCGATCCAGTTGATCCGTAATACGTTTGGGGCTACCCTGCTCGGCCAACAATTTTTGAATTAATTTTTGACCGGCTTCTTTTGTTTGCGGAGAAGCATAGTCTCTCAAATATTCGGCAAATGTCAAAATTGCATTCGGGAAACAAAGATCTTTGATAAAGGTTTTCTTGGCCAATCCCATAAACATGTCTCCGACGCGCTTATGACGATAGCATCCCGTACAAAATGAGGGTAAATACTCATGTTGAACCAAATCATAAATAACCTCATCCAATGTTCGCTCATCAGCAACCATAAATTGCTGTTTTTCCTCATGATTAACATTTTTATCTTCATAAGTCCCCGGAGAGACCTTAGAACCTCCGCTTAATTGAGAAATACCCAATTTAATCAATTCCATTCGAAATTCCGGACGTTCTCTTGTCGAAATAATCATGCCGGTATAAGGAATGGCCAATCGGGTGACAGCCACAATTTTTTTCATTTCATAATCAGAGACCCGATAGGGAGGATTATAAGACATCTCGCTTCCCAAGGCCGGTTCCAATCTTGGGAAAGAAACGGTATGAGGACCGACACCCATATCTTTTTCCAATGTCTGAGCATGCTTTAAAACGGCCAATGTCTCAAACTTATAATCATATAGCCCATATAAAGCACCAATCCCGACATCCTCAATTCCGGCCTCCATCGCACGGTGCGGAGCATAAAGTCTGTAGAGATAATTTGATTTAGGTCCGGAAACATGCACTTTTTCATAAGTCTGCCGATGATATGTTTCTTGAAAGCATTGAAAAGTACCGATATGAGCTTTTTGTAAAACTTTAAATCCGTCCACATCCATCGGGGCTATATTGACATTCACCCGTCTGATTTCCCCGCTTGGCAATGTCTTTACGGCATAAACGGCCTCAATATCCTCCACCAAATCTTCCGGTTGATAATTTGCCTCACCATATACCAACAACAATCTCTTATGGCCCATTCTCTCCAATATTTCTACTTCTCGTTGAATCTCCGGAATTGTCAAGAACTTTCTCTTTAATGACTTGTTATCCGTTCTAAAGCCACAATAAAGGCAATTATTAACACACGTATTACTCACATATAACGGAGCGAACAATACCATCCTGCGACCATAAATATGTTGTTTCACCCGTTGCGGGATGGAAAAAATTTCTTCATCCATTTCCGGATCGGTATTATTCAGCAAAATAGCCGCTTCCTCCAAAGAAAGTCCTGTACTCTCGGGATCGGCCGCTTTCCTTAAAACATATTTAACATCCTCTTTCGTAGATTTTTTGGAAAGAGCTTTTAAAATTTCTTCATCATCAATAAAACTTTTTAATTCTGTCATACGATACCCTCTTTCATGTGTCGACTGTATACCTTTGCAAAAATGAAGTCAAGAGAGGCACCAAAAAATTTAACAAAAATTTCAAATATGCCTTATATCTGTTGACTCATCTCAAAAATCTGATACAATATATCCATCTTTATCAAAGGAATGGAATATATGAAAAATTTTATATCACGTGTTGAAATTGAGACATTAAATAAAAGGACAATTATCTATCAATTATCTCGTCCTCAAGAGAAGACGAAAAGGCTTTTACAATTTTTATCCGTCAATCCGAAAGATTATTCATCCATCTCGTTTGACAGAACACAAAATCAACCCACTCACGAAGATGTTTACAGAAATAAAGATCATACGCTCTCCGTTAAATGGGGATATGATCCTTCCGATAATCTTCTCATTACACTCTCTTCTCTTGCCCCCCATCTAACAGATAAAACCATGTTGCTTCATATAGATACAAAAAATAAAAATATTTCTGTTCGAGGGGAAATTCCTCCTTCGGTTGTTCTGAACAAATCTGTTTTGAAGAAGGCCGGATTCAGTATTCACGATTCTACTTCTTCTAAAGGAAAATCTCGAAATATTGTCTGGTTCGGAACGGCACTCGGCATTTTATTTGCCATCGGCTCTCTTTCATACGCCGCAACAAAAGGAGAAGATAAAAATCTTCCGAAAAAACAGTCAGAACAAAGTTCGTCTCTAAGCTCCGACCAATCAAAAAATCATGTTGGTCAAATTTTAAAAAAAACAATTTTACCCTATGTTCCCTTTTATGGCAGGGAACGAAGTGAATAATTTTTTTGAATATTCATTTTTTAAATGTTGGATTGTTCACAAAAAGGCGCAAGGGACACAAGCCTCTTTTTTCGCATGAGTAAAACTTATTCTACTGATACCTTAAAGCCTCTATCGGATCCAGTTTCATAGCCTTAATTGCCGGCATTAATCCGGAGGCGACTCCGACAATAACGGCGACCGAAACGGAAATAATGACGGACCATATTGAAATGGGAACGGTTTTATCAAAAATAAATCCACCGATTTGAGAAAAAACAACCCCCAAGATCATACCGACAAAACTTCCCATAAACGATATGAGAACGGATTCCGTTAAAAATTGGAACATAATCCATCGATTAGAGGCACCCAATGCTTTTCGTATTCCGATTTCTCGGGTACGTTCCGTCACCGAAACAAGCATCATATTCATAATACCGATACTTCCGACAATAAGAGAAATAGATGCAATGGAAGCCAATAAAATGGAAAGAATCATCCCCACATTACGAGCCTGATTTACCATTTCCGTCATCAACCGAATTGTAAAATCATTATCCGTCCCTTCTTTTAAACGATGTCTGGCACGTAGCTGATATTCAATTCGATTAGCGACCGTTTCCATTTTGTTTTCTTCAGATACCTTGACAAAAGCAACATCGGCATAATTCGGTCGACGCGATCCTCTCAAGCGTTGTCGTAAAGTTGTGGCGGGCATCATGATAATATTATCCTGATCATCTCCCATCAACCCATCTCCTTTGGGTTGTAAGGTTCCGATCACCGTAAACGGTCGATTATTCAAACGGATTGTCTTCCCGATGGGATCTTGTAAACCGAACAGTTCATCAATAACCGTTTGTCCTAACAGAACATATGGATTTCCGCTTTTTAAATCCCTGTCCGTAAAAGGAATTCCCCGATCAATTTCCCAATTCCCGACGATCAAATAATCCGGTGTCGTTCCGGCCACGGACACATTCCAGTTATTAGAGCCATAAACTGCCTGAGCAGTCGTGCTCACAATATAAGATGCCGCAACAACATCTTTCATCCCTTTAAAAGAATCCACGTCACTAAATGTGACGCTCGGTCGACCTCTGGCCGTTCTGACACCCCCGCTTACAGACTGTCCGGGGACAATAATAATTAAGTTTCCGCCCATAGATTCAAAAGACTCGGTAATTGTATTTTGAACGGTTTGACCGGCAGCAACCATCATAACGACCGCAGCCACGCCGATCATAATTCCCAATGTCGTTAAAAAGGTTCTCATTTTATACGAAGCGATAGAAATCCATGCTTCCCGTATAATTTGTCCGATCATTTGGCTTCTCGTCCCCCCTGATAAGATTGTCGAAGGCCATCATACTCTTTTCGACCATCCGATATTTTAATCAATCGTTTGGCATAGTCAGCAACATCTTCCTCATGTGTCACCAACACAATTGTTATTCCTTGCTTATTTAAACGGGTAAACAAGTTCATGATTTCATCAGATGTCGCCGTATCTAAATTTCCCGTTGGTTCATCGGCAAAAATAATGGACGGATTATTGATTAACGATCGAGCAATGGCAACCCGCTGTTGCATACCCCCTGATATCTGAGAGGGGAATCGATTTTCATATCCGGTTAATCCAACCTTTTCAAGCATCCGTAAAGCTCTCTCATATCGTTCTTTTTCACCGATATTTTGATAAATAAGCGGTAACGAAACATTATCGGCGATCGTTCGTTTCATCAATAAATTAAAATTTTGAAAAACAAATCCAATCTCATGCCCCCGAACGGATGCCAATTCCAATTCAGACTTATCGGAAACAAGATCACCGTTCAACAAATAAAGTCCGCTTGTCGGTTTATCCAAACACCCCAAAATATTCATTAAGGTGGATTTTCCTGATCCGGAGTGTCCCATAATGGCAACAAACTCTCCCGCCTCAATGGAGAAAGAAATATCTTTCAAAACGGATTGGCTCATACCCCCCGACATAAAATAGGTTTTACATAAATTCTTGACTTCTATGACAGGAGAATGCGTGTTGATCATTATTTACGTCTGGCTCCTTTTCCAAGATATTCCGCAATAATTTGATCTCCCTCATTCAAACCGGATAAAACTTCGACATAAGAGGTATTTGATAATCCTCTCTTAAAAATGATCGGAACAATTTTAGATCCCTTAATCTGATAAACAACCCCTTCGGTCGGAAGAACGGAAATATTTTTTTGATCAATAAATTGTCGAACAACGGCATTCGGTTTATATTGCAAAGCCGTTGTCGGAACTCGAACAACATCCTTAACTTCGTCAATTTTAATGTTCACAAACGCCGTCATGCCGGGGAGCAATTTACGAGAAGAATTATCCACTTCGATAACGACCGTGTACATAACGACATTTTGCTCTTCAGTCGGGGACAGACGAATTTGCTCAACCGTTCCGTTAAAAACATCGTTGGGGTAAGCATCCACCGTAAAAGTGACCGGCATTTTGGACTTGATCAACCCTATATCCGCTTCGGCGATACTGGCTTCAATCTGCATTTTAGATAGATCTTCGGCTATCGTAAACAAGGTCGGTGTTTGATAACTGGCTGCAACCGTCTGGCCCTCCTCCACTTCTTTTGAAATAACCGTTCCGGAAACAGGTGAAATAATACTGGCATATTCATAATTTTGTTCGGCTTTATTATATTCGGCCTGAGCGGACAAAACATCAGCTTTTGCCGTTTCCAACAAAATTTCAGCCTCCTCTAAAGAGGCTTTGGCGATCAATTTATCTTTAAACAATTGTTCAAACCGATTGTAATTAAGTTCTTGAATTTTTTGTTTGACTTTAGCCAATTGAAGTCTTGCTTCCGCGTCTTTTTTATTTTCAATCAAAACTTTTGTATCCAGTTTTGCCAACAGCTGGTCTTTTTTGACTTCATCGTTATAGTCGACCAAAACGCTCTCAATAATACCGGAGACCTGTGTTCCGACACTGACGGTGTTAATCGGCTGTATCTTACCGGACGCCGTCACCTCTTGAACAATATTGCCACGTTCCAATTGTATCAACTCAAAGTCGGAAGAAGAAAAACCGGTTCCCATTCTCTGCAACGCAACATAGCCCCCACCGGCAAGCACAATAAACAGGCCGGCAATCATCCACTTTTTTTTCATCTTAAAATCTCCCGATGGCTCGATACAATGTTGATTTGCTGATCAAAACAGAATAAAAGGCAACGATCACCTCTTGTCTGGCGGTTGCCAACTGAGAACTGGCTGTCAACAAATTCAAAATACTTCCCTTTCCGATTTGATAAGAGACAAAAGCAACTCGTTCGTTTTCCTTCGCACTTTCTAACATCTTTTGGCTAATTTCATAGGTCGAGACAGCCGTATGATAATTTTGAAAAGCATTCCAAACCTCATTTTTTACGGTATCTGCCGTAATGATCTCATCCGCTTTTGCCTTTTGATATTGATATTTTGCCTTAGCTATCTTATAGGTATCCGAAAAGCCGGTAAAAAGCGGAATAGATAAATTTAGCCCGATTGATGTCCCGTATTCATATGGGTTAGCATATTTCCAGTCATCTCCGAAATTTGCTTGGGATCCAAAGGAAAGAGAGGGTTTTGAGGCTGCTTTTGCTATCTCAATTTCCTGCTTTGCCGCCATTGTTGAACTTTTTTGGCTTTTAATCTCCGGACGATTGGCCAAAGCCATCTCGATTAACTCTTGAATAGGTAAATCCGTCTCAAGCTTTGTAATATCCTCATCTTTCGGCGGTCTTGTCAAAGAAAATGTCGTGTCCGGCGGTAAATTGAGCAATTGGGCCAAACTTCCCTGATTGATTTGAACCGTATTTTCGGCCTTAACGACATCCAACTTGGACTGTTCCCAACTGGTCTGTGCCAACAATTTGTCACTGGCAGAGACAAGTCCCAATTCATATCTTTTAACAGATTCCTCATAAGATTTTCTGTACGATTGCTCGGCCGTTTTAGAACTTTTTAAAACTTCTTCGGCACTCAACAAGTCAAAATATCCCTGCGTGATTGACAAAACCGTATCATGAAGCGTTGCATTATAATTAAACTGATTAGAATCAAGATAAGCTTTTGCCTGCTCCGTTCTCGCCGTACGCCCCCCGAAATCATATAAAAGCCATGACAACGCCAAATTACCGCTGTAAGGATCCGTCTTTCCGCTTTTTTGATCTTCTACTTTCGAAAAGTCATCACTGATACTACCCGTTCCCGTTAATGACGGTAAATATTCAGCCTTTGTCTCTCCGAGCTGAGCTTCATACGCCTTTACGTTCATATAATCTCTGTTCAGGGTTGGATTATTACAAATGCCGATTTGTATCAATTCCGGCAATCCGATCGGCTCACTTCCGATTGTCTCATCCAAACACCCTTTCGGCGCATTTAAGCGATAAACGGAAAACGGATCCAATCGATCGCCGCCTTGCGCCTCAAAACTCAACAAAAAACAAGCTATTAATAAATATCTTTTCATTTTTCACTCACCTAAATATTATATTCCCCATCATAATATCTCTCTACCTTAACGAAACTATACCGCTAATAGTTCATTTTAAAGCTGTTTCCCCGAATATTATCTTTCTTTTTTATCGTAAAACAGACAAAAAGTAAATGAAAAAACCAAAATTTATTAAAATTTTCTTGTAATTAAAAGAAAGCTTTTGTAAACTTCCCGAAAAGGAGTATGTAAAATGACACATTCAATTGAAGAACAAATTCACCATTTGGAGCACCTCTTAGAGACGGCTCAAAATCCCAAAATATTATGGGAAGAGATGCAACTGGTCTCTCAAAGGGCTTTTGATTTGCAAGATCAAATTATGGAACAACTGGATAAAGCCGAAAAGGAAGAAGAAAATATCGCCCGTGTACAAGCACTTTTTCAAGCGCGAGAAATTGTGTGGGACATGATGGCTTCACTGGCTGTTTTGGAAACCAATCTAAAAGAAAAGACATTTAAAAATCAATCCCATTCAAAACAAACAGAAAACACAAACAAAAAATGTCATTGTGCGCATCACAAAAGTGAACAAGCATGCCATTCGGCTCAACACCATTCAGAAAGCTGTTGTCATTCCGCCGGTCACGGGCATTGTTGTCATTCCGCTGTCGGGGATGATGAAACTTGTTCTCAAAAGCAAAAAAGATGTTGCTCTCATAAAAAGCAGGTTTAACAATGACCGAAATACCGCAAGATATCCAAAATCTTTCTTTTGAAGATGCCATGACGGAACTGGAAAATGTCGTTCGCCGATTGGAATCGGGTCGAATTAAACTGGATGAAGCTGTTTCGACATATGAGCGAGGTGTTTTACTTAAAAAATTTTGTGAAGAAAAATTAGCCTCGGCGAAATCAAAAATTGATAAACTGGTCATTGATAAAAACACCGGAATGCCAATCGGGACGGAATCGTTTGATGAGCACCTTAATTCATAAATTAAATGAAACGCGGCGTATTATCGATCAAGAAATAGATCGTGTTTTATTTCTTCCGAATGATTTAACGAGTCGCGTCATTGAGGCTATGCGGTATTCCGCCATCGGAAGCGGAAAGGCATTACGTCCCTTTCTGGTTTTAACGGTCGGGAAAATACTCAATCTGCCCATATCACAGGCAATTGCAATCGGAACAGCGCTTGAAATGGTTCACGTTTATTCTCTGATCCAGGATGATTTACCGGCCATGGATAATGACACGCTCAGACGCGGAAAGCCGACCACACATATTCAATTTGATGAAGCAACGGCAATTCTGGCCGGAGACGCTCTGTTAACAAAAGCTTTCGAAATACTTTCACGCCCCGAATCCTTGCCGGATCCCACCATTCGATGTAAACTTATTTTTGAGCTTTCCGTTGCTGCCGGAACTCAGGGAATGATCGGTGGACAAATGATGGATTTAATCGGTGAAAAAACACCGTTAAACAAATCTCAAATCGAGCAAATGCAATCTCTGAAAACGGGAGCCTTGTTAAAATACGCCTGTCTGGCTCCGGCTTATGCCACTCATTCTTCCGAAGACGTATTAAAGGCTCTTTCTCAATATGCCGACTCCATCGGACTACTTTTTCAAATTACCGACGACCTTTTAGATGTAGAAGGATCTCCCGAAATTGTCGGAAAAACGCTTCATAAAGATGGGTGTAAATCTACTTTTATTTCAACTCTGGGCATTCAAAAAACAAAAGCGCTGGCCTCTCAACTGGCCAAAGAAGCAAAGGAAAGTTTAAGTTTATTCAAAGATCAAGCTCATGATTTGGAAGAAATTATTCAATTTATTTTATCAAGGAAAAAATAATGGCATCAAGGCTCATGAATAAAGAAGAAAGAGATTGTTTTTTTAAAAGGCTTAATGAAATTTATAAAGATCCTCGATGTGAACTCAATTGGACAAATCATTTTTCCCTTTTGGTAGCTATTATTCTATCGGCCCAGAGTACGGACAAAGGGGTGAACAAGGTGACGGAAAAACTTTTCCCCGTAGCAGATACACCGCAAAAAATTGTCGACTTGGGGATTGAAGGGGTTTTACCCTATACACGATCCATCAATTATTTTAACAACAAAACAAAAAATATTGTCCGTTTGGCACATGTTTTATTAGATCAGTATCAAGGAGAGGTTCCGCTCGATTTTGAAAAACTTATCACTCTTCCGGGAGTCGGACGCAAAACAGCGAATGTTTTTTTAAATGTGGCCTGTCAAGCCCCGCTGATCGGTGTTGACACGCATGTTTTTCGGCTCTGTCACCGTCTTAAAATTTGTACGGGAAAAACACCCGTTGATGTTGAAAAAAAGCTTCAAAAACTTGTTCCGGATTGGTATAAAAAAGATGTCTCGTTGGCCTTGGTTTTGCACGGCAGATATATTTGTACCGCTAAAAATCCGAAATGTCAAAAATGTCCCCTCAGTGATATTTGTCAGGCAGATATTCTCAAAAAAGAAAGTTCTGCTCAAAAAAAAGGATGATAAAATATGTATAACTGTTTATTATTCTTATTTTTTCTTTTAACAAGCCCTCTTGTCTCGGCCCAGACCGCGTCTTTAGAAAGCCTTTTGGATCTGTCGAATCGGAATCAATCACAAACAGCGGACAGCGTAATTTTTAAGGGACAACCTTTTGTTCACATAGATGAAACGAACGGGGCGCCGATTCAACAAAAACCAAGCGGGTGGATGGATGAAGAAAAAATACGACTTTTCGGTACGACCGATATTACAAAATCGACTTTGTCTTCCGAGCCGACTTTAAATCCGTCATCTCAAGAAAATTCATCACAAACAAACACAACGATCAATCAAATTTCGACATACATTCCCGATTTTTCGATTCAGACCCCGTTTAATGAGGAAACAACCGCCTCATTTATTGATCATACGACTGATTTTGTTATTTTAATTCAAATTCTCAATCAAAAAGAAATATCCGTTGAAGAACGTATTCAGTTTGTCAACACCGATCCCGATAAAAAGTTTACACGCACTCTTTCAAAACAACCCTCCGGCATTAAAAACATAAAACCGGCCCATATTCAACTGATTGACGCTCAAATTGATAAACAACCCTTGTTCTTAAAGCAGAGCGAAACAGAAAAATCCGTCATATTTTCAAATGAGGCGACTCTGGCCCCCGGTGTTCACAACGTCACCCTAAAATATCTCGTTCAAAATGCTCTTGTTTCAAAAGATGACATCGGCCAACTGGTTTATAGTTTAACAGGTCCGAACTGGCCTCTTGGCGTTGAAAGATTTTCTGTTTTAGTTCTTTTTCCGCAAAAAACGGGAGTATTTGATAAAAAGCTGTTTTTTGGATCTAATAATGTTGATATTCCACCGATTTGGGAATCGGAATCGGATGAAACCGGAAATACATTCTTCAAACTCAAGCGTCCGTTACCGGCATATGCCGAGGTCAAATTAGTAGAGACATTCGATTTTAACGCCTTACCACAAACCGATTTTTCCTATTTTCTGAATATGAATCTGAATTCTTTGTCTCTGATGATGGGTGTTTTTTCACTTTTATTTTATCTTTTGATTTCTCTGATTTACTTCAGATTTAAAAAACCGGAAAAAAAGCTTCTTCATTTTATTTATCAGCTTTCTCCTTTAACGATTCGTTTGTTGATCAATGCCGATTGGGACACAAATTTTTTGATACATCTCCGCCAAGTAAAACAATTTAAAGGGAAAAGAACTCTGTTTTTATCCTTTTTGATCACCCTGAGCCATCAAAAAATAATACGGATTTTATTTTTCCCAATCATAAAGGGGATATGGTTATTCCTCTTTTTGCTCCAGTATTGGTTGACGGAAGGAATTCTGATTTTCTTATCAATCTACCTGTCAAAAAAAGCCGGATTTGAAACAGAAACCGCCTCACTCTTTTTGTTTATTCTGATAGCCTTTTTAAGCTTGATTATTCTCTATCAAAAAGGGATTAAGAAATCTTATCAAAAAGAATTGGCTCTTTTTTCAAAAACGCTGATCAATTCAAATTCGACTTTTGGATTAAACACCTCAGCTATTAATGCTTTATGTTTGAGATACTACGAAATATTTTTATCCTTGAAAAAGGAAAATGAATGGATTAAATTTTTAGAAAAGAATAACTTAGATAGAAATTCATTTACATTTCTAAAAAAGGAGGAAAAATAGCATGAGATATACGTTACTGACAGCGACAACACTTTTATGGGGAGTGTGGCTTTCTCCAGCTTTTGCGGTGGAACAAAACATTTCTGAAGATAACCAAACATCTCTGAACATAGCTATTTACAATGAGAACAGAGCCTTGGTTAATGACACTCGGTCTGTTTTATTGCAAGCAGGAAATAATCAGATTGCTTTTAGTGGCATTTCTGCTCAGATTATACCAGAGAGTGCCATTTTACAAGGGGCTGGCATAAACGTCCTAGAACAAAACTTTAACTATGATTTATTGTCTTATGAATCTTTAATGGAAAAAGCTGTTGGATCTACTGTCACTCTTCAGTATATTCATCCCAGCACAGGTAATGTGACAACACAAGCAGGAAAACTTTTGGCATTCAATAATAATCAACCGATTTTTGAAATCAACGGGAAGATTGAGGCATCATATCCAGGAAGAGTTTTATTTAACAAGATTCCAGATCAATTGAGAGCCAGACCGACTCTTGTCATGGATGTCTCATCTCAAAAGGCTGGTGAACAAAATCTTTCATTAGGATACTTAACACAAGGTTTATCATGGCAAGCCAGTTATGTGGCAAAATTAAATGATACAGAAAATCAGATGGATTTGACTGGTTTTGTAACTTTGAACAATCAATCTGGAACAGATTATAAAGAGGCACGTTTACAACTTGTTGCTGGTGATGTTAATCTGGTTCAACAATATGTCCAACCGCGTCGATATATGGAAGAATCAACAGATGTGGTTTTTGCATCAGGTTTGAATAGAGCAAGTGTTGAAAGTTTGTCTGATTTTTATCTATATACCTTACCTCAAAAGACAGATATTTTATCCAATCAAACAAAACAGGTAAACTTATTATCGGCTCAGTTTGTTCCTGTTAAGAAATCGTATGAATTTGATAATTCTTTACGCCCATATACAACAGAACTTAAAAATGTAAAACCGCAAATTTATTTAACTTTTGACAACACAAAACAAAATAATTTGGGGATTGCTTTGCCAAAAGGAGTTGTCCGATTATATAAATCAGACACGCAAAATAATATGCTTTTTGTCGGTGAAGATCGCATTAAACATACGGGAAATCTTGAAACCGTACGTCTTCATATGGGAGAAGCTTTTGATTTATCCGCAAATGCAAAGCGAACAAGCTACGCAAAGTTAGCGACCAATCTGACAGAAAGCACCTACGAAATTACGTTTAAAAACGGAGGGCCGAAAAACGCGCAAGTTATCGTTTACCAAAACTTTGCCGGAACATTTAACATTTTATCGGAAACGGTTCCTTCGCAAAAAATAACCGCCAATCGGGTTCAATGGATCATTGATATTCCCGCAGGAGGTGAAAAAGTACTTCAATATAAAATTCGGATAGAAAATGACTGATCATTTAATTAAATTTTTATTTTTACCATTTATCTTTCTTTTTTTCCTTTCATTCGTTGCAAAAGCCGATATGTTGGATCAGTTAGAGGACAAAATTGAGGCAACCGGAGATATTTCAAGAGGAGATATAGCCGAATTAAGTCAGTTGATTCGAGAGCGAAGTATCGGAACGGATCTGATGCTTCAAACGCTTTTGATGACCCCTTTTGAAAAAAGACAATATATCTTTCCGGCCTTACATGAATCGCCCTTAATTGCCAAAAAAATACGAACACATCCCGAGATTATTATTTGGAAAGGGACAAAACCGACAACTATTCCGGAACCCCTTAAAGAATTTGCGAAAGTATATTTGGATGATTTGCCGGCCGCTTATTATCCTTTATTAGATCCCGTATACTGGTCTGAAAACAAAGAGGATCAACGGCAGACTTTGAATTTAGATCAGCCCGGCTTGGTATTAAGTACACATATGGAAGAATTCTTTTCATATCCCGAAGTTCAATCTTTTTATCATTTAACGCCGGATCAAGTCAAAAATTTTAAGAAAACAGATCTGACGGAAACAGATGTTGATCGACTGGGACAAACATTAAACAATATAAAGAATTACTATAACAGTATAGAGGAACCGGCTCAACTTCAACAAAAATTAAGAAATTTAATGACAGATCGCGTTCAATTGAGACTCAATTTAGCCGATCCATTCAAGGGGCTTGTTAATCGTTTTGAGAAATTGGGGAAAAAGGAGGATTTGGAACGTTTAATTCAACAAGCCGGTTGGAAAAGTACGGACGAATTTGTTCAAAAATCCGACCGTATTTTAAAAGCGTATCGGGCAAGAAAATTAACGCCTGTTATTGCAATTGAATTAAACAAATTGAGGAAGCAAACTCCTTATTCGGAAGGAGAGCCCATGACAAACATTCAAATGTACTTGAGACTATACGAGGCCCCCTCCGGAGACATTTACTTTACGGAACCTTTTGAAGATCAGTTAAAGGAAATGTTTGAAAGCCCGAATTATACTGTTTTGGGAATGCCTATTTATCTTGACTAATATCCGTAAAAGGACTACACTGGTTGTCATCTTATTAACATAAAAGGAAGTAAAAATATGGCTTGGACACCGGAAAAAGTAAAATTACTCAAAAAATTATGGTCAAAAGGGAAAAGCACGGTTGAAATCGGGAAAGAACTCGGTATTTCTAAAAATGCGGTTGTTGGAAAAGTCCACCGTTTGGAGTTAGCCGCTCGTCCCTCACCCATCAAAAAAAACGAGACGCAAAAAAAAGAAATACAACAGCCCAAACCGGACCACATGACTCTTATGGATCTCAAATTAAATTCTTGTCGTTGGCCGATCGGTGATCCGCAAGATCCGGATTTTCATTTTTGTGGTGAAAATACCGTAACGGGAAAGCCGTATTGTCCGCATCACTGTAAAATTGCTTATACATCCATCAAAGAGTTATCTCTTCAAAATTCGAAGACAAATAAAGAAAAAAAAGATGATTCTGATGCAACGGAAGATCTGCAAGAAGATGTAAAAACAAAGCCCGCTCAAAAGAAAAAAGAGGGAAAATGACCTCTGACGGATCAAAAAAAAATATTTGTCTGGTCGATGGATCGGGATATATTTTTAGGGCATTTTATGCCCTTCCTGCGATGACACGATCGGACGGGACTCCCGTTAACGCCGTCTATGGTTTTGTTAAAATGCTTATGAATCTGATTGTGGAGAACAGGTGTTCTCACATTGTGGTGGTATTTGATGCCAAACGACATAATTTTCGCAATGAGATTTATAAACCTTACAAAGAGAATCGAAAGGAAACACCACCGGAGTTAGTTCCTCAATTTCCGCTTATTCGACAAGCGGTAGACGCCTTTAATATTCCTTGGATTGAAAAAGAGGGATTTGAGGCGGATGACCTGATTGCGACTTATGCCAAACTGGCCGGTGAACAAGGCTGGCATGTCCGTATTATTTCTGCCGACAAAGACTTAATGCAACTCATGAATGAGCATACGAGTCTATTTGATCCGATGAAAAAAAAGGAACTGACTATTGCCGATGTTCAAGCTAAATTCGGCGTCACACCGGATAAAGTGATTGATGTTCAAGCTCTTATGGGAGACTCAACGGACAATGTTCCGGGGGCTTCCGGTATTGGACCTAAGACAGCAGCCGAACTGATCAATCGTTTTGGTTCTTTAAAAAATTTGTTAGACCATCTGGATGAGATTCCGCAGGAAAAAAGACGAGAGGGGTTAAAACGAGATAAAGAAAAAATTTTAATTTCCGAACAACTGGTTCGTTTGAATACGGAAGTTCCTGTCGATTCAAATTTAGAGAAGTTTGCCTCACAAGATCCCAATACCGATAAAATGCGTTCATTTCTTTTGGAGAATGAATTTAAAACGCTTTTGAATAAAATGCCCATGTGGACGGATGAACGAATTAAAACCGTTCATCAAAATCAGATTATTGAAACGCATTATGAGCTGATTCAAACACAAGCAGAACTTGAGCGCTGGATCAAGCGACTCCAAACACGACCTTATTTTGCCATTGATACGGAAACAACCTCACTAAATCCGCTTCATGCAAAATTAGTCGGCTTTTCTCTGTCTGACAGCGACGGGATTGCCTGCTATGTTCCGCTACGACACGGAGGCGATGAAGAAACAGAAACGCCACCTGCTGATTTATTTTCTTACCAAGAAGCAAAAAAAACGCAAACAAACCGTCCGCTTCAAATACCCGTCAAAAAAGCATTGGAACTTTTACGCCCCTTGTTAGAAGATGAAAACATTTTAAAAATCGGACATAATATCAAATATGATATGCATATTTTTGCAAGAGAATTCGGAACTGACTTTCAAATCAAAAATATAGCAGATACCATGTTGATGAGCTATATATTAGACGGGACAACTCATGGTCACGGGATGGATGAGTTGGCTTCGCTTTTTCTCAATCATGAAACAATCAAATATACGGATATTTGCGGAAGCGGTAAAAATCAAATTTCTTTTGATCAAGCAGATTTAGAGAACGCCACACAATATGCGGCCGAAGATGCAGATATCACACTGAGGCTCTATCATGTTTTCAAAAAACGATTGACGGATGATACATTAAAATTTGTTTATGAAAATATTGAACTCCCACTGGTTCCCATTTTATTTAAAATGGAAGAAACCGGCATTATGATTGATCAAAGCCACTTAAAGACTCTAAATACGTTTTTTGGAGACGAACTATCCCGCTTAACAGGTGATATCTATAAACTGGCGGGAGAAGAATTTAACATTAATTCTCCGGCTCAACTGGGCATGATTTTCTTTGAAAAAATGGGATTGGAAGGTGGCAAAAAAGGAGCAAACGGAGCTTACGGAACAGATGTTAAAGTTTTAGAAACACTGGCCTCAAACGGGAATGAACTGGCCAAAGCCGTTTTAGAATATCGAACATTTGCCAAATTAAAAAGCACATACGTTGAAGCCCTTTTAAAACAAGCGGACATCAAAAATCGCGTTCATACCTCTTTTTTGCAAACAGTGACCAATACAGGGCGTTTGTCTTCGCAGGATCCGAATTTACAGAACATTCCCATTCGCACCACGGCCGGAAAGGAAATCAGAAGAGCTTTTATTGCCAGATCCGGATATAAACTGATCGCTGCGGACTATTCTCAAATTGAATTGCGGTTAATGGCGGATGTGGCAAATGTCTCAGCATTGAAAGAATCCTTTTTACGGAATGAAGATATTCATGCTCGAACAGCCTCTCAAATTTTTAACAAGCCCTTAAGTGAGATTGATTCAGATACAAGAAGACGAGCCAAAGCAATCAACTTTGGGATTATTTACGGTATTTCTCCATTCGGCCTTGCCAATCAATTAGGTATTTCTCGAACAGAAGCAAAACAGTATATTGAATCATATTTTCAAAATTATCCGGAAATAAAAACATATATGGATAAAACAATCGCTTTTGCGGAGAAAAACGGTTTTGTTTTAACCCCCTTTGGCAGACGATGTTTCATTCAAGGAATGAATGAGCGAATGAGCAAAGGTTTTGCCTCAAGGGCGGCCATCAATGCCCCCATTCAGGGAGGAGCCGCAGATATTATTAAAATGGCAATGAATAAGATTGATCATATGTTAACCGATCAAAAACTGGATTGTCAATTGTTGCTTCAGGTTCATGATGAACTGGTCTTTGAGGTGAAAGAAGACGAGGTAGATCAAGCCAAACAACTCATTAAAGAGGCAATGGAACACGTTGTTCAACTTTCCATACCGTTGATTGCCGATATAGGTGTCGGAGACAACTGGAAAGAAGCTCACTAAAATTCGGAAATTTTTTATAAATCTGATTGAATAATAGTTTTCTGTTTGGCTATCCAAAAAGCTTTCTTTATTTTTTTATTTCAAAAAAGGTCAAGAGAAAATTATTTTAACACGCAATAGTTTCCATCGAGCTTTCGCTGATCGGCACACTCATAACAAGCGTCCGTCATTAAATTAACAGATACTTTTTCTTCTGTATCACATGGATAACACTTATTATCTGATCCTCTGAGTGGAGCATCCCCTGGGCACTTCGGAACACACATGATGTTATACAAATTCCGTGTATCTGGGCAACGCTCACAACCAAGTTGACCAACATTAGAAGAAACAAAAATATTCTTATCTTCATAACAATTGTGACAAATGCCTTGAGTATCTGAGAAGTATCCTTCGACACAAGGAAGAGAGCAATAATAACCATTTGATCCACTAGCCACTCGATTAGGACATTTCAAAGAACAGTATTCACCAGCACTTCCAACAGCAATTGGATCCTGATAATCACAGTAATAACATTTTCCATCATTACCTTTAATTTTTCCCTCAGGACAATCTAAAATACAATACCCATTGAATAATATTCTGTTAGGACATTGTTCACACCCTGTATGATATACGCTTCCAACTGTAATAGTTTGTTTTTCATCACAAGAGTAGCATTTACCATCATTTCCTGTAAATGTTCCCTCTCCACAAGGAATGGAACATCGCCAATTATTATATCCATTTTCAATACGATTAGGGCAGGCTAAAGTACAATATCCACTTACAATCGGATCTGGATAATCACATGGATAACAAAGGCCATCATCACCTCTTATTTCTCCTTGGGGACAATCTAAAACACAACGACCAGCTTCGGAATAGTATGTTCGTTGAGAACACCGTGCACACTCCTCTTTTAATGAGGGTGAAAGATTAATATTTGTAGGATCATCACAAGAATGGCAAACCCCATTTTCACCAGCAAACTCATTTTCTTTACATGAAAAAGAACAATAATAGCGTGCAAATCCATTTGTAATTCTATCTGGGCATTTTGCTTGACAATATTGTTCACGTTCGCCTACTTTAGAGATATACCTAAGATCTACAGGATTTTCTTCATCACACGCATAGCATTTTCCATCATTCCCCCTCAGTGGTTTATCCGAAGGACACGGGATCACACATTGGGTCTCAGAAGTACTCTTTTCCCATAATTCTCTATTCTCACAAACCCCACAATTCTCTTCTACGCCGGTCACATTGACGCCTGCTTCATTATCACATGCATAACACGTCCCGTTTTTATCAATCAGGGGCTTATGCCACGGGCAACACTGATCGTTCTCATTACAACACATCCCGTTCACCGCTTTCGCACAACAGTACGGTCCTGATCGTCTCTCTTTCGGGCAACAGATCTGCTCTCCCGTCTCCGTATCTTGAGCACACCGCTCATACCCTTCGCAAGAGGAGACACAAATGTTCTCTTGACACCTTTGACACGATCCGCAATCACTGTCCTTCTCACAATACCAGTTGGGCAATGCCGTCTCATCCAGATCCTCATCAAACAAAAACACCATGGTGGCCGTTTCTCTGTTATCCATATCACTTGGTTCACAGATCAAGTCGTTCCCTCCATACACAATCTCATTGGCTTTCATCAAAACAGGGAGTTTCCACCCCATCTTTAAAATCTTGCGACACACCCCCACAGGCACATGCGTCACTTCTAACTCAAACAGTTTCGGATCATCCGGTTCCCGAAACGCTGTCACGGGATAGCCTTGTCTTGTTGTCGCCGGGAATTCATCCATTGTGAGCGTCCCTTTGTTTTGTCGCACCTGTTCACC
This sequence comes from uncultured Alphaproteobacteria bacterium, assembly GCA_944390205.1. Classification (GTDB taxonomy): domain Bacteria; phylum Pseudomonadota; class Alphaproteobacteria; order CAAHEQ01; family UBA3637; genus CALXPF01. Next base: position 24,336 of record CALXPF010000009.1, read on the forward strand.
CACACTCACCGCTCGAAGCGTCAGTTCATTGATTGTCTCGTTGGCTTTATATTGATCCATCGCATGGCGATACCC